>CAIMVD010000029.1 GCA_903844815.1 uncultured Bacteroidota bacterium | reverse complement strand
GTCTATTAAAAAAAGACTTGATGATCAACATTGAGGGCCTTCAAAAAACAACACGGTTAACAGTCTGTAAATATGAGCATTATCAAAATAAGCAACTCGCCACTAACACGCCACTAACAGGCCAGGAACACGCCAGGAACACGCCAGTAACAACAACTAAAGAAGGAGAAGAATTAAAGAATGTTAAGAAAGAAGAGCCGAGCAAGTCGGCTGACTTCATTGATCAATTATTGTCTCGCTTCGTTAAAGAACATGGAAACTATGAAATTCTAAACAGAGGAAAAGAACGTATTGCAATTTCCAAAATTCTTTCAAAATACAAAGAAAAATATCCGGCGGCGAATTCGGAGGAAGTTTTAGAGGGTCTTACGGGATATTTCCGACAATGTTTGAATATCAATGATGACTGGTTAAAAACAAACATGAGTCCCTCAATAATGGTTGCGAAATTTAATGAAATAAATACAATCCTAAGAAATGGAAAAGTTAAATCGGCTAGCAAGGCAATCGACGGAAGTACTATTGAAGATGTCATCAGAAGCCAGGCTCGAAAACTTGGCATTGTATCAGAATGAGATAAGTATTTACAGAGGCGAATTGACCCAGATTCATACGCTAAGGCAAATTATAAGGGCGAAAATGTCCTTTCCTAATCTTCCCGATCAGTTCTTTGATGTTCTCCGTGAAAGGATTGAGGCAAACAAATTCACAGATCCCAGGTTAGCCGATGCTGTTTCACATGTAATTGACAATTGTCATTATCCCACTCCTACGGTAGCAGATTTTATAAGTTTTGACAAAAAGGTCAAATTAAACAGCTACGAAGACATGCTTAAAAAGACAAATGAACTCGGGAAGGAAGTTTGGGACAGCTACGAACAGCAGATGCTTCCAGGGAGGAAAAAGCCTGTATGGATTCATGTAGATGAAGTAAAATTACTCGGCCTTTAACATCAACATTCTATTAACAGTATAATACAACGAATAATATGAAAGAGATAAAATCCGCAATGGTTACACCCGGCAGAATCGAGAGTAATGTTAGACTAGATAGCGATAAAACAATCGCTCCGACAATGGAAGAAGTAATTGCAGAGACGTTTGATGTTCCCGTAGAAGTAATGAAAGTGCCATTTTCACGCACGAGGATACGCAGGATACTTGATCCTCGGTATGTCTACATCTATTATGTCAGTCAGATTAAAGAGCTTGGACCTTCTGCAACAGGCAGGCACGTTGGCCGGCTGCATTGTGACATAATTAATGCCTGTAAACAATACGAGAAGCATTATAGTACTAATAAGCAGTATAGAGAGAGGGTAGACCTTGTATTGAAGAAGATTCACCGGAATCAAGTTACGATACCTGAAATATGCCGAACATGAATTATGACATCTTTGGGGACCTTGTGCATCCCCAGGAGAGCAAGCCACAGACACAAAAACAAATCAGGATGCAGATACGAAATGCGGATGGCTCCTGGAAGATTAACCCGATGCTCAAATTATACGGAGAGGTGCCGGGGAAGAAATGCAATACCTGTTCCTTCCTGTTTTACAATGAGACGGCAAGGAAATATTATAAATGCTCCTTTCGCAAGAACACCTATGGCCCTGCTTCCGATCATCGTAAATTCTTTTCTGCTTGCGGAAAATATGCTGAGAAGGATTAATTACTCTTTTCAATGAAAATAATCAATACACTGTATTGATATATCAAATAAAGGTTGTATCATTGCAATATGAAACCAACTAAAACTACTGACATGACAACTGCAACAGTAATAAAAAAAGTTTATAGTAGCACTGATAAAGTGTCTAACTATAAAAATGTAGTTAGAGTAGTAAAAACCGGATATGGTATATGCTGCTGGATATATTATCTTGATTTTGACATATCTCTTAAGAACTAAAGACATGAAAACACTTATCGAAACAACAACGGGTACAATTTCAAACCGGATGATTCTCGACCATTGCGGTGATTATGCAGGGAAGTATATTGATCAGGCTTTTGATCTGCTCTCTAAGGTTATCGTACTGCCTGAATTTTCAGACAATATGTGGGCAGATATTATGTATGATCGAGACGGTAATGTCTTCGCAATATGGGCAGAAGATTCTTTGACATGTCAAAATGCTTATGCAAAGTATATTCAGCTTGATATAGAAGATTGCCCTGAAGCATTTGAAGCAATGAACGGAAAAAACCTTCTAAAATACACTGAGTAATATGAAAGACGAACTAATTAAAATCATTTCCGATTACGGAACGTGGCAAACCGATAGCGATGGGCGTGAGGGTACATGGATTGATACGGATGATATTGCTTCTATGGCTGATGAAATCATGAAATTTGTACAAAAAGGAATGAACGAAAAAAATAACTTCTAAAATATACTAAAATGGCAGACAGATACTTTGCACAGATCCCCATGTCCTCAGAACAGGAGCGGGATTACTACGCCCGGATGGCATGGAAATTAGGTTACAAAACATTCAGCAGCTTCGCTAAGGCAGCATTAATGGAAAAAATAGAGAGGGGCGATCCTCTTTATGAGGCGATGAAGTCCATCGCCGACACCTGTATCGACACTGAAATGTGGTTACAGGAAATCGAGAACCCGACTGAGCAGGAGGCTGATGCTCTCAAGCTCGTTCAGATTATTGAGCAGGTTGCAATAAGATCAAGGGTTTTGAAAGAAAGCCCTGATAGTTTTGTGCAGGTTCCGGCTGAGATGCTGGAAGAGGGTGAGGATTCGCATCAGGAATACCGGTATGCGATTGTCCAGGATGACACGATTGATCAGCTGATTAATCGTTGATCACCTCTTGAATAAGGCAATTAAAGTAGGGCAATGCCCGGCTTTTTTTTGCTTGTATGCAATAAAAAAAATGTAAAATACAAATATTAAATAGTAAAAACTTGCATCGTGTAGTATAATAAACTGCATTCGTAGTACAATTAATCACTTAAAAAAAGCAACGACATGGAAACAGCAGCAAAACAGAGAGTTAACAGGAAGTACACACATTTTGCAGTGCTTAAATCTACCCACGAAGTAGTTAACGGATGGGATTATAAGGGCTATGAGCAGGAGGAATTAATGTCTGACAAGAAGTATTACTTCCTGAATGACATTACCGACATGCAGATTGATTCAAGGCTTGTGAAGATTTATACAGCCAAATACCTATTAGGGAACTTGTTTGATCCCTTTAATATCGCAGCCTGGAACACAGACAAGTCAATATTCACACTCTAATTAATATTAAAACAGCAACGACATGGAAGCACTTGAAATTACAATTAATACAAAAGTAAATCAATCTGTCTTAAGCGACATGATTGTAAGCGCTATCGAAGGTGGATCGAATTATTGGTATTTCTTTCACAACAAAGCATGCGATGCGATAAACAAGCACCGCAAGACCTTTGAGAGAAACGGGAAGGTCAGTTACGAAGGCACATTCTCGGAATCAATCCTCGCAGCAGTCACGGCAGGCGAGAAAATACCGGTGCATGATATAGAGGACCCGGATGGGTCGGCAATTGGCGAATTGTCATTAGACAGCCTTCATGCTGGTTTTGCTAAGATGCAAGCAGATGGCAGGTGCGAACTTAATCTTCTGTTTGATGCAGAGGCAGACTATGACGCAGAGGATGCAGATGTTATTTTTCAGTATATAACCCTAGGCGAGCTTATTTACGGATAATAACAGAAATCATGAAAAATAGATTCAGCAAGAAAGTCCAAGGCCTCTATTACCATTACAGGAGAAGCCTTATCAATTACCTTACAGACAAGGCTGCAAGGCTTGTATTCAAGCCTATTTATTTTTCCTATTTCAGCCGTGACTGTGACATGTACGAGACTTCATATACAGGGGCCTGGCGTAATGGGCGTAAGAAATATGAAGAGATGAAAATGGAGGCTTATGAAGGGGCCGAAGGGCCTATGAGCTTCACGGAGATAAGCTATGAGGACTATGAACAGGAGAAAGGCCCTGTATGTCACAGAGACAGGACGATGGAAGCCTACGAGAACGGTAATGGTAATAGTATTTATGTATAATGCTTAGAGATCATGTAACATTCAGGCCAGACAGGGAGCATAAGACCCTCCTTGCTGACCTGTCAGTAATAGCAAAGCGAGACGGCAGGTCCTTGAACAACTTAGTCCAGTATGCCCTGAGCGAGTTCGTGTACAGGTCTTGGGCAACTACCCCAGACCAGGTTCTTCCTTCAAACATGAAGGTAAGAGCTTGCCCTACGTGTGCTGCACAGACGAAACAGAGGCATGATGCGGATTCTCACACCTGGCAGTGTACATACTGCTATATAGTAGAATCAGAGTGATGCTATGCATATAGCAGTATGTATTTGAAAACAAGGTTGGAAAAAAAGGTTCTGAGATGTCGTTCCTGTTGTGACAAAATGATTAGCAACCGAGGCAGTGAACGACCGAGAACCGTAAAGAGAAGGAAATGAGGGAGTAATTCAGCGCAATCACTTACTGCGCTAGGGGTATTTGCCTCTTTCTTCTTCTTGAAAAAATGTTTTGTAACATAATATTTAGCTGTTTTAGATTTTTTATATTGAAAACAATGCAGTAATATTACATAATACAGGTAGCCTGCATACAGAAAAAAGGCAGCATCCCTATAAGCACGATTATTTGAATCAATCAGTAAAAACTTAAAAAAAAACACTCACATGACACAAGGGGAACAAAGTGGAGTAGCTGGTCAATTTCACGGGAATGGGATTGATCAGGTAGAATACCTGGAAGTTTTAAACGACCTATATTCAAATTACGCACAAGGCGAGGAATATCTAACTATGTCAGCATTGAAACGAGAAGCCATGTTCGATAGGTATAAAGAGATTAAACACCTTGTTCGCAGTGTATTCATAGCAAATACCCCCCCCCACCCCCCGAGTAATCGGCTATATATCAACATGTTACATGAATAAGAAAAAGGCCTGACTAATCATCAGGCCTTTTCATTGTTACAGATTATATACAGAAATTGACAATTATCTCAGCTTGTTATTGAAAGTGTCATCCCAGGCGGCTTGGATGCCCGTGAAATAAGCGTCTGCGTCCACTTTGCCCCCGAATACAATGATGTAATAATGACATGAGAAGGTTGCCTTTCCGATCAGCATTTCGGTCCTGGAACCAAAGGAGCTGGAATTAGAGAGCAGGTGCCACGACCTTGCATCAGGCGAACCGAAGACATTTACAGAGAAGGGGTAATCTTCATTGTTATATATGAATCCGTTGATTACAGCCCTCACAAGCTTCTTGAACCTTCCTGCTGATAGCTTGATAGGCCTTGTCTCTAAGTGTACTGTAATGAGGCCTGAGAATGATTCCTCTGACAGGTTATACTTTGTAGTGACGGCTGATATGGACTTGTATCCGTAGGTATTAGGGAAATCGCTTATTATCCTGTCAAAGGATTGACTGATCTTAAACCATGTCTTGAAGGGAAGCGAATACACCCAGCTGTATTTGTATGCAGGATTGCTTATTACTAGCTCCCTATTCTTGTAATCCCATCCGATCTTTGCCCCTTGTATGTAGGTAAGCATCGAAGCAGAGCAGAGGTAATCCGTAATCTGATAAAGGTTAGGATTACTTATTGCAGCCTGGTACACGGATGACCCTGCAAGCGGTCCCTGATAAGCTCCTTCAGCCGACTGACTGATCTCTGTTGGTGTTGTTCCGCTTATTATATGCAAGCCTTTAGAAGTGCTAAAAACAGTTCCTCCGTCAATCATTGTGATGCTGGCAGGACTGTTGCAGACCTCCCTGTTGAGTGGTGTGATAGTCTCAATCAAGACATCACCATTTCCAATACTCATTGCCCAGGTCCCTTCGCTTGTGAAACAGAAGATAGGGAATTGACCGAACTGACCTTGCGAGAGAGCAATGCTGTTGGTTGCCATGCCGAGGATCTTGCCATTCCCTACTCTGTAAGAGTTTTTTGCCGGGAAGTACAATGGATTGTCCAGTTCGCTTGCCTGGATACGATTTCTGTCTGAATAGTATGTGTTATTAATAACTGTCAGTGATGAAACAGGGTAGTTCGTGAAAGGCCCAACAAAATCAGGAAATTCAGTTGTTGTTCCTAATATAGTAAGAGTTAGGTTGTATTTATATGAGAAGTTGTTTAGGCTGACTGCCAACATTGCTGATGTCTGCACAAGGTATATAACCCCTCCTGACCTTACAAAGAATCGGACCAAGTTGGCACGACTGTCAGGATAAGTAAAATACTTATTAATTACGAAGTTTGGTTGAGAGTTATCAGGATTATAGTAAGTACAGAACTTCCATCCTGAAAATACAGTTCGCATTCCATCAGGTGTGGAAATATCAACCTCAATGCCAACTTCATACGCTTGCCCAAAACCGCCAAATGCTGGTTTATTGATAACGCTCAAAGGACTATATCCTTTATAAAGAACGGTGGACACGTCCCCAAGGAAAAGTCTGGCATTGTAAGCAAATAGGGAATCACCATACAGCTTGTGATGCGAGAAGTTATCTACCGGCAAAGTATCTCTTGTTTCAAGATCAGTAAATGGCGCAGGTATTGACCAGTCCTGATAAATGATGCCCTGTGTAAGCCAATAAGGAAGATCGCTAAGGGGTAGTTGCTGAATAAGATAGTAATTAACCTCATCGCTTATTGAAGGCTCGGCAAATTTAGGCATGAAATACGGATGTTCAATCAAAGGCTGTATCCGGGTGCAATATATATTCAATGACTTGATGATACCCTTATATTTTAATGCGAGGGCCTGCCGGTCCTCTATTGCCATGTTCGTTGAGAGTACGACACTCCTGCCGTTGAACCTAAAAGTAGCAAGCGTTCCAACGTAATCAAAGAACGAGGTACTGACATATACCGGTGAAGAATGTTTTACGAAGGAACCGTCAACCAGTTCCCAGGCAAACCTCAGGAGTAACGGCCCTGAAAGATAGAGGGGCTGTTTTTGTACAATGAGCTTTGTCCCCTGTATGACATAATCAGCAGGCTTTGACCCTGAAGGGATCGTAACTGTTTCAATACTGTTTGTCCCTTCTGCCCCCCCGGTTGATACCTGAATGTCTGGAAGATCAGCAATACCTTCAATCACTGTATAAGTAAGAGTTACCGCATCAAATAGCAAATAGACTGTCTCTTTTGTTGAATAATTCGATATAGCAACAGCATTTCCAAGCTGTGCAAACCTGTATGTATCAGCTATTACGTTGATGGTTGTGGTTATTGTCCTTGAAAGGACCCCGTTATCATATAACCAACAGGTCATGTAACTTTGAGAGACACCTATGTATGCCTTGTAGTTGTCGTTTATATTGTGGATGAACATTACACCAGTTGGCACAGATGCCTCACTCACCTTTTGTCCTGCCGGCCTCCATGCCCCATCCCTGGGTCTTAGGTTGATTACTTCCTGACTGCTCCCATCGGGTACGGTATTGTCGGGAATATTTCTTACAATGCCTGTCAATTCAAATAGTTTCTGATTCATTACGGTTTTATTACGGTTTTATTGTTAATTGCCTGGTAACTGTCTCTATGTAACTGATTGAATCGCCGGTGCTTTCCTTATCAGGATCATCAGCCACTTTCTCTATTTCATGAATGATCTTCAATGCATTAGAGATGCTATGAAGGTCGATAGTGTGCGGAATCCTTTCAATAAGCCGGTCAAGCAGGTCCTCCTTTGCTTGATTGAGCTTGTCTGCTACCCTTTCTTTCCTTGTAGCGATAGCAACATTAACCTTGTGAACTACTTCCTGAACATGATTCTTTGCGAAAACCTGAACACCTAACTTCTCGGCCCATTTTTTTATCGCTACCCTGCTGACCTTTGTCCTCTTATGTGTCTCGCTTGCATTAAAGTTGGTTTCCTGATAGATTTTTAGGACTACAATCATCTGTTCTGTTGAGTACCTGTTGCCTTTCTTTTTAATCATAGTCGTGATTATGAATGTGTCAGACAAAGATTGATTCATTCGCCTTAATTAATAAGGTTATTAAGCCATAAACGGGGGTTATTAAACCTCAATAGGAAATACAAAGGGCCTAAGTTTATCAAGTTAATTAACGACATATATCATGATAGGAGAAGCTTTAGCGATAGGATCAGCAGCAGCTTCGCTGTTTGGCACATTGCGTTCAGCAAAGGCAAACAAACTGCAAGATAAGGCTCTACAAAATAGACAGTCAGAATTGCAATCCTGGTACGATAAAGAGTACTATACTCCCTACCTTGACACGGCAGCAGCCAAGGGAACCCTCTCGATACTTCGCAATAACAATAAGGCTGCAATGCAGAAGGTTGAGCAGGGCAGCGTTATCGGGAGAAAATCTGACGAGTACAGAGCTGCAACAGCAAGTGCATTACAAAGCGACTATTCGAGCAGGGTAACTGGTCTTGCAGCCCAGGGAACACAAAGACAGGACAGCACTAGTTACCGTCACCAAGCATTAAAAGCAAATCTGGACAATCTTCAAGCTGCAAACCTTCAGCAGAAATCGCAAAATTGGGACAACTTCGCAGGTAATGCAATGAACGCAGGCATCGGGTTCGCTCAGGCAGCCGGTGATGGAGCTTTTGATAAGGCTGACAAAAAGGTTACTGGATTCTTGGGAAGTATATTCAAATCAGGTAAGGGAAATAAAGCAGTCAAATCAGGTACGGGAAAGAATTTCGCTGCAAATCCTTACAATCCAGGAAACTATGAAAATCTAAATCCTTTCGAGCCAGGAGACTATATAAACAGAGGGAATTAACATGAAAGACAAGCTTAACAGGATTCTCGAACTGATTAAGGGCTATTGGGGTGCAATCTCAGCTATTGTTGCAGCAGTAACCCTGATCAGCACCATTGCTGTCAAAGTTTATATTGCCAAGGCAGAAAAGAGCCAGATACAAGTCGATGTCCATGACTTAAATGATTCGTTTAAGTCATTCCGGGATTCATCCCTGTTCTACTTCCAGCGATTAGACATAAGACAGAACCGGATCGAGCGATCTGTTATTGATATGCACTACCAGCTCACAGATCAAGCGGAGGCGATTAAGACTATTCACCAGGGATTCAGCCGGCACCTGCTCCGCGATAGCGAAAAGACACAGGAATATCTTGAATACCTCAAGTCCATTGATTTTGAATTAAAAAAAAACGACATAACAGGCATGTTGATGATTCCGTGACAATCAGGGAAGCAATCAGAAGGAGTACAATAACCATTACACCCCTAAGGAAATGACAAACAGATATGACAATATTCCCATATCAGCGGAAACAAAGAAAAAAATGACCCTGAATATTGATGACCTGGCAGCGATTGGCCGGGTTTTGTCATTGCAAGACAATGTATATGATGAACAATTTGAGGGCATTACAAAACTACTCCATCAGCAGGCATTATTTCAGGAGGAACAGACGAAGCTCACAAGGTTTGTTCTTGATGAACTGAAGTCCCTCAAAATAGACGTTTCTGCTCTTTCAGACAAGGTTGACAGCCTTGAAAAGAAGATCGGGGAGATAGCCACTGAAACGGACAACACGAAAAAGGAAGTGGCAGCCCTCAAAGTTGAAGTAGCTCAACTCCAAAAGGATCACACCCTTTGGAACATAATCGTCAAGATAGGCATTGGAATCGGAATAGGATTAGGTCTTACCCGATGGATTCACGGACCTTTTTAATCACAAGAAGATGACAGAGACACAAATGGAGTTAGGCCCTTATAGTGCCTTATTCGATTACAAGGACGAGCTTGCCAAAGCGGAAGCCCTAAAACAACAGAGGGCTGAATCTCAGAAGAAGATCATGCGTACCAACGCCCTTGGTGATGCCTTTCGTCTGCTTGCGGACGGGATTGGAGGTGCAAAGGGTGCAACCATTACCAAGAAACCCATCAATCCAGGCATAATGGGTGCTTCTGCGAGGCTTAATGCTCTCGATAACACGTTCGACAGCAAAGCCTATCAGATCAAGATGATGGATTTGAACACAAAGACTAAGGATATAGAATATCAGAAGGCCCAGAAATGGCATCAGGACCAGCTTGATGCTCAGAAGAAAGCACGAGAGGACCAGACTGCTGAACTCAAAGCCCAGCGAGAGGATCGGGCTGATGCACTCAAAGCGCAGCGAGAGTATATAGCAGCAGTACAAGGAATAAAGTTTGAAAACCTCAAAGCGAATGAGGCAGCCAAGATTAATGCAGCTGAAACTGCTTTTTCACGCAGGAGAAGCCTTATGGGTTATCAGTCCGAGCTTGACATGAAAGAAACGGATGCACGGATAGCTGCAACGATGAAGGCCAACGCCGGGAAGATACCCCGTGGCACCAAGACAAGCGATAAAGACATAGAGTTCATCACTCCCGACACAGGAGAAACGATCTATATCAAGCCTTCACAGATTGATCAGATGGTTTACAGGCTTCAGCAGGGCAAGACGAAATTTGATCTGACCCTAGACCCTATGATAAAGGATCTCATGAGCGACAAGGCAATTAAACAGCCTTCGACAATTCTTGCACTTAAGAATAACTGGGACAGGATAAAAGACGTACTACCGGAATTCTATGATCCTCAGGCAGAGGTCAATTATGCAAAGGACAGGTCAGTAATGCAGTCGCTTGGCTACAATACAGGCGATACATACAGGGGACTTGCCCCCAACCAGCCGGCATATAAGGCTCCTGCTGCTGCAACAGCTCCAACAAGTCAGGTTCCTGCACAAACGAAGATCAGCACAAAGGTTACGGATATAAGTCAAGGCACCCAAGATACAATTACCATGATATTAGATAAACCAGGTGATAAACGCAAAAAAAGGTCGGCAGTTTTTGACTACCTGATCAAATCGGGTGTATCAGAAGACGAAGCAAGACCATTCGCAGAGTATTTATACAGCAAACTTTAAAATATTACCAAATGGCAGAAGGACAGGCACCAGGAAGGATTGATTTAAAAGCTCTCTTAAAGTCATATCAGGAGAGCCAAGGAGTAAAACCAGCTGAAGCACCGGCAGTAATCAAAGAAGACCCCTGGGGAGAGGAATTAGTAAGCTATAAAGATTTCCTAAAAGACGAATCAGGTGTTCAGGCTGCAATCGCTGATCCACTTCCGGCAAATATTATCACGGAGCAGCAAGCGAAAGCACCAAGCTTCGCCCGGCCCTGGGATGCAGCCAATTTCGATATGCAAGGGAATCAGCCGAAGTACTCTACCGCTCCTGAAGATGTTCCTGTTCCTGTTGATATTACAAACAAGGACAGCAAGCCTGCGCCTGCTCAAATCCCAATACCAAAGGATAAGAATGATCCGTCATTTATAGATAAAGTAGGTCGTTACCTGGGGGATATGGGTGAATCCCTGATAGCAGGAACAGCCTCGGCAGCATCGAGCATACTAAAGGTTCCTCAGCTGGCTGATGCGCTATACAACCTTCCTTATGACATCTATGCTAAGGCAATCATTAAGAATGGAAATATACCTCCCGAAACACGAGCCTTCCTACTTAAGAATTACGATACCATCGTTCCCCGTCCGCAGTTGGGTAGCATAGAGCCAGCTACCAAGCAAGGCAATGCCATGATTCAGTCTGCCAAGTCCCCACTTGTTAAAGACCTTGATGAGTTTTCAGAGGGAATGTCCAAAAGGGCCAATGAAAATCTTCCAGGAGGCATATTTGATTATTTGAAGAAAGGACAGATAGGCAAGGCAGTAGGAAAGGCCGTGCTAGGAGCCGTTGAATCTCTCCCGGCAACACTTGTCGCAGCAGGGGCAGGGCCGGCAGGACTGGCAGGAATGGGTATTACTGCTGCTGCACAGCAATATGACCAGCTTGACGAGAATTCACCGCAGGTAAGTGATTTGGGCAAGACACTTAATGCGTTGGGATATGGTGCCTTTGAAGTACTAACAGAGGAATTCGGCACCAAGGAAATGAGTGAATGGATTCATAGGATTGCAAATAATAACACACCTGCTGTCGCAAAAGAGATATTTAAGGAGGGTGTAGGGCAAGTCATTGCAAAAGCATATAAAACATTTGGCCTCTGGTTCGCTCCCGTGCATGAAGGTTTGTCAGAAGTTATAAATACGACAGCTGGGAACCTGATCAGCATGGCCACCGGAGAGAAAGAGTGGTCAAAGGATAATTTCACGGAAGGTCTTTTCGATTCATTTGCGATTGGAGGAGCCACAGGTTCGGGATTCGCAGCTATCGGGGCCATATCTAAGAAATTACAAGCCCCACCGACAGGACCAACACCGACAGGACCAACAGGACCGACAGGAGGAGCGACAGGACCGGACCAGGGGACTGTAAACACGAGTACTGGACCGCTCAATGTCCCCGGACGTAACAATGTAACAAACGTAACAGACAATTACGACCAGGAACATCAAATCGAGGTTGATAAAATAACCAGTCTTTTAAGCAGAGAAGCCCTGCATCCTATGTTAAAGGAGGATGCGCAGAAAGACCTTGACCTGTTAAATAGCGATCCTCTTGCGTACTGGCAGGAAATGAACAGCCGTGTTGCAGGGTATGTTGACGAGACAAAGGCCTTAGGGCAGGAAGCTGACCCTGACGAGATAGCCGACTTTGACCGATCATCAAAGATGATTGCAATGTTAGGGGGAACGATGAATAGTAGTCAGCCAGGAACAACCGCTCCTGCTAATCAGAATACTATTACCCAACAACCAGAAGCCAAGCCCGTTCCTGTTACTCCCGAAGAAAAGATAAATTCCATTGGGCAGCAGCTTAAGTTCAGTAGGAAACCGCTTGCCGAGGACCCGGACCCGAAGATGACCTTTGTTACGGATAAGAACACCGGCAAAGTATATGCAATCAAGGAAGCCGATGGAGCAGAGTCCGATGCGTTCCATGTTGCGTATGACGTTGATGAACTTAAGGCCAATGATTTTGACTTTAATGCAGTGCCTCCGGTGATGATGAAGCCCTCACAATTCTCAGATACCAAGGAAGTACCTTATCAGGAGTGGCTTAATAACGAATTGCAGCAGTATAGCGATACCGAGGCACAGATTAATCATGCAGCAGCACAAGAGCAATCCCAGTTCTCTGCCGGTCAGCCTATCGCATATAAAGGCCAAAACTACAACGTCCTTGAAGTAATGCCTCAGGGAGAAGGAGTACCCGAAGAAACACTGATGGTTGAAAATGAAAACGGGGAAATTGCAAGCATACCACAGTCGGAATATCAGAACATTATAACTGAGAACGGGAATGCTACTGCACCAGTTCAGTCCAGTACTGAACCAGTTAACGCCGTTATTGAACCAGTTAACCCTGTTACTGCACCAGTTCAAGCCACAGGACAGCCGGTGCAACAGGCTAAAATCATTTCTGACGGGAAGAATGATTATACCATGACACCCGATGAAAACGGGAATTATGCCATTGATCAGACTTGGGACAACGAGCAGGACGCTACAAAGGTCCTTGAAACCTTACAGAAGAAAAGGCCAAGGGCAAACTTCACCCTTGTTCCGCAGATCAGCCAGGACCCTCTTGAAGCAGATCAGTTTAAGATTGTGTCAATTCCGCAAGATACGAGTAATCTACCGATTGTAACCGGTTATAACCGGTTACAATCTTCTCCTGCCACCGATGAAACTGCCACCGCTACCAAGACGGAAGGGCAGATATCGGGAGGTCAGGGGCAGGCACCAAACCTAGGCCAGGAGCCAACCTATCAGCAGAAAAAGCAGATTGTCCTTGATACGTTCGGAGGGAGTTATGAGGAGGCTGCAAAATCATCCCCTGCAAGGATATACCAAGCCGTTCCTGAAGTGGGACCAGAGGAAGCTGCACAGATTCATGCAGAGATCAAGGCAGAGTTTGAAGCGGAACAAGCCAAAGTTAGCAATGTACCAGGTTCTCCGTTTGGATTTGATCAACAAGACCAACAGCCGGGACAGGATAACGGAGAAATCAAGTTTGCAAAACACCCAGATGGTACATTAAAAAACAAAGAGGATTATACACCTAATGAATGGGTTGAATATACCAAGTCTGTTATAGAGAGCAAAGAAAATCAAGCTAGGGCAGACCAAGCCACACAGAGAGCTAAGGATAATGACGCACTCGCTCAGAAATACGGATTTGAAAATGCTAAGGCAGCAGAGTATCCCGCAAATAATTGGAAGTCAAGACATGAGGAAGTAATCGCATTTACACCACATAAAAAGGGATGGGCAATATTGAATTCCATTAGCACAAAGGAATCTCCTTCAGGTCATTGGTTTGCAGGAAGTTCCCTACATATTGGAGATTCAGGCCATGCGTCTGGTCCTTCACAGTATAGTAAACCATATAATACTGAGAAAGAGGCAATCGGTGCAGAACTGGTGGATTATCTTAAAGAAATTGACGAGATGGCACCCCGTCAGTCTCAGGCAGCCCAGGCTTATGCTAAGAAATTAAGAGCAGAAGTAGTTGAGTATCAGAAGAAGTACCCGGCACCTAAGGGAGGTAGTGCAGTAGCCACTGACGAGCAAGCGGCACAGGTAGACATCACAGCAGCCAATGATCAGGTAGACGGTCATCCTTCCGATGCACAGAAGAAGGCAGGGAATGCCACAAAAGGCCATGTAACCATACAAGGGATGCCTATAACCTTAGAGAACGCTCCTGGGACAATTCGATCCGGGACGGATAGCAAGGGAAAGAAGTGGAGTACAATGATGAATCACTCCTATGGCTATTTCAAAAGGACAAAAGGCAAGGACGGGGATCAGGTTGATGTATTTGTAGGCAACAATCCTGCATCCACAAAGGTGTTTGTAGTTGATCAGGTTGATCCCAAGACCGGTAAGTTTGATGAACATAAGGTCATGCTTGGCTTTAATTCAGAGGAAGAAGCAAGGGAAGGGTATCATGCAAACTACGACCCAGATTGGAAAGGTCTTGGCGCAATGACCGAAATGCCGGTAGAACAGTTCAAGGAATGGCTCGGTGATGGGACGAGGACCAAGAAACC
The DNA here is from genome assembly GCA_903844815.1 of uncultured Bacteroidota bacterium. GTDB lineage: Bacteria > Bacteroidota > Bacteroidia > Bacteroidales > VadinHA17 > LD21. Next base: position 60,723 of record CAIMVD010000029.1, on the reverse strand, counting down.
TGTTAAACAGAAGCCAAAGGTTAAAAGACCAGCGTTTACGGCGAGAGAACTAAGGGCCATGGAACAGACCCCTAATAGCTTTGAAGAAGAAGCATTGCAGTTCTTTATTGGAAAGGGGAAAGTTAAGACAGACGATGTTATAAGATATGCAGGATATGAAAGGGGATCTGAAGAACTGCGAAAACTTCAATTCTTCCAATTTATCAGCGACGATGGTGTTTCGCTTGACGTATTTCACCAAAGTTTACAAAACGGCTTTGAGTTTGCAGATGGAGGTCAGAGCGTGGATATGGTAAATGCGATCATAGATATCTTACATAGGTATCGCACCAAATGGGATATGGTAAAGGCCCTTGAAAGATCAAAGAATATTGATGGTATGCCAGATCACATGCTGCCAAGTGATGAAGAATTGGAAGCAGCACAATTAGAGGCCGATCAGGAGGCTAATTTCCCAAAAGTGAATAAGGTTTTTGATGATTTTATGGATACCCCTGATGTTAAAATTATTTTACAGGAATATACTAATAAAAACGGTCTTGACGTTGATAAGTTATTGAATGATATTGAATTTAATCCAGAGATAGTTAGTAATTTAACACCATTCGGATTAAGTGCTGATGAATTACTCAAACTTAAAACAGAACTACAAAATGAACAAGCAAACAGACGAGGAAGCACAGCTATTCAAAGCGTTCATGGACCTAGTGTGCCTGAGAGCCAAAGCGGAGAAGAAAACAATCCCGGAGATACTGGCAAACATGGAGGAGAGCTTGAAAAACCACAAAAAGAAGCCTGGGGACAATCCAACAAGTTAGTTTCTATTGATCCTAAGGTACTAAAGAATTATGAGGACCTTATAAAGGACGTAAGAGGTGAGAATGCCCATGATGCCTGGCAAACAATATCTGATAAACTAAAAAGTCTTAAAGAATTCAAGTCAGAACTGCCTGAGGATCATCCCATGCAGAAAAAGATTGATGATGCCATAAAACTAGGCTCCCTTCGTGAACACGCAGAATTGTATTCCTGGCATAACATATATAGCAAGTGGATTATGAGGTTGGTAGGTCTGAAATACCCTATTGATATCAAAACGCTTGATAACTTAACATCTCCTACAAATGGATTTGGTGAAGGAGAAAAAGAGAGCCAGCTAAGAGAATGGTACAGCCTGTTACAAGAGGACTTCCCTGCACTCCCATCACTACCGGAGGGAACCGATGCTCTCCTGGGATATATTAAAGATGCAGTCAATGACAAGCTCCCCTTTAATGTAGATGATGTCGTTAATAGCTACACAGGTGGTTCTAAGTACAATGCCGAAACAAGACTGCATGACCGCAGAGCTGCTAAAGAAGCTGAACAGGCCGAACCAGCTGAAGGAGATAAGGAACCCTGGCAGATGACACCTGCTGAATATGTTAATTCATTAGGGAGTAAAGACATAGATGCAGTTGCTATCGCAAAGGCAGCCCATCCTAAACATGTTAAAGCTGCTATTGAAGACGGTAAAAAAGTTCCTTTGAATGTTCTGGAAGAATATAAAAGTAATAATTGGGCAAGCAACGAAATCAATAAACAGAAGATTGAGAAACCTGCCCCTGTAAAGACTGAACAAGAAAAGACAAAGGACCTTTGGCATTATTTTGTTGCATTATCACAACAAAAAGCCAGGCAAGCCCGAATAAAAGAGCTTGAAAAGAATCCTTCAGCATCAACTGCTAAAGAATTAAGGACATTAAAGTTGATCGAGGAGCAGGAAGTTCCAAAGATTGAGGAGAAACTTAATGCCATTGATAAGACCATTGATCAATCCAAGCTTAGTCAGATCCAAAAGCTGGTTGAAGAAAACCTTGCAGTGAATGACAAGATTGGAGATCGAATAATTGATACTCAGAAGAAGCGTGATAGGAAAGAAAAGGAACTTCAGGGCCGAAATGGGGTCTTTGGCGATAATAATGCTGATTCCCAGGACATGTTTGCAGGAGATTTCTTTGAACCCAAGAAAGAGAACCTTCAGGCTGCTCTTAAACCTTTTAACGATACAATAGAAAAGAGCATACAGGAGATGGAAAGAAATGACCAACTCCTTCAACAGAAGATAACCGATATCTTAAAGGGAAACCAACAGGAGATAAAGTACGATAATCCTGAACCCGATCAGATTAAAGGAGATAAGAAAGAACCCCAGCAGGAATATCGCTATAAAATGGCTCTCCGTCCCTTTAGCGTGGCGACACACCCAAAAGAAGGATTCCTTAGATATGAACCTGACGAAGAAGGACACGGAACAATCATATATGACCATAAGCTTGATCCTAAGGTCTGGGATCGTTGGTCCCTGCTTCCAATACAAGAGATCGAAGAAGCTGCTTCAAAGGTATGGAGTAGCGAATATTACGAGAAGATACAACTTAAGCCCCTTGCTAACGGAAGCATTGAAGTATCTATGTATGAAAAGGCAGATAGTACTATTCCCACAGACAAGGTTGATCTTTCTGCAAAGGAACTCTTTACAAACATAAATGACGGGTATTTTAAGGAAGCAAAGCAGCCTGCCAAAGACGAATTTACTCCCCCGGAAGACTTAACCAAGTTGCCGGGATTCAATAAGGCACTTGCTGCATTACATGAATCAGCCGACAATAATCCTCAGGGATTTGGTATTGATGACCAGGAAGCAAAGATAGCCAAGTACTTATCCGAAGCTGGTTATAGAGCTGCATGGAAGAGGGACCCTAAACAGGGAATGAAGGAAAGACTTATATTCACTAAGGATCAGTCTAAGGATCTTACACCTCCAAACAAGCCTCAGGATGATGTCAAACCTGAATACTTTGATGGTAAGCTGAAAAGCAAAAAACATACTCCGATGGGATGGGAGTATATAGTGAGATATAAAACTTATAATGGCAGTTATGAAGCTGCATTTTATTCATATAATCCTAACCTAACATTCCCTACCACATTAAAGACTGAAGCGGAACTTGATTCATTCACGGAGCAATTAAGAAACGAACCAGCTACACCTCCTCCTACACCAACAAGCACATACGGACAGGACAATAAGGTGGTTAAGACTGACGCTGCTGCTGCTGCAAGGGAACGCAATAGGAAGAGGCTGAACAACCTTAATATGGGCATGGACCTTGGGATAATTTCGGATGGGATGATACTAGGTGCGTATCATATTGAGGCTAGTGCAAGGACTTTTGCTGAATTTGCCCAACGAATGATCAATGAACTTGGGATAAACATTAAGCCCTACCTGAAAATAATCTATAATAGCATAAGAGATTGGCATGAATATGCAGAATTATCCTTGGAAAGTTACGATATTGTTAGTAAATTTGATTTAGAAACCATTAAACCTCAAGAAGATGTATCTGATAGACCAGGAGATAGCGAACGAGATAGCCAAGACAGTGCCGATGATATACCCGGAGATCAAACGGGCCTTCCTGATGGAGGAGGAGGAAGCGGATCAGTGGGAAATGGCAATAAGAAACGAGGTGGAGGCTCAGGCGGACGACGAAGTGGCAAGGGTAATCGGAGTCTATTTGGTCCTGCTCCTGGAGAACGAGGCGATAACGGAGTACATCCGCAAGACGAGGATTTCTGGCCTGAGGACGGCGATGCCGGAGATTTTGACGGTCGAGGAGATGATATTGGTGGCACAGGGGGACATGATATCACTGACGAGGGAACAGGAGAAGAAGGTGAGATCGGTGGCGAAAGAATATCAGGTTCGTTTCAAGAACGTACAAGGCTAAAGAAAATAGAGCAAAAGAAGGCTGAATCCATCCCTGTAAAGTTGATGGATGAAGCCAACGTAAGGGAAACGCTTCCATTATGTCTCCCCGAACAACAGGACGATGTTCTAAAGGCTGAAAAACGGTTTTTTGGCGAAGAACACAAGACCAAAGAACTTGCCAACGGCAAAGGAATGTTGTTTACAAATGGGACAGGCACGGGTAAGACCTATTCCGGGCTAGGAATCATCAAGCGATTTGCAAAACAGGGCAAAACAGATATCCTGATCGTTGTCCCCAGCGAAGCCAAGATAAATGATTGGATAAAGGAAGCAGCCAGCTTTGGGCTTAATGTCTCTGTCCTAAAAAACACAAAGGATAAAGGCCAGGGTATCTGCGTAACCACTTATGCCTCATTCAGGGCCAATGACAATCTGAAAAACCGTGATCTTGACCTGATCATGTACGATGAATCGCACCGGCTCATGGAGGATAAGCACGGAAAGAGTTCAGCTACAACCTCAGCTCATTATTTACATGGCAATATTACTCCCAGCCAAGCCTTTAATAGAATATCTAGCGTTCACCCTCTTTGGGTAGAACAGAAGCAACTTAACGAACTGGTAAGACAAGAGAGAAAAAGCACCAATAATCTTGATCTGATGGATTGGCAGCTTGACGAAATCAGAACAAGGATTAAAAAGTACGATGACAGGCTTGATGTTCTTAAAGAAAAGATCAAAGAAGCTACTCCTGCTCTGGAAGAACGAGCAAAGAAAGCTTTTGAGAAAACCAAGGTAGTATTCCTATCGGCAACACCATTTAAAACACATTTTAACCTCAGGTATGCAAATGGTTCCCTGTTTGATTGGGGGAATGAGACTACATACGAACCGAAAAGCAGAGGACAGAGCAGGGTTGATCCGGAAGGTAGATTCTTCCTTGACAACTTTGGCGGTGCCTATGAATGGAAGAACAATAACCTACAAACCAGAAGCAACGCAAGTGCAGAAGCAATAGCGATGCAGGAGATTGCTTTCGCTGAGAAGCTTATGGCACAAGGGGTAATGTCAGGAAGGGCTATTGAAAGCAACATGGACTATTCAAGGGAATTCCCCCTTGTTGCTCTTGATAATGCCGATCTTATAAACCAAGGATTCAGCGAAATATTTACTCATGGTGAGGGAGGTCAGTTTCAGGGGCTTCAGGCTATTGCTCGTGATGTGTTTTTCGACTATAACTACACAACTCAGCTATTTGAATCCTTAAGGGCTTCTATGTCTATTCCCCGAATAGGGAAGCATCTTGAAATGGGAAGGAAGGTTGTTGTTTTTCATAGAAGGAAACAGGCCAATGTCGAACCTCCATTTGCACTCATTCTCAGGGCAACAACGAATAACTGTAACGGGATCATTGAAGATGATACTGAAACACCCGAACATAAAGAAACAGCATTAAAGACATTAGCGGAAATTGACGCTTTTGCGGAAAAGTTTGCAGACCTGTTAGAATATGAAAAAACACTCAACTACACATCAGCGATAGATCAGATTGTTAAAGCATTCGGTGACAGGGTAGTACTTCTCAATGGTGATACTCCTAAGAAAGACAAATCTGAAAACATCAGGAAGTTCAATGATGACAATTCAGGCGTTGATATACTGGTAGTCCAGGAAGAAGCTGGCAAAGAAGGAATTTCTCTCCATGATACCACCGGGAAGCATCAGAGGGTTATTATGAATATGTCTCTCCCTCAATCTTCAACGACAGCTCTGCAAATCGAAGGGCGTATTTTCAGGATTGGACAGGAAACGGATGCCATATTTGAATATCCTATTCTTGGTCTTGATATGGAGATTGCAGCCTTCGGCAATAGCATCAACCGGAAGTTAAGCACAACGGAGAACCTTGCAGTCGGAAATCAGGCAAGGGACCTCATAAGATCGTTTGCCGAGGGAGTTTTATTCAACTCTAAAAAAGACGACCCCACAGTTGACCAGGGGAAAGGAGGAAAGGAATATGACAAACGAGAGGTGTCCAATGTATCACGCTTCCGCAAAGCAGTACTTGTATATAACACCAATCAGAGGATACGGGGAAAAAGGGACGAGAGAGCAGGGACCGATTTTTTCCCGACACCTGAGCCTCTTGGACAGAAGATGACTGAATGGCTGGATCTTAGGGAAGGAGATCAGGTACTTGAACCAAGTGCAGGAAATGGGGCGATAGCAATGTGGTTCCCTGAAACAGGCTCTACAACTGTTGTAGAACCGTCATATACTCTCTTTTCGAGGCTGAATGTAAGAGCAGCAGGAGGAACAAGGAGGCTTATAAATCAGAATTTTGAGGACCTTGACCTTGTAAATAAGTTTGATGGGATTGCGATGAATCCTCCGTTTGGTGCCGGCGGTAAAATGGCTATGGACCATGTAGCGAAGGCCTTTAAACACCTTAGGGATGGAGGTCGCCTGGTTGCCATCATTCCAAATGGGGGCATGATGGATAAGCGATGGGAATCATTCGTGAACGGAACTGACTTAAATGGGAAACTGCTTAACCCTGACGTTCATCTTGTTGCAACCATAAAGCTGCCAAGGATAACATTTGAACAAGCCGGTACTGCGGTATCGTGTAGGGTAGTCATTGTTGACAAAGTTGTCATAAAGACCAAGGCGCAATTCCTTAATGAGATCAAAGCCGAACAAATGCAAGCTCTCCTTGCTGGTCGCTATTTTGCAATGAATACTCCACTACAAATAGAAGCAGAGGCACAAAGAAGATTCTCAGCGCAATATGACAACCTTCCTCAGTCACGAAATATTGAGATGGACGATGTTAAGACTGTTTCCGAGTTCTTTGATGAACTCGAAGACATGAATATCGCTAAGAGAAATATTCCTGAGAAACCTGTTGAAACAGAGAAACCGATTAAACAGTATGAAGATATAAGTCAAGATTCTGCAAGTGAATTTAAACTTGAAACAATTAAACATTCTAGGACAGGACAAGACCTTTTTGTGGCAAAACCTAAAAAACGGCTTGACTGGTCAGAATATGATATAATAAGAAAAAAAGCTGAAAAGAATGCCGGGTATTATAGTAGATTTGTAAAGGGATTCGTCTTTTCCAATGATGACAATAGGCAGAAATTTATTGCGGAAGCAACTTCGACTAATGTTGAAGAAAAAAAAGGTAAATATACAACCACCAAAGGTGAAGTTATACATTATAAACTTGCCTTCGGAGACGAGCCTTCATCGGGAAACAATAACGTACAACAACCGGGAGATCCCACTACCGCTGGGAGAACTGATAGACTAACAAATCCAGCCCTTCGTAAACTCAATGAGGGAGAATATTCATCTGTTGAGCGAAAATACAGGGCCAATAAGGGATTTACCTTTACAGGTAATGAAAAAATTGAATCCTATGATGATGTAGCATACCTGTTTCGCAGTCTTGAAGATCAGGCGGTTGAAAATGTTTTCTATGTATATGTTAAAAATGGCAAACCAATAATTCAGCATATTTCAATAGGAAGTCCATACGCTTCAGTGGTATGGCATCTTGCTCTGGCTGATGGGATAAAAAGATTCAATCCTGATGCTGTTTATATTGTACACAATCATCCGTCAGGAGCTTTAAATGCCTCTGCGTCTGACTATGCTATGTTGAACAGGGCAAAAGAAGCTTTCGGAGATAATTTAATAAAAGATGGTGTTATTTTAAACATAGATAGCGGAAAGTACGGTTTATTCAGCGGAGGGCTTTCTGACATTGGAACCAGGCCTATTACGGGGAATAATAAAGCATTTACAACACTGTCGTTTAATAAACAGGTATTTAACAGGAGTATAGATCAGCCTGAGATTAAGAGTGTTGCTAACGTAGCTTCAGTACTATCAGCACAGAGACTAAGTGATGGGGATAAGCTTTCGCTTCTTGTTCTTGACACGGGGAATAAAGTTACTGCAAACATTCACCTGCCATACAGCAGTCTGTCGAATCCTGAAATCGCCAGGGATATCTCAGCCTATGTAGCACGCTTTGGAGGTGTGTCAGCCATAATCTATGGCAGATCGTCAGAATTTAATTCAACTAAAACCGCAAATTCTTTAAAAACACAGTTAGCTAAAAGTGATGTTACCCTGCTTGATTTGGTAAGTTTTAATTATGGTACTTATGAATCCGCAGCTGAATCAGGAGTTTTAGAGGACTATATCAATTATGCCAAAGACGATCCGAGCCAGAGCGATGAAATCAACAGACCTGACAAGGGTGCAAACTTCAGGGTTATCAATGACCTTTATCTTTCGACAGTTTCGACTGCCCTGATTAAGGTCAAGCAGGAGAAGGCTACTGCCGAGCAATGGAAAGCCATGCTTCTGAATGGAGGGGCCAAGCAGGCTGAACTGGACTGGATGGGCTGGGATGATCGTTTTCCTGATGCCGGGATGAAGGTAAACAAGCTCGAAATAGCAGAATGGATCGGCAAAAACAAGATCGGAATCAAGGAAGTCAAGAAAGGGACATACAGCGAGGAGCGGAAATGGCAGCGGAACGGGGAAATACAAGCCGAATTTGAAGCAAAGGGGTTTAATTTAGAGTACGAAGGTCAAGAACTTGTAGTCGTTAAGAATGGAGAGACGATATATGAAGATGATTGGAAAACACTTCCAGGTAATCTTCCTGCCTTAGCTAAAGAGCATAAAGAGCTTAACCGTGAATGGGAAGATGGAGATGCAGAAGGTCCAAAATTTGGAAGCTGGGTCATGCCAGGAGGTGAGGACTATAAGGAGTTGTTGCTGACAATGCCGGTAGAGGATAAGTTTAATCGGGACTTAGTTAAAATTGTAAGACATTTATCATCTGCGACGCAAGGGACAACAGAGGTGTTTTACGATGGTAAAAGAATTGCAAGTTACGGAGATAATCCAAAATTAATGCCATCCGGTAATTATGAACAGGAGACGGAGGAAGAATGGATAAATGTTGTTGAGAGACTTTATTATCATGGGTCTACGTTTGGGTCAAAACCAATTTCAAATAAATCATTTCATACCCGTCATTGGGACGAAGCCAATATTGTTGCTCACACAAGGTTTAACACCCGGACCACAACAGACGGCAAAAATATCCTTTTCCTTGAAGAAGTTCAGAGCGATTGGGGCCAGAAAGGGAAGAAGGAAGGCTTTGCTTCTCCTTTAAATACAGAACAAGCAAAGGTTAAGGTTCAGGAAATAATGGGAAGGGTTGCATCTGGTGAATTAACACAGGCAGAGGCTATGCCTATGATTGAATCATATACTCAAAAAATATCCACAGTTCCCAACATGCCATTCAAGAACACAGACCAATGGGCTGGCCTTGCGTTCAGGCGAATGATCCGCTATGCTATTGACAACGGGTTTGACGCTATTGCATGGACACCTGGGCAGGTACAAGCAGAAAGGTACAGCTTAATCAATCATATTGACGCTATATCATATAATTCTACAAGAGCAGGCACTTATAACGTAGTTATTTACAGAAAGCCCGGAACAGGGGCAGACCTTATCCAAAACTATCAGACACCTGCGGAGCTTGAAAACACTATCGGAAAGGAACTTACACAAAAGATTGTAAACGGTGAATACACTGAAAAGAATGGACATTTAAGCACACTCAAGGGGCTTGACCTTAAAGTAGGTGGAGCAGGCATGAAAGCCTTTTACGATCAGATACTACCATCCATAGCCAATAAACTCGGGAAGAAATTCGGAACAAAGGTTGAAACAACTTATCTGCCAGATAATAAAAATTCGCAAGCTACCGGTTATGCAGAATTCTCTGACGGAGTAAATGTTTATAATGATGAAGGGGCAGTTGTTGCTACTGTCGGGACTGTTGCCGAAGCGGAGGCCATGATTGTAAATTCAAAGCCTGGGAAGGGCATCCCGGTACAGTCTTTACCTATCTCTCCTGCTATGTTTGAATCTTACCGGCAGGGAGTACCCCTGTATAAGAGCGAAATATCGGGCGAATCTCTAATGAATGACGTTCTGGGAACTCAGGACAGAGCCAAATGGGATGCTGATATGACTGAAAAGGTTCAGAAAATTGCAACTTCATTAAATAGCCTGGTCAATGTTGTCAAGAGCAAAAATGATCTTCCTGAACACATAAAGAAACAGGCCAAGAGAATGGGGATATGGAACCAGCGCATCGGGGGAGTATATGATCAAGCCACCGATTCCGTTTATGTCGTTCTTGATGGGATTCATGAACTAGGTGAGGCAAGAGGCCTTGAAGAAGTGACAAAGACCATCCTGCATGAGGTTGTTGCTCATAAAGGGCTTCCTTTCTTGCTGGGTCAGGCTGAATACAACAACTTCCTTGATGAACTCTATAAGGACATACCAGTTGATGATGAAAACCTGATAAGACGAGATTATAACACCAGCGATAAGAGAACTATTGCCGAGGAATATCTTGGATCAATGGCCGAGGAGAATGTTAACCCGAGCTTATATCAGAGAGTGCTTGCTAAGATACGGCAGATGCTTCGCAGAATGTTCAAGGTATCTTTTACCTCCAATGACATTCATGACATGCTCCGCAGATCAAAAGAGAATCTTCGCAAGCAAAATGCCGGGAAAGCAGAGTTTGCAGAAGAATATCTTAATCAAGGTGCAAAATTCAAGACCTCTCAGACAGGATCGGAAGTACTTGACCAGGCAAATGCAGAGTATAACAAGCCCATAAGGATTGCAAGGAACCTGAATGAGACTATTAAAGGATTCAGAGAGTACATTCAGGACATTGCACTACCGCTCCGTGATATGGAGCAGGAATTCCGCAGGAGAGGCGCAAAGCAGGACAATGCTTCTAAGCCTTACCGGGATTTAAGTCTTGCCTTTGGAAGGTATGAGGAACTTTACAGGAAGTACATGGAGGATAAAATGGACCCTGTCCTTAATACTATCAGCTGGATCGTAAAGGAAGGCATGCCAAGGGATGCAATCCTTCCGTATATTATTAGTAAGCACGGCCTTGAAAGAAATCCTGCCTTCAGAAAAAGGGAATTGGCAGAATGGAACCTGAAAGAAGAAATGAGAGTGGCGAGTGAAAGGGCCAAGTATGAGAATGCTAATCAGAACCTTTTTCCTGCTGATCTTGCAAATTGGGATATCACCATGCATGTAGAAAGCCAGAAGAGGCGCAATGCGTATTGGGAGACGATTAAGAATAAAGACTACTCCGGGATCAAGCCCTTTGACGTAAACAATAAGTATGAGAATCCCGAAGATATTGCACAGGAGATTGTCGATGCCTTTGAAAGTATGGTTGACGAGAATCTTATTAATAATCTTTGGACCAACATAAGAGGAGCTTCCGAAGCTACCCTTGACACCTGGGAATCGGGGAATCAGATATCTAATGAGCAGAAGCAGGATTATCTTGCTCAGTTCAAACACTTCGTACCTCTTAGGGGTTGGAGGGAAGATGCTTCCAAGGATCTGGACTATACACAGGGAGACGGAAAGTATAAGTCCCTGATTCATGCCAAAGGAAGGGGATCACTTGCCGATAACCCATTGGCTTACATGGTTACTGTTCAGGCTCAGGCCCTCTCGGAACAGGTTGATAACGAGGTTAAGAACTCAATGCTTAATCTTATCGTCAAGAACCTTCATAATAATGAAATTCATGATCTGGCAACCTTGAAGAAGCTGTACTATGTAAGGGAAACACTTGCTGACGGTACAGACGAATGGGTCCCGACAATAGAGAAGCCGAGTGCTGCCCTGTATGCCGACAAACGAGTAAAAACAAAGGTTTACAGAGAGCATGAGAAGGTCAGAACTCCAAAACGAGCGGATGCACATGAAGTGATGGTCCGAAGGGAGGGCGGTGATTATGTTATGGTATTCCCAGGAAAAGGTATAAAGACAGCTCAGACCTTGAACAAGGAGAATTATACTTACCGTTCTTTATTTGGAGGTCTTGGAGATACGAGAAAGGGTATCCATGGCGGTATTGCTGCTTTGGGACCATTAAACAACACTCTTAAGGCTCTTTATACCTCATGGAATGTTATATTCCCGTTCACAAACTTCCTCCGTGATGCACAGGAAGCCCCGATAACTCATTATATCAAAACAGGGAGCAATCCGTTAGGTGGCGAAAAGGGAGTTTACAGTAAGTATAAATCATCCTTCGGTGCCATAACAAGGAGAATGTTTGACAAACATGATCTATCAACGCAAGTAGATCAAGACTTAGAGGACTTTTACACCTTCGGGGGTGCGACTGGCTATACACATTCCATGACCACTGAGGATATTGAGAAGAAGATTATTAAGCAGGTCAAAAGAGCGGTAAGGGATGGACAAGTACCAGGGAAGATGCTTAATACTCTTATCAAGGTAGGCAACGGAGTAGAGATGTGGAACGGAGTTTTTGAGGATGCAACAAGATTTTCTATTTACAGGGCATCCCTGGCAGCAGGAATGACAAAGAAGGATGCAGCATACGAAGCAAAAGAAGCCTCTGTAAACTTCAATCGCAAGGGCAAAGGAAGTAAGGCCTGGGATGCTTGGTTCGCTTTCTTTAATGTTGCAGTGCAGTCACTTCAGAAAAACTTCAAGCTTGCAAAGGATTATCCTGCCCGATTTGCAGGGGTCGCTGGATCATTTGTTGCTATTGGGTTCTTTGAGGCCATGATGAACGCTTTTTCAGATGATGATGATGATGATTCATCCTATTACAATATTAGCGAGTATATGAGGGAGAACTTTCTTATCATCCCGAACCTGATTGGAATGGCAACAGGGAAAGGAAAGGGAGATAAGTATTTGAGTATTCCATTACCTCAGTTTTGGAGAGGATTCAAGAGCTTAGGGGCTATCGGCTTCGATGTTATGTCCAAACGGATGACCCTGCAAGCTGGGATGGTAAACGCAATGACAAACTTTGCAGCAGGCATGACCCCTATTGACATAGGTGGGTTCTATCAAAATGGGGAATTCAGTACTGCACCTTTATTCCCAACAATAGTTAAGCCCTGGAAGGAACTTGCTGATAATAAAAATTACATGGGCTATGCAATAGTAAAAGAGCCATTTACTAAGGATCAGGAGAAAAAACTTGCAAATGCCGGTCTTGGCAAGACTAATGTTAGCCCAGCTGCTAAGTTCTTTACCGATATCCTGTTTAGGTCTGGAGGTGGAGACAATAAAACAAAGTTCTATTATAAAGACGGAAAATGGGAAAAGGTCTTTGTCGGTCTTGATATAAACCCGTCAGCAGTTGAACATATTATGAAGGGATATTCCGGAGGAACCGGAGGCATGATAACTGATATGATTACAACTGCCTATCAAGGAATATCACCGGAAACTGAGGTGGATTTCAAGAACATGCCTTTTGTTAACAAGTTCATCCGCAAAACACCTGAAGCCAAGTGGAATATCATTGCTGATTATTACAATCTTAAAGAAGAAGCCGGGGGTTATGCCGACCTGACAAAGATTTATGAAAGCCAGGCAAGCGAAGGAGGAACCCCAGATAAGTACAATCAGATTGCAAGTGATCAACGTGCTTTAGCCATTCAGGATATATTTGCCTCTTATGATTCGGATATCAAAGAACTTTCTAAGGATAAAGTTAAGGACGATGTAGCAAGCGCAGATCAGATTATCGTCCTGATGAAACAGTGTCTTGATCAGGTAAATCAGTACAAAAAGGCTTACGGACAATAATATACAACAGACCTATGAGAATTATTACAAGTAAAGAACAGCTAAGAGGGAGGACTAACACCTCTCTGGGCATGAGGAAGCAGAAGGTATTCAAGCTTTCTGACAATGTTGCAATGGAAGATACCAGCGAAAACAGCCGGTTACTTGATGAATGTCGCAGGCATTGGGACAGCCTTCGGGATTTCCGCAAGAGGAGGCTGAGAAACCGCAAGTACTACCGGGGCGATCAGTGGAGCGATGAAATTCCCGACCCTAACGGTGACGGCTATATCACAGAGGAGCAATATTTGAAAAATCAAGGTAAAGTACCATTGAAACAAAATCAGGTCCGGCAGCTTGTGAAAAACCTTGTAGGACAATACCGGAGCAACCCATCACAGAGCGTTGTTGTAGCCCGAGCGAGGGAAAATGCCGGCGTATCAGAGATGCTGAGCAACGCATTACAGGCTAGTCATGCCGTGAACATGACGAAGGAACTGGATGCACGGGAATTTGAGGAATTCTCAATATCGGGAGCTATGGTTCAAAAGGTAGGTTATAAGTATTGGAAGGAAAGAAACCTCGAAGACCTGTATATTGAGAATGTAAACGTCAACAGGGTGTTTTTCAACTCAGACGTTGCAGATATCCGGCTGCATGATCTTAGGATTATAGGGGAGATAATTGATACCACCCTTGAAGATATTATAAGCACGTTTGCAAAGAGTACAAAGGACGAAAGTAGAATCAAAGAGCTTTATTCAAGGTCAGTAACAAAGGATTTCCTTGCACTAAGAGGACTAAATTCTAACAGGCTTGACAATCTTGACTTCTATATACCGCAGGACCCGGCCAAAGCACGGCTTTATGAAATATGGCAGCTTAAAGGCTCCTGGAAAGTATATGCACACGATCCAATGGACGGAAGTTATGCCATTGTTCCGAATACCATGAAAGAGATTGCTATTCAGAACAGCGAAAGGCTTCGGGTTGGATTGGAAGGAGGCATTGCGCAAGATGAAATACCTCTTATCGAAGCAGAGGAGAAATTTGAACAGTCATGGTATGTCAGATTCCTTACTCCTTCTGGATATACCCTATTTGAAGGAGAGACACCCTATAAGCACGAGGAACACCCTTACGCCATTACCCTGTATCCATTGCTCGATGGCGAAGTATGGGGCTTTGTGGAAGATATAATCGACCAGCAGCGATACATCAACAGGCTCGTGATAATGATGGACTTCATCATGTCAGCTTCAGCAAAGGGAGTATTGATGATCCCGGAAGATGTTATTCCGGATAACATGACCCCAGAGGACTATGCCCAAGAGTGGACCAGGTTCAATGGAGTAATTGTTTATACCCCGAGTAAGACACATAACCAAATGCCTACTCAGATCAGTGCGAACAGTACAAACATTGGCATTAGTGAGATGCTTGCCTTACAGATGCAGCTCATGACGGAGATTTCAGGTGTGCATGGAGCTATTCAGGGAAAGACACCAGGATCAGGAACGCCGGCCAGCTTGTATGCTCAGGAGGCCCAAAATGCTACCGTGAATACTCTGGACTATATGCAGACGTTTCAGCACTTCCGTCAGAAAAGGGATACCAAGGCACTAAAAACTATTGTGCAGTTTTATAATGAGCCAAGATACCTGGCTATTAATGGCCGGTCCCTCAATCAGGATTCAAAGCTTTATGATCCCGATCTTGTTAAGAATATGGATTTTGACCTTGCAATAACGCAGGGGACAGATACACCGGTCTATCGACAGATTATTGATGATACTCTTATGAAGCTCTTAGAAACACAGATGATTGACCTCGAAATGTTTCTTGAACAGACCTCACTTCCGTTTGCAGACAAGCTACTGGCAGCCGTCAAGTCAAGGAAAGAACAACTTGATCAGGGTGCTATGCCAGAAGCCATGCCACCTGAGTTAATGGCACAGGCACAGCAAGGGGCCAATCCCAAAGCAATGGCAATGGCACAGCAGTTTATAGGAAAAGGAGGACCGGCAGCAGGAGCAGCTGCATCCGGTAAATATGATAATCTGTAAGCCATGCCAGGACCACCTAAGATACACAATGATCCAAAGTATAAATTGTGGCATGCTCTGACAGAAGCAGGACATTATACCAAAAGCTTCAGTCAGTATAAGGAGCAGTTCTCCAACCCTGATAAATTAGCAAAGTTGTATAAGGACCTGAAACAGGACGGTTACTACACAAAGCCTAACGAGAGCTTCATAAAACAGTTCTTCCCTGGGGCCAATACTACAACGGGGAATGCTGGTCCTGCACCGAACCGGTACAAAAGCACACGGGATTATCTGAGTGATGATCGACAAACATTGCTCGATAATATGAAAATGGAACAGGAATTCAAAAGCAAATACAATGATCCAACATTATGGACAAGGTATGCTTATATGAATAGGGATGAACACCTTAAGGATATGCTTGTGGACAATGAAAACAAAGTTGATTCTTATGTCTTGGGAGGACTGTTATCAGCAGAAGGTTTGGTAGATGAAATGCACGGTGTTGCGAGTGATGATCCATCCATATCAGTAAAAGACTTTGGGGGTTATACTGATCCTATAAGCGCAGTACAATGGACGGGAACAGACGATTGGGCAAGAAGGTATGACGAGTTTAAGAAGAAGGGACTGACTTCGCTTAAGCCAGATCTTACCGGTAAAATGAGCCACCCTGATTCTCTGGATTATTATTTTATGCCATCCGGGACACCATTCATTAATGAGAGAGGACAGGAAATGTATTCCGCTGATTTCTTGTCAACAAAGGGTGCTATTAATGCCATGTCATCTTACGCTAAGAATATAGAGAACATGCTTGACAGTACAAAGGTGCCACTTACTCCTCAGGAGAAAGAGATGCTTACCTATATAGGCTATAATTACGGCGAGAACGGATTAATAAAAAGGATGACAGGGGCCAAAAACGGCACCGATGTAGTAACCAAGTTCCGGGAAGAGAAGCCCGATGTTTATAATAAGGCGATGAAGCGTTATAATGTTGCCAGCCATTTAAGACAAAACAAAGCCTTTGAACGAGATGGAGGTTTTGTTTCAATGAAATAGGTTTTTTTCATAGGTTAGGTTAGGTTTCCCCCTGGTCACGAGTTGGCCGGGGGTTTTTTATATATAGAAAAGGGGATATTTGGTCACCTTGTTAATGAGGTGATCAAAGCAATATTTCTAGCGTCAGCCCTGATATTCAGGGGAAATTGGGTTCTGAAACATTGCTTCCATCTTCCTCAAAGTTTTTGCACCGGTTACGGTCCAATTTCACATCTTCCTTAAGCAAACAATATCCAAGGTGTACCCCGAACTTATTGAAGGAACAGCAGTTCTGACAAGTCTTTGTTCCTTTTCGGGGATAGACAACAAGATGTACATTCTTAATTTGTTTTATCTCGGGATTCATCTGATAACTTTAACCATTTATGATGATGCTTTCTAAACTGCCTTGGGCATAGATGATGCAGTGGTTTTATAAAGAATCTACCACAGTGCAAACATTGAACCGTTGCAGCCTCAAATATTTCTTTACCCAGATTCTTGCTCATCGCTTTTTTATTTTACCGTCACGAAAGTCTTTCGCACCCGCTTCAAAACTAAACTGCCATGCCATGGCATTAATATGAACATCCTTAACAAATAACTTATATCTTCGTCTGTTATCTCATAAGCAGAGATTAGTGTGTCAAGGGCTTCTGTAATTCGATCGGAAAGTATCTTTTCCTTCTTCTGACAGGAATTATATTCCTTCAACTCTTTAATCGCTTCTTGTAGTGTCATAGCTGTTTACCTCCTTTTATAATCCCATATTCGGGCATTCCAGTTATTGAAAAATCATTAACAAATTGTTTTACAAGAAATTCGGAACATTCTATCACATTGTCATTTCCAACTCCATTCCCGAATTTAATATGGTTCGCTTTTGGGCATTCAGATATATGCAACTGACAATAATTACATAAAATATCACTTTTAAATAATACTCCTACTACTCTCATTTTACACCTCCCATCCGGTCACGCATCCATTTCTTTAACATATCCATTCTTGCACAAAAGTCATCGCCTTCAGTTTCTGCATACTGACCATGGCTTAATTTAAATACTATTTCTTTAATATCTTCATCCGTTACACTCTTTGCAGGGAGAGAGTACTTCTTTAGAAAATCATCTATTGATCGAGCATGGTCTTTTCTCCTTCTTTTCAGATAATCAGCTACATCAATATCTCTAACATTGATAACATTAAATTTTTCATTTCGTGATAAAAGTCAATTAGTATTTCTCTTATTTCCCCTGCACCTTTCCCCTCTTCCTTTGGCTCGCTTACAGGGAGTAAGTACCAATCAATAGATAGCCCGTAATCCCTTATAATTTGAGCCTCAAAAACATACGTCTTATCATTTCCCGCTACCTTACAAACATAATTTGCATCATCTCTCGGCAAATCATCTTCACTCTTGATATAAACCTTTCTAAAAGACTCTCCCTCTGATGGCTCAAATACTCTATACTCACAACCTTTGCAATTATTACTTTTCTTTGCAAGTACTTGACAGTTATCTTTAGTTGTGTTTGTATTACCACAATGAGAATTTAGGCTATCTCCCTCTGATGGCGCATTAGCTTTCTCGTTAATCAGTTCAACCATTCTCGAAAAGGATATCTCACCTTTATCAACTTGTTGAAGTAGATCATGGACGTATGCTGTTATTATCTTTGCCATTATAGTATGTTTTTATCTGCGTTATATAATCCACAATACTTACAATATCCACTTTTAGTATGATATGTATGAGGGCATGTTAATTGCTCGTTTCTTGGTTCACTCACCTTTGCAGGGAGAGATGCGTATTGCCATCCTTCGTTGCTTAGCGGAATACAAATAGATAGGTCTAATGTCTTACCGTTCTTACCTTCGGGATGAATTATAAAATCACATCCATTTTGAAATGACAGTACAAATTCGGTTTTCCCTTCCATCTTTTCGTCTGAAAGGTAATTGGCTAATTTCATCCAATTGTCTTTGCATTTTTCACCGTGTGTTTTCATCTTATCTCTTATTAGGTTAATTACTTCTTAGGTATCAGTCCGTTACGCATCCATTTCTTTAACATATCCATTCTTGCACAAAAGTCATCGCCTTCAGTTTCTGCATACTGACCATGACTTAATTTAAATACTATTTCTTTAACATCCTCATCACTTACCTTCTGCCGAAACTGAGAGGCATATTCTTCCATTGCCTTTAAGACATTGGCGTTTAATATCCATTCATCATTATTATCATCACAATGACATGGAATGCTACTGAGTATTTCTTCTTTTGTTCCCATATATTTATATTTGTTACTGCTCGTCCCAATACTGTTTTCCCCAGACTGCCTTGTATTTCCGAGAGAACCAATCGGCTTCTTTTGTGTCGTTAAATTTTATGTATTCCTTGTTCTTGATTGCGTGTTGCCAAGCCTCTTGGTTGTTCAACTGCTTCAAAGAGTTCGTAACAGTATCATGCACAATCGTTGGATATACATAGGCAGCCCCTTTGTCATCTTCGCCCCAGGCCATCTTGTGTGTTGCTGAATCCCCATTGCCTAAGTCCATCTTCGGGTACTGGTCAGGAGTTTTAATTCTTTTCACAAAGTTCTTATCAGCGTTTGCCGTTAGAATAGAATCAACCTTGTGTTTGTCTTTTACCCAGGAAGCAGAACTAGCTGCTTGTTTCCTCATGTTTAAGTATCTCATTTGTTTCTGGTTTTAATTAATCTTATGTTATATCGGAGAGGGTGTAAATATTGCAGGGTTAGTAATTCCCCATGATGATCAAGTTTATCCTGTTGTCTTACTTCGGGAAATAGCTGCATGACATCAGCCAGTTCTTCAAAGTTGTCTGCTATCATATTGAAATATGGTTCGTCCAGGGTCCAAATAATATAAAGGACCTCCACGATCCTTGGTAGATATACTGCCTGATCAGGATGATCGTCAAATAACTCATGACAATCTGGGTGAGCAAGGCCGGTATTAAGCTTAACGGCTTGCAGCTCTCTTGAAAATGACCGTCTGATCAAGTGAGCCAGCTGACCCCCTTTGACCCGATGACCACAGAAGATACACAAGGGGTAATTATGTTTATACCATAACTTGAACTTAGCCAGTTCGCTATCAATCTGGTATTGATTTAACATTATCACATATTTTGTTAAAACTCGTCATTACAGAATATCGGTGTTTTTTCTCCCATATATGCTCCTGCAATATTGAAATCAAAATATTCCCGTGCTTCCTCCTGGTCCATGCCTTCCTCCATCATTATTTCGATCATCTTGGCGTAAGAGTATATCAGGTTTGAAGATGCCATATCAACCCCAATTATCGCTTCATCATAGCCGTCAACTTTTAAGAACTCGTCATCGGGATATGTGTCAATTATAGATTCAAGCATGCTAATAGTGAAATCTGTGTAAAAAATGAAGGTTTAAAAACAACTTATTTATTCTATCCAATATGTCATTTCATTTAATATAACATCGTACTCCTTCCCTGTGATTAACGAATGCTCTTCATCATCATCATCATCATAAAGCATAATATAGTCACCTGCGTTAAGAACAACGCAATCAGGAAGATCAAGTCTTAATAAACCAGGTTCGTCAACCGCACAGTTTTCAAAAATAAATAGTGAATTCATAATGGGTGTTTTTTGTCATACCTATACCAGCTAATAAGGAGACTTACTATAAAGCTTACCGCAGCTGTAATGAGATATGTAGTTGTGTCATAACCTGATATTATCATTATTTCTCTTCTTTAAATTCAAGTTCATTGATAAAACACTCATTCGGCAGGGGAATGACTATATCAAGTTCAATCTCCGCATCGGCCCGGACCTTCATAATGTAATCCCATATCTCCCTAGTATCAAGACTTGTTGTAGTAGCTACCCCCATAATCCAGACCCAAAGCCTTTTCCTGTCATTATATCTCAGGTCGTGACGGAAATTGAATTGTTTCTTATAAGCCCTGTGTACTTCTTCCGGAGAATGACCGGATGCCCTGGAAATGTGTTCATACACAATGCCCCACAGATACGCATTGCTTTCAAGGCTCCTGGTTGGGTAAATGTCCTGAACAGCCACCTTAAGAGGCAGCCGGCCCTGCATGATGCTTTCACAAAATGCAAGTGCCTGCTTCTTGTTCTGTATTATTCTTACTTCCAAGGGGTAGAGGAATTAATAGGGTAAATCGTCCTGACTAATGTTTGTGTTAGTGGTTGTGGTTGTGCTTGAATTCGGATTAGGAGTTAGGAACAGGAAATTTTCGACCTGTATTTTTGTTCTATAATGCTTCTGTCCGTCTTTCTCATAGCTCTCCGTCCTTAATGCCCCTTCGATGGAGAGCTTATCACCCTTTTTCACAAACTGCTCAATAAGCTTTGCTGAGTTGTCCCAGAAGATAAGATTGTGCCATTCTGTAACCTCTTTCTTCACGCCACTTTTATCGGTGTATTTCTCACTTGTGGCAAGAGTGACATTTGCCACTACTGACCCGGATGCGAGATGTTTAACTTCCGGGTCTTTTCCTACGTTTCCAATCAGGAGTACTTTGTTTTTTAATGACATAAGATGATATTTATTAAAAATTACTAATTATTTACTCAGATCGTAATGCTCTTTGCCCAGGTGAGCAAAGGCATTCGGTTCTTTAGAGAAGCCACTAGGGTTCTCAGGGTTGTATTTTTTGCCCTCAGCAGATCCTTTGTAGACCAGTACAGTATTTGTAATATCTGACTTGCATCCGGGTATGCGTTTCTGCTTCGCCCTACTCATCCTGTTTCTCTCCCGTATTTTCTTTTCTAAGGTGAACCTGATCGTAATGCTGCTGGGTCGTACTTGCACAGGTCACAATCCCTTCTGCCCTCTCAATCCTTTGCAGGAAATTCATTTTGTCAAGCAATGGAGGATTGTGGAGTGTTGTCCAAAAATGAATATCTGTACTATTGAATTCATTATATCCCCCTGCTCTGTCCCTGAGGACATAATACGTCCTTCCATCATTCAGATTCTTCTCCCTTGCCCTGTTCATGGCCCGATTAATAGCCCTGCTATTTCTCTTAACGTCCCACATTGAACGCTGATAATCTCTCCATTCCTGATAATCAATTTTAATTCTGAGCAGGAAACTTCTTAACATTTCTCCCATATCTGTCCTTTTTAGTAATTTTATTGATCTTCAATATTCCCGATAATTGTTCTCCTTCAAGGTAAATTACAATGTCGCTGCTTATTCCAGGAGCAATCCTGATAAGGCCATCTTTCTCCAACAAGGGTATTGCCGTTAGAACTGGTGGCCCGAATAAACCTATAAGTTTATTTTGTGCAGTATAAGGCCATTTTGTTCGTGTGTATTCCCCTTTGATATAGTCCATTATATTGTTTTTTAGCTCAATCATTATATACTTGCCTCTGAAATAATCTTCTTGACAAGTTTCCCCGTTGATCTTTGAATCAGTTTAGGCATGTCCATATACTTGTACGCAGCCCATAACCCGATTGCCGTTGCCATCACCAGGTCATCCTTGCAACCCTCAACAGCACCATATTTGCCGGTTGGCTTTATTTCATAAGTATCCATTTCATCACAGGATCGAAGGTCCCTCTCATAATACCCTTCTTCCCTGAGGATTCCATTGAGCAGGTCAATAACCATTGGCTTGGTTGACATGTTGGTCTGAAAGCCATACCTGAGCGGAAGACCCTGCCGAATCTTCTCCGCATCTGTCCGAGCGAAAATGTTTGGGTAATACTTAACTATTTCATCAAGAACGGTCAGGAAGTGATCCCCTTCTGATTCCTGACTGTCAAGCGAGTTTGATTCAATGACAAGCAGTGCGTTGTTGTAGTACTTGGAAATCTGTGCAGCCTTCCAGGATATCAAGTCTTGATCCAGGTGGCCCCTCCAACAAGCCACTACCTCAGGTTTGCCCCCTTCCATCATCCAATACCGGTCGAATACCTTGATTACGGACCAGTCAGCTTTATCAGTTCGACCACCTATGTCAACAGAGACTATATACCGGTTCGAGACTTCAAGAGTAGTGTCCGGTTTCTCCCATATAAGAAACAGCCCTTTATCGTTTTGATGGAATTCTACTCTTTTAAATGCTTGTTTCCCTTTCACAGCAGGGTATATCTCTCCATAAAAAGCAGGTTTCTTGCAGTTTTTCCTGGCTAATTGAACATAACCAGGTGCAAACACTCTGCGTCCAGTTGATTGAAATGCCTCCGCTGGGGATGAAGGGAACTCTGATTTCATTCGCCAATCGTCATAATTCTCCCCATTCTTAGTATCAAAGTACCACTTGATGCCCTCTAGGGTGGCTCCGGTATTCCACAGGTACAGACCATAAGCATCACCGAGCATCCATGTTATGAACTTTGTCAGGTCGGTGATAGGCTTTTGATACCGCTCAATCTCATGCCATCCTACAAATACCGCATCATAGGAACTTTTTTCCTCAACTGCTGCCTGCCATTCCCTGTGGAAGAAATTGCCGACACCCTTTGCAGTAGATTCAAGTACGGACAAGCTATCAGGCACGTCCGGGACGGTAGCACGAACACCCTGCACAAGGTCCTCCGCACTCTTTTGAGGGGTTGACTTCCATAACCCTACTTCTGACATGTGTGTCATGGCAAAGTCGAAGGACCGCAGGCTGTCGGGCTTCTGTACCGATCCTACACCGATGATGCAATTACGGTCTTTGATTAATTTGTTCTTCGTTGAACCCTCATACGGGACAAACTTAACCGATCCTATGCTTTTAGGGTATTCTTTGGCAAGACGGGAATACATGCCCCGGATATTACGGGCTTGATCTTCAACATCTGTTATGACAGCAGAGTGCCAGTTGCATTTTAAAATTAGCTGAATCCACGCCATGTAGACCTGGACTAAGGTTGATCCTCCCCACTGCCGAGCCTTAAGGATTATCATGCGAATAGGAATGCCGGCCAATCGCATGCGTTCAAGACGGGCCAGTACTTTGCGCTGGGGCCTGTTTAGAGTAAAGGGGATTAGTTTTTTAGTCTCCTTATCCTGAATTTTAACACAAGTAACGGCCCAGAACTCAAAGTCATATTTGAACCTGATATCAATCAGCTCTTTTATTAACCCTCTTTCGGGGACCTTCTCTTCAATGCTTTCAATAAGGCTCTCAACGCTGCCAGACTGCAAAAGCCTGTCAAATAAATTCTTGTGAGCCTCATACATTGCGACAGGAGCGAAGTAGGACCACATTGATCCACCGGCAGAGAACTGGACCTTCTTCCTTTCAATAGGGGAGCCGGCACCCGAAAGAGGGTCATACGGTTCAAACAGGACCGCTCTCCTCTGCTGATTCTCAGAAATTATCGGTTCGTAGTCGGGAATCATTGGGATATGGCTGTCTTGCTTGCTTTGTTTACTACTTTCCTTACATAGTCGGCTTCAACAAAGAACTGTTCAGCTATCCAGGAATACAAGTCTTTCTTCATCTCATAAGGTGCTACATCCTTGCCGAGCATCTTCAGGTAGTCGCAATAAGACTTATAAATGGCTCTTTGTTTTAATTCCTTTTTGGTGTTTCTTTTTTGCTTGACGAGACTTTTGTTTCCCCGAATAATCTTCTCCGCTCTTTTATCAGCAGACCCGGTTTGCGCAATAGCCTTTGTGACAATGTTAATCAGTTCTTCCATACAGAGATTTATCTGTAAAAATAGTATTAATAAGCCTGAAGTGTGTCTTATTAAACCATAAGGTTATTAACATGATACCTAAGTTTGGTTTTATTTCCATACTGGCAATTAACAGTAAATAAAATCAGATGAAGAACGAAAAAATAATTCCAACAGATAATACTGCCGAGATACCCGTGCCTGATACAGGGGCCTCCGCAGTTATTCCACCTGATGGCACCGCTCCTTCCTTAAAGTATGCGGACAGGCTATCTAAGGCATATCCTGACAAGGAGTATAAGACACAGGACGAGCATGATGCAGGTCTTGATACTTACATGAATGATCTTGAAGGCTACAAGGAGAGGGGTAAGGCTGCTAATAAGAAGCTTATTGCTCTGTTTGAGGCAGAGCCTGCCGTTGGCGATGTAGTGCGAGACATGATGAATGGCGCAACATTCCGTGAAGCCCTCGCAAAACATATAAGCCCGGATGACATAACAGCTATTGAAGGCGATCCTGACTATGAGGGCTGGAACAAAAACAAGAACGACAGGGAAGCAAATCTTGAAAAGCGGAAAGCGGATCAGGATAACTATGCTAAAAACATAACTATTTCAGAACAGGCTGTCACCTCTTTTGTCGAAAAGAAAGGGCTGTCACCCGAACAGGCTGACGAGTTCTTTGAAAAGTTTGATTCTATGCTCTCAGATATTGACACCGGTTTAATAACCGAAGAACACCTTGAATCAATAATGAAGGCCTTTTCTTATGATACAGACATGTCTGATGCTAACGAGCAGGGCAAAATCGCTGGAAGAAATGAAAATATTATAGCGAAAAAGGCTACTCCGGGAATGAACGGGGATGGCCTGCCGAGGCCAACCAGGTCAGCACAGGAGCAAGCAGCTCCTAATGTAGCACCAAACTACATGGATAACCTTGTGAATAAGACAAGAAGTAAAGACGTATTCGCATAGTGATCAACCAATTCCAATTAATAAATAATTAAAACAGACATCAAAAATGAAAAAGTATAACATTTTTAAGATCAGCAGCTATCTCTTCGGGATATTCTTCCTGTTAGCAGCAAGCTTATTCCTCTCCACTATTACGGCTGTGGCAGGTATTACCAGTGCCGTAGGAGCTGTTATTGCTGATACGGCAGTTACCGTACAGAATACGAAAGCAAATAGTACCCTTGATCGTAACTATATCAGTCGAAAGGTTACTGAGATGCGCCCTTCGGCTACTCCTCTTGATACCGTAATGAGGTCAATCACAAATGGTAAGGATATTAATGCTTTTGTCTCAGAGTATTACGCAGTCGATTCCCGACCTGTCGCTGATTCTGTGAAAACACTCTACACGAAGCCGACAGACGGAGCGACAACCGTTGACCTGGCAGTCAACAATATATCTGCATGGTCTGCTGACGATACCGTTAAGGTGAATACAATCCTTGGTTCAGATAGCAAGGAGCTTGTTTGCTTTGTGATTTCAAAGAACGTAACAAATGGCACTATAAAAATTCAGCCTCTTAACGGGCCGTTAGGAACTGGTGCGAATTCTGCTTCTCAGATCGTGCCTACCATCGCTTCCGGGATTACTCTTACAAGAATGGGCAGTTGCAAGCATGAACTTGATGCTCAGACCTCCCCTTACGCTATGCTGCCAGTGAAGGATTTTAACTATATGCAGATATTCATGGCACAGGTTGAAGAATCAACATTCCAGAAGATTCATGATCAGGAAGCTGATTGGGATTTCAGCGATTATGAGGCTCAGAATATTTATGACATGAGGCAGACAATGGAGTTCAGCTCTCTTTTTGGAGTTAGGGCTAAGTTTGTTGATCTCGTCAATGCCAAGGAAAGGTACGCTACCGGTGGTATCACTCGTTTCATAACCAAGAACCTTCAATATGGAACAGGCGGTTCTGACAGGACCATTGATGATTCTACATTCGTGGATTGGACAAAAGCAATCTTTACGGGCAACTCCGGTTCAGAATCGAGGATATTCTTTGGTGGGGACGCTCTTACTGCAAATATCAGTAAAATCAGTACTGTTCAGAAGCAGATCGAGGCCAAGAAAACTGAGGTTAAATGGGGTGTTAAGTGGAATCAGATAGAAACAAACTTCGGGATTCTTCTCTACAAACATCACAGTCTGCTTGATTACGCAGGATGGGGTGAAAAAGGTATCGTCGTGGACCCTAATCATATTGAGAAGCATACCTTCAAGCCGATGGCTACTCGTAAGCTTGACCTGAAAGCTTCTGGCCAGCGTAATGTCGATGCCGTTGTACTTGAAGAAACTACCGGCCTCATTACTCGTTACCCTGACACACACGCAATCATAGGCCCTAAGGCTTAGACTTTGACTAATACCTGGGGGATGCTGACCACATTCCCCTGTTTTTATAAACCATAACCAAATTTAAGAATCATGATTCAAAAAACTTATCAGGCATTGCATTATCAAACTCTTGAAATGTATGCTCTCGTAGATGGAAAACCGGTGTTAATTTCTTTCAAGGGAGGAACACTAAGGCCACCGATTAACGGCACGTTTTCAACGAGTGATTTGAAGTTACAGGATGCTCTTGCGAAAGACACAAGTAACGGCATATCATTCAAAGAAATAGGGTCCTTTGATGATGAATCCACAACAATGGAAGCAGAAGCCACACCCGGCACCTCTGTCACCGGCATAAAAACGGTACAGGAGGCGAGGGATTATCTTGTTGATAATGTTGAAAACACAACAAAATCATCGCTCCCAAACGCCACGGCTGTATTGGCCCTGGCTGAGAAACATTTCATTGTATTCCCGGACCTGAACATAAAGTAAGCACATGGAAAGACAGGGATTAATAACAAAGGTTAAAATAAAACTGGACGAGTACACCCCTGAGGGGGTATCTCTCCCTTTTGACACATTTATTGGTCCTATGCTTGACGAATCGGCATTAGAGATACTTGACAAAGCTCCTCTGCACTTGCTAATACCTTCATATCTTGTTGTTCCCGGTATCACATACAATGACAGCAAGGCTTATATCCTTGTTCCTTCGGATTATGTGCGACTGCATGAGATGAAATTCCCGAAATGGAAAAGACCGGTAAGAGTTGCAATAAGCTCGAATCATCCCGACTTTCCTATCCAGGAAAATGAGTTTATAAGGGGAGGTTATGCAAGACCGTCCGTAATCTTCCGAAATAGCGGTCTTACATCTGCCGATCCTGGGAGATACCTTGAATGTTCAAAGGTCATGCAGTATGAGGACGGGGCCGTAGTCATTACAACCCCGACAATAGCAACCTACATCAAGACTGACAAACCGGAGAATCTTCCGCTTAGACTTGCCGAAGCATTGACATGGCTCTGTACGTCAAAGATTCTTCTTATTGGAGGGCAGGCTGATAAGGCAAAACTAGCTTATGACCAGTACATTAATGCGTTAAAACAATAGACATGGCAATATACGCAGGAAGCACCCCAAAGTTTTTGTTGAAAATAAAGGATGAAGCCGGGATTCAGCTTAACCCATTACTTTTAACACAGGTGTTGCAGGTGAAGGTGTATATCTTCAACGCCATCACCAATCTGGCTTGGGCTAAATTCTATCTTACTTCGTTACCAGTGGGAGGTAATTGGACTATCATGTCAACATCAACGCTTAGCGCAACAGATATCCGGGTTCGCTTTTACCTGACGGAAGCACAGACGAACTTAGCAGAAGGAAACGATAATAAAATACAGGTCAATATCACTGTTCCTGATACAGAGACAGGAGGAACCAGGACCATTATCAAGACAGGCAAATTCGCAGAAATTATTAAGGCACAAATATAATTATCAGGGGTGGAAGACATTACACATATAGGCGATCATGCTCTAGGTGTATATTACCCCGGTGATCTTGACGTTGAGCTAATGTCAGGCATATCGCTTGACCTGTCTATAAAGGAACAGGCTGGCGATTATACTTTTGAGGTAGCGAAAGAGGATGATAGTTATATCCTGCTTATTGAAGAAAAGGCTTCAACGTCAATAGATGTATCTCTTGACGGCAATTATGATGTTACTGTCATCGCAAGCGGTACAATCATCTATCATCCAACAAACACCTATCTTCCTCAGGTTAAGACATACCTTGAAAACCCCAACGATCTTACTGGTCTGTTTATCGGTGCAGTCAACATAAATAACATGTTTGCTGCAAAGAGCCATACCCACAGCATGTCTGACATTACTGACTATACGGCTCCAACCGGAGGAGGCATGGGCTATGATCCCCGTTTAGATCAATGGTTTGAGCTTGTCAATCCCGGCCTGCCAAATGAATACCTGAGGGTGAAGAAACCCGTTGGTGCAGACTACGAACTTCAGGCTTACACAAATAATGGACAGTTCGGAACTGATCTTCCAGGCCTGTTTGCAAACATACCTTGGGCGACAGACACCAGTATTGGAGGAATAAAATATAATCCTGCTCAGTTTTATCGCAATGCTTCGGATCAGTTGACGATCATTGAAAGTCTTTTCGGAACAGGAACAGGGACCGATACAAGGATTGATGACTGGTTTGAGCTGGTGAATCCTGGCTTAGTAAATGAGTACTTGCGAGTAAAAAAGGCAGTTGGAGGAGATTATGAGATACAGGCCTTCACGAACAGCGGACAAATGCCCCCAAATCTATGGGCAGGACTGCCGATTGCTACCGCCACAGTTCTTGGAGGCATTAAGGTCGGGGCAAATCTCACCATTGATGCACAAGGGGTGCTTAGTGGTCTGGCAAGTGGAGGGGAATCGTTCTGGGAACAATCAGAAACGACTTCTAATGCACTCAAACCAATTTCGCCCTACGCTTATATTGAGGCAGTAGGAATCCTTCATCCGACTGTTGTAGTCATTTCAGCTCCTAGTATTGGGTTGACCTTTGATAATATTTATCTTAAGTATCTCCCGGCAAAAACAACTGAACTCAATGTAGTTTATTACGATACGGCCACCGGTAAACTGTCATACGGAACACCTGCCCCAACAATGCAGACAGCAAATTTCTCCATCGTGGAGGAATCGGGTAAGCTTGTCTTTAAGTATGGATCAACAGCCATTGCCTCATTAAGCAGTGCAGGGTATTTGAAGGCTCTCAACGAAGTAGAAACATTTGCAACTCCCTGATATGGCACTACCTGACAATAATATCAATACCGTGCTTGTGGCAACCTATATTGGGCTTCCTTCCAATAAGGTGTCGGAGCTTGTCGGTGTGTCGGGACTGAATAAGTTCAGCCGGTATGCACCAGGGACCCTTGGAGTTGATGCAAATAAGAATATTACTCTTACTCCTCCAACATCGGGGTATAAAGAGGGGGATTACAGGAGATACAATCACACAGAGCTTGGGCCGCATTTCGTGGCCCCTCCAAGTGGCTATATAGGCTGGGGGCCATCGGGATCAACTGCTACATGTGTCCTTTCAATAACTATGGAAGAACTCAACCTTGCAGCCTTTCCGAATAATGGTATTGATTTTACAACCATTCCAGCACATTACCATTTGCGAGTTGATGTTTATACTCAATCGCAATATCGGCTTGCTGCAAGTAACCTCTTGTTAGGAGCCTATCCTATTGATAAAAATATGGTAGCTCATACCCCATTGACCGGTCATACAAGGCAGGTGAATTGGGTAATGAACACGGGTGCAAGTGGAAACCTTCTAACAATATCCGGGATTCCGGTTGATGCTCCCGAGTGTACGAGGTATTTTGAAGTATATTTTTGTGATATAGCAGGAAATCGACTTATTAATTTCGGGGCTGACCTATCAGCAGGGTATATCGACATAGTTTTCAAGCAATACCAGGCTCCTTCGGTAATAGCAGGACCATACTTCACTAATTCAGGGACATATCCGGTAACGAATCCTCCGACATGGTATGATACAATCAATGCCAGATGGGTGTCATGGACCGCAGCATGGCCTGTTGTTAGCTCAGAGACTACTCCCTGCACCAGTGTTGCCCCGATAATTCAGCAAGGAAGCCCAGCCTTCACATTCTACGTCAAGACAAAGGGTATTACCGGCACACCATATCACATGCCAGGCATAACCTCCTGTAATATTCACATGATCGTCACGATGGCTGACGGTACAACCTTTGATCAGACATTGGCAACAGGAGTAGCTATCACAGAAGGAACATCAGGGTATTACTGTAATGGAATACTTGCAGCTGGTCGGACATGGCAATACGGATGGCAAGGAAAGGTTGTTCTTTCCGATGTCGTGTGGAGTGGTAATAAATTCTATTGTGCAACATAAAAAACCAATGAACCAATGACATACCTGGAAGTAATTGAAATGCGAGACAACCTGAATAAGGTGAACTACATTGAAGGGGCCAATGCTCGATTTCTGTATGCAGTAGCAATCAATAAGGCCAAACTAGAGGTCATTATCAAGGCGATGAATATAGTTGTGGAGCCTACCCCGGATATACTCTTTTATCAGAAAGAACTTGACAGGATTAACCTGAGGTATGCAGAGAAGGATCAGGATGGTACAGTCGGCTATGTTATTCACCCAACATTTGGCAGGGCCTTCAGGAAGATTGTCGGTGACGGCAATGCTTCAAGCCCTTATATGAAAGAGGTCGCATCCTTGAAAGAAACCTTTTCAGAGGAAATAGCAAGGCAGGAAGCGAAAAACAGGACATATAAAGACCTGTTGAAAATGGATCTTCCAGCAGAGGAGTTTCAGCCTTTACAAATAGACCTAGAAATTGTGCCGGCAGGCCTTCATCCTCTGGGTATGCAGGGCTGTATCTCATTTATTAAAGAATCATCAAAATAACTTAAATATAAACACTAATAATTAAATAAAATGGCAGGATCGAAGAAGGATACTTTTGAAAATGCGTTGTTGCTTTTGCTTTTCAACAACACAACCATTGCTGGCATAGGATCAGGACTACCGGCAGCAGTAACAGCAGGCAGCTTATATGTTGCTCTTTATACAGTTGCTCCGGGAGAAGGCACAGCAGGTACGGAGTGTAACTATGTCGGTTATGCGAGATTGGCCGTTGCCCGATCTGGGGCAGGATGG
This sequence comes from uncultured Bacteroidota bacterium, assembly GCA_903844815.1. Classification (GTDB taxonomy): domain Bacteria; phylum Bacteroidota; class Bacteroidia; order Bacteroidales; family VadinHA17; genus LD21. The sequence goes on along the minus strand of CAIMVD010000029.1, from coordinate 29,356 downwards.
CAAGTAGCAGCCAGCAACGCATCCAACGCAGCAGCGTTGACGTTTGGGGCTTGCACATCAGGGACGAATACCGCTGTTGCATTTGGCATTTGTAAGGCAGGAACACCCGGAGTTGATGACGCAATCTATTATGGAGACATTACGACCCCTGTCGGTGGCCTTGCCATCAGCGTAGGCATTACACCGGAATTTGCTCAGTACGATTTGGACATTAACGAGGATTAATACTTAATAAGTGGCGTTTCCATTAGTAGCAGCGAGGGCAACAGGTAGAACAACGACTACCGACACGACAACCCATGCCATTACGCTCCCGGCAGGGATCGTGGCAGGTAACTTGTTGCTTGTTGTCTTCTCTGTCGATGGATCGCCAACAATTTCGATCAACACCGGAGTTTCGGGGAATAACTGGAATATAAGCACTAAGGTATCCTATTCAACGACCGTATCTTCGGTGTATCTCTGGAAGATTGCTGAAGCTTCAAATGCTCTGACCTTAACAACGTCAGCAGTGGAGCAGTCCTCTCATGTGTCTTTCAGGATAACAGGAGCAGTTCATGTTTTCGGTGCTTCGGCAAGCGGATCGTCCACTAACTCTAACCCTCCGGTCGATCCTGCACAATGGGGAACACAAGACTATCTTTGGATTGCCACCAGGTCAGGCGATAGCACGATAGTAGCAACCGCAGCCCCAGCCAATTATTTAAACCTTCAGACGATTGCAGGGGCCGGTACGTCAGGAGCGTCAACAAACACGGCTGAAAGATCAATAAATGGATCATCTGAGGACCCAGGAACATTCACATCACTTACAGAGCAATGGGTTGCTCATACTATCTGTGTCTCTCCGATAAGAAAAGGATACCTTGCAGGAGGAACGGGAGCTTATAAGGTCGTTACTGATGATCTTAGTGCATATACCGCTAACTCCAACCTGGGAGGTCAGGGGAAATGGGAGGTTGTGACTGGTAATGTCAGACTTAATGCAAGTAAAAAGGTCACTCCAAATGCTTCAGGTGCAGATGGGTGTGTCAAGTACAACGATGGATTCTCAGCAAATCACAGTTCAAAGTTAACGGTAGTAACTCTTGATAACGCCAACAATGCACAGACTTGTTGTGCAGTCAGGATAAGTGGCTACACCTACTATGAACTCATGTTCGATAATTATGGAACGTATGGGGTTCAGCTTATATCTAATAACAACGGGTCTTTCACTGTCCTTGCTCAAACAACTGTCATGGCGGTTGTTGGAGACGTATATGAACTTAGGGCTATTGGCAGTACCATCACAACTTGGAAGAACGGTGTCTTGCTTGACATGGGTGCAGGTATGGGTTCTGCCACAGGATCGGGCGGTACTTATACGGATACGACCTGGCAGACAGGTATGCCGGGTATTTCGACGTGGAGCATCAGTAGTGAAAGTGTCGGTTCTTGGGTAGGTACTGATTTCACACTTACGCCAACCGGGGCAACGGTTTCAGGTGTCCTTCGCAATAAGCCTCAGGGCCGTATGGCTGGATCATCCAGTGGAAGTGCCTCTTTGGTTTTGGCTCTCTCTACAACAGGTAGAAAATACATAAAAGGATATAGCGGTCCTACTCAGATTGACGAAAACCTTATTCTCTATTCCGAGGAACTTGATCATACAGCAGGTGGAATATGGGAGTATTCAGGATTGACGATAACTAATAACCAGGGGAATGACTATTTTGGACTTCCTAAGTTATCTTTAATAGAGGCTACATCAACGTCTGCATATTTGAGACAAGGGGCTGGAACCTCAAAAATTAATGTTATTCCTGGGGAGAACTATCTCTTCTCGTTTGAAAAATTTGGTGATTGGGTAGGATTCTCTGCAAAGGTAACTAATGAGGCTACTGGCCTGCTGATTTATGAATTACCATTAATCGCAACAGATATTACTCGGCAGTTTTGTGATTTCACAGTCCCCGTGGGTTGTAATACCATCGTCTGTACGATAGCTTTCCCAAACATTGGAAGTATATACATTGGGAAGATGTCTGTGTTCAGAGCCATATTCCATTCAACAGTAGGCCCGACAGCAGAAAATAACGGCTATGTCAAAACCACAGATACAATAGGGATTGGATATCCAAGTTATCTTTCAGCAATATTAAAAGCCAAAGGGAAGTTTAAAGGGGCCTCCACTGGTGCTGCAACGACACTGGCAAATCTGAAAGGCAGACGCAAGATCGCTGGAAGTACCACCGGTGTTGCGACTGAGACATCTGTATTAAAGGGAAAAGGCAAGATCGTTGGTTCGTCCACTGGGGTCACGACTAATGCAGCGATATTAAAGGGAAAAGGCAGGATCGTTGGTTCGTCCACCGGTGTTACTACTGATGCTGCCGTATTTAAGGCAAAAGGCAAAATATCAGCCAGCTCCACCGGTGTTACTACTGATTCAGCTTCCTTGCGTGGCAGGGCAATGATGATTGGCCTCCTGGGAGGCATTGCATCTGATTCGGCTGTGCTGAAAGGCAAGGGGAAGCTTATTGCCAAGGCTGAAGGTATCGCCTTCCTCTTTGCGACAGGACAGAGTAAGGCAAAGATTAACGGATCTGCATTGGGGATATCAACTAATGCAGCGATTTTCAAGGCTACGGGCAGGATGATTGGAGATTCCACCGGGGCTGCAAGCTTCTCGGCAATCGCTAACGGGGTAAGAAAACAATATATGAAAGGATCGGCTGAAGGTTCAGCAAATGCTATTGTGCTTGGAGTAAGAGTTCTTGGCATGATGAAGGGAACGTCAGAGGTTCAGCAGGAATGGATGGGAGTAACAGGAGCTTACAGGTCTTGTGACATAACAGTTATAATGTAGAAATGGGAAAATTAACTTATTTGATAATTCATTGTTCGGCAACGCCTCCAACCATGACCGTAACAAAGGAGATGTTGAGAGAATGGCACATGGGGCCTTGTGATCAGCCAGGGGGAAAGGTAAGGTATCTGGGAAAGGATTATTCATCAAGAGCTGAATTGCCTCGTGATACGATTAACGGCAAGCTTGTAGCAAGGATTACCGGCAGAGGATGGGACCGCCTTGGATATTCTGTTTTGATTCATCGAAACGGAGCTGCCGAGATTGTTACTCCTTTCAATGATGACGATCAGATTACAAATGATGAAATGACCTGGGGAGCAACAGGGGTGAACTCAATCTCACGGCACATCTGTCTTGAAGGAGGAGGGGACGAAAGCGAAATACAGCCTTTCTCAGTCCTGTTTAATATCGAACAAAGATTCGCATTATTGAAAATAATCAAGGATGAAATCAAGAAAGTACCAGCTTTGAAGATCGCAGGGCATAATAATTTTGCTACAAAGCTTTGTCCTGGATTTGATGTGAAGCAATTCCTGATAAAAAACAACTTCAACGACTACACTTATGAGCCTCAGAAATAGAGAAGGAAAGAAGTCAACCATCCGGGTATCGCTTTATTGGGTTATCGGGATGGCTGTCGGCTTGATTATAGCAATCATAACAGCAATAGTTATTCAGGCCTTTAAGAGCATGGAGATTAACTGGCAGGGAATAGCCCTGACCATTGGAGCTGTCGGGGTATTCATTGCGCCGGCCTTTGGATTCAAAGCATTACAAACACAATACGAAGAAAAATGAACTACAATCGAATAATACCCTTCGGGGCAATACTTCTAGGATGCTTCCTAGGCTTGCTTCTATTTTGCAGCAGGAAAGACCAGCCGGTCATGATCAAGGTCGCAAAAACTTATCTTGACAGCCTTGAAGCTGCTGCAAGGATAGTGAACCTTCCTCCTGATACCATCAAGGAGATAAAATACCTGAAAGGGAAAACGGTCTATCTTGAAAAGAAGGTACCAGTCCCGGTGCCGGTCCTTATCGGGGACACGGCTGTAAAGACTTATTCAGACAGCATTGATAATAATGAAATATCGGCCCGTGTCGATCTGAAAATAAAAGGCACTCTGGAAGATATAGCCTGGAAGTATAAGCCCACATATCAAGAGGTCACAAAAACGATTTATGAACGGGTTCCTGTTCCCCATGATGTAATCAAGAAAGAGCCTCAAACAGGCATATATGGAATAGTAGGGGCAGGAAAAGGCCCTGAAAATATGATATTCTCAGGTAGCCTCAGTTACCTAAATGCGAAAGGGCGAATTGTCGGTATTGAGGTCGGCAATTATGTAAATACTTATATAAAAATCAATTACGGATTCAAGTTTTAATCATTTTAATTCAATTCAATAGCTATGAATTTTATTTTTAATCAAACAAGTAAGAAATACACCAACCTCACGAGTGTTGATGATGTTTCAGCCGAGCTAGGGACCAAGTTTGTCCTGCTAGTCACGGATTTGGATGTTACCTTTAACGCTGCCAAGAGAAGGACAGCAATGAGGGGCCGGTACGCTACTGACGGTTCAGGTCAGAGTATGCTGGAAAAACTTTCTCTCACAGATGACGAAAGAGACTGGTTTGACGAGGTTATCAAGAACGGTGGAGCAGAGGTATTCCGCAAGTTCGGTGCCTGGACAAAGGGCATTGATAGTGCTTACAGGCACAATGTCAAATGGGGTAATCCACTTCATGCCGGGACTGTGACAACTGTTTCTACAACCACACTCACCGATTCCACTGCTGTTCTGCCTACAACGGGTCTGGTCGGAGCTAAGCTCGTATGTGTTTCTCCGGGAGCGAATATGAATCAGGAGAGGACTATTACAGCCTCTACTGCAACATCAGTGACGGTAGATACTGCTTTCAGTCCAGCGTTGGCCGTTGGATCTGAGTATATAATTGCATCGGTAACAGGTAACTTCATCCTGCAATACCTGAATGTCGATTACTCCTGGGACCTTAACCTGTTTGTCGGCCTTCAGTCCTCAATGGAGGAAGCTCTGACCCTGTTTGCCGTAAAAGAGTGGTATAAGATCAACAGGAATACAAACGACTTCCCGATTGAGGAGGCGGAGTACAACTCCCAGCTCTCTAAGATCAAGTCCCAGCTGCTTCGTTATAAAACTCCTTCCAGGAGGGTAAGCGACAGCTTCCTGCAATAGTCAGGAATTCCCCAAAATCAAAAAGCCCCGGAATCCGGGGCTTTTTTTGTCAGCAACAACAAATCGTGCAACCTTTCAAGGTGAAGCAACAACAGGGCAAATATAAATATTTGTTTTTGTATATTTGCAATCAAGTTGAAAAGTTATTGTCATCTGAATTGGCAATAATTGGCAGCCAGAAAATAGCCAGAAAATAGCCAGAAAATAGCCAAAAAAACCAGTATGCAAGACAAATGCAAGACAAGAGAAGGACGAAAATCACGTAGTAAGCTGATATATAGATTGATTGATTAAGATAGGCGCATGATTCATAATCATGAGGTCGGGAGATCATTCCTCCCTCTCGCTACGTTGAAAATGAGGCAGTTACAAATGAAAAATTTGGCTGCCTTTTTTTATTTGCAAACAATTTGCATAACAATCGACTTCTGAATTATCCTAATAGAGATTTTAATAGGATACAAATCCGAACCATAAATAGGTTTTCCCATTCAAAATCAACTGGCCAGGTTGAAGACTAATGCAAAGATCGAGGTTGCCGAAAACTACAACAGGTCATATCATAATCTGAAATATAATCAGGGATACCCTGGTGCATGGCACCTTGTTATGCATGAACTGGTCCATCTCGATTTTATTCTCGAAGCCAGGAAAGCCAATTCAAATAAGCTTTTCACCTCAAACGAAAGTCACAGGAAAGCCTTCATGGACATTACAAAGCCGGCAAGGATGAAGCTCCAAAAATCGGGACGTGACCTCAATTCAATAAATGGATTCTTTGAATCGTTGTTTACAGGAATGAACCTTCAGATATATAACACTCCTATTGATTTATTTATCGAAGAGAAGCTGTTTAATGAGTATCCCGACCTGAGGCCATATCAGTTTACATCATTGTTTTACCTCATCGGGCAGGGCATTAAGGGAACTACAAACAAGACCATCATAAATTATACCCCGCCAGGAATTGTTCAGGCGAGCAAATTACTAAACCTTGTAAATGCACTTCAATTCAGGGATCTTTATGGGGTTGACTTTCTAAATGAATTCCAACCTGCCCATAACGAGCTAGATACAGCCGCGAGGCTTTATGAGGAATTTATTGAGTATCGTGATGACAGGGAACCAGGTGAGGAATATGACCTGGTTGATCATTGGGCAAAGGACCTAAAGCTTGATAAGTACTTTAGCTTTAAAGAAGAAAAATGAAAATCCCTCCAATCCTGGAATTTGCATTTCACTAATCTAAAAGGATTTTAATATTTCTTCCATCCGTGAGTAAGTGAAATTTGTTTCAATACTTACTTAAACAAATCCAATCTAACATCCAAAATCAGATTGGATTTCTTATTTTTGAGAATCTTGGTTAACATCTATGGAAATAAACAGCAGCATTAACATTCTTGGTAGTATAAAGGACCTTGAACTGGTAATTCATTTTCTCATCGGAAGTATAGAGGGTGATGTTTTATTTAAGGGTTCACAGCCATATACTTCTGTTAAAACTACTCAGTCTTTTAACAGGTACGGCAGAGTAATAAGGGGTGTTTTGCTTAAATCAAGAAAATCTGAAATAGAATTGCTGCTCGGTACAATGCTGAGGAATGAGTCTATTTCATTGGACAGTCAGTTGTTTTTGTTTTGGAATTCAGCAACTAACGATGACCTTTTAAATTACTTAAATGCAAAAGTATTCTTCCCGGCATTCTATTCAGGCAGACTTGTCCTAAGGGCCGATGAGGTAGCTGCCTGCATAAAAGAACTCAGGGAAACAGAGGAAGTTATAAGAGGTTGGTCTGCAAGTACCCTGGAAACAGTTGCTGGAAAATACCTGACTCTCCTCAAGAAGTTTAACCTATTGGAAGGAACATTGAATAAGAAAATCCTCCACCCCTACCTTAGCGATAAGATGTTTGTGCTGTTTTTATATTGGCTGAAAGCAAATGAGGCAAAATCAAACATTCTTGAGAGCGAGTGGCTGAAATATAGTTTCTGCGAACAGCCTGTGTTCCTGGAAAGGGTGATGCAGAAGAAGTTTGCTGATTTCTATGAGTTTACCTATACTGTGGATCAATTGAAGATAGACCCCCTGATACCTTATAAAGATATTTATCATGCCTGTAAGTAGCGCCGAACATATTATTCTCCAGGCCAAAAGGCTCGTGGAATCAGACCGCAGATCAGAGATCAGGCTTAATGCAAATGGTGGCAATTCTATCTTGGTTGTCTGTGACCCGATGCAGGAACCGGAGTATATTGACGGGATCAGGAAACATCTTCCCGATGATGCCTATTCCATCATAGATTTGAATAAATGCCTGATTGACTTTATAACAACCCACAAATCAGCAATCATTGAGTTATTCAGCCTGCTTCAATCTGCAACCCAGGAGATTTTTAAAGCTCCTCCTGATGAGGAATCCCAGGATCTGTTTAAGGAAATAATCTCACAGATCAGTGAAGCTTTTAATAACAAAAAAGTCCCGGTATTAATAAACTCCGGGGCCTTGTACGGAACCGGTATTGACAACATACATATAATGGAAAATGAAAATGTAATGAACGCTGCCTTCCCTTTAATAATACTTTATCCGGCAACTAAGGAAGCTGACAGGCTGATGTTCCTTGGCAAAAGGCCTTCTTCAAAATACCGTTGCATGATAATTCAATAAATGAAACACAATATGTTTATAAAAGATATCCTGACCATTGACCTCAGCGAGGACATAAAAAACGTAATTGACCTGGAAGATATTTCTGAGGCTGCCATCCAGTCTGAGATTGAAAACTACATTATCACTGACGGTCTTGCCAATGAGTATGAGAAGTTTGTTTCCACCTTCACCTCAAATATTGTAGAAACAGGGGTTTGGATCTCGGGTTTCTATGGCTCCGGAAAATCATATTTCGGGAAGCTTCTTGGTTACCTCATAAGCAACAGACTGATTAATGGCACTCCGGCAAGAGATCGTGTCCTTCAGAGATTTACCGGTATTGATGATGAAGCCCTGGTAAAAAATACAATAGCAAAGCTGGATTCCGTAAATGCCAGGGTTGTTTTTATGGACATTGCCAAACAGGATACTTCAAAGGGATTCTCATATGCTTTGTTCCGGAACTTCCTCAAGTCGCTTGATTTACCTCAGAATGAACATGGTTTTTTGCTCTATTCAATGATGTGCGATTCCGGTTATGGTAATGCTGAGTATTTTGTTCATGATAGAATTGGTGCCTCATGGAATGAATTGAAGAATAAAAGATTACTTTATATTGGTAAGATCAAGGAGATATACATTGCCACAGGAAATTCAGAGTCAGATTACAATAATATCCTGACAACAATCCGCCGGGAGATTGATGAGTTTAGTGCTTCACGGCTTAAAGAGGAATTAACCAATTACCTCAAAGCAGAGAAAGATGAAAAGATTGTCTTTCTCTTTGATGAAGCAAGTGAAGCAATCAATCAGAAGAAATTCACCCTGCTTGACCTTGAAGGATTGAGCGAGGCCCTATCCTCTTTGGGTGGTAAGGTATGGACCATAGCCATTGCCCAGGAAAAGCTTGATGATGTTATCAACAATTCAAACATTAACAAGGCACAGCTTACAAAGGTTACCGACAGGTTCAAAATAAAGATCCACCTTGAGGCAACAGAAGTGGACGTAATTATCCGCAGCCGGTTACTCAAGAAGAAAGACAACTACATTGATAAGCTAAGAGAATATTATATTAGCAATTCAGGCAAAATTGCTGATCACAGCGGGCTTATTGGTACCGGGAAAACTGAAGATATTAATTCTTATGTAACATATTATCCGTTCTACCAATACCATTTCGGACTTCTGCAAAATTTCCTGTTCGGACGACAGGGTTATGCTTCCACGAAAGTAGCTGCACGTGGCATGATCATTACTACCTATGATATTTTAAAGAAGGAAGTTCAAAACGAACGTCTTTTCAGTGCTGCCACGGGATGGCAGATTGCGAAGGAAGCCCAGCCACAGCCTCCTGTGAGACTGGTTAACAGGTACGAAAATGCCGACAGGATATTGAAACAGGGACACTTCTCACTCCCTGGCAGGCATTTGCTTGAGACAATTCATTTTTTATCTGAAGCGGAGGTTGCTCCGGCCTCTCTTGGCAACATTGTTAAGTCGTATATAAAGGTCCCGGAAGATTATCATTCTGTCCAGCCTGAAATATCAAAAGCTCTTGATACTCTTGTTGAACACAAGATCCTGCTCCTGACAAATGGTACCTACCGCATAACCTCTGATATTGAGCAGCGGTTGCTTGATGAAATGAACCAGTATCCTGTTCAGGTATTCAAGAAAAAGCAGCAGGTTATCGCTGCCTTCAAAAATGCTGCCTTTGTAAAAACATTGGCCCGGATTACAGATATTAACCTTCCGTACGACTTTTATATTACTTCGGATAACGATGATGAATTAACTAATCCAGCCTTAAAGCAGCTTAAAATCAGGGTTAAAAGCCTGTATAATTTCAGCGATGACCGTAATGCCGATATTGACCAGATTAGGTCGCAGTATCAGAATGATAAGGACACTATCTGGCTGGTACCCGACAACGGCAGTTTTAAGGACATTGACAAACTGCTTGATGAAATTGAACGCATTAAATACCTTGAGGAGAAATATACCAATCCCAAATCTGATGAAGGTGAACATGTAAGGGCTTTTCAGGCAGAACGATCAATTAAGGAAAACAGGCTGAAAGAATTGGTAGAACAATCATTGTACCAAGGAAATTCAATTTATCTCTATAACACTGCACAACTTGACAAGAATAACTGGCAGACAACGATAAACGGGTTACAGCGGCAGATGATCCAGAACGTATACAGCAAGAGACTTGGGTCCCAGTTATCCGATGCAATCGCTGAAAGGATAATTAAGGAAGGAAATAATCAACGGTTACCTACCTATTTTAATAATCTCGGTGCCGATTTTCAGTTCTTTGATGCTCATGGAAACTTTACAGGAGAATCATTAAAACCTGCAGAAGAAGTATTATTCAAGATAAGAAACACCTTTGTTGATGGTAGTACCCTTGAAAAGGATCTTGAGCAGCCGCCTAATGGTTATGTTTTTGGTACTGTGATTAGTACAGTAGCGGCCCTGATGAGGGGAGGAAAGATAATGGCCAAGCACAACGGTAATGAAAAATTTTCGTGGAAAGATGAAGGTGTTTCGGGTATCTTCAGCGTTGCACGTGAATTCCGTAAAGCCTCGTTTAAGGCGATAGCCAGGTCTCTTAGTGCCGGACAGAAAAATACCATTGTGACCTCACTGCAGGAGATGGAATGTGAAACACATACAAGCAGAAAAATAGACTGGAATACTAATGATTTTGAACTTGTAAATGCGATACGTGATCTTGCTCAACGATTTTGCGATAAGGTTGATGACATGAAACGGACTCATAAGGACTTTACTACCTTATTTGATACTCTTGAATTAAGCAAAGATGTGTTGGGTACATTTACCGGTGCGGTAAGCGAAGCCAATTATGTAGACAGGGCTGAGGATTTTATCGCCCGAAAAACGGAGTATGCCTCTGCCTTTAAGGAAATTGATTCTGCGGAGAAATTTATCCGTAACAAACTTGAAAAACTCCGACAGTGGATAGTTTTTGCCGGCGGAGTCGCTGATGAAATCACCAAAACGGGACGAGCCGATAAGGATCTGCTTCAGTATGTTGTTAACTTCAACTCACTTTCAGCAAAGGATGTGGTAAGGAACTACCCTTTGCTTCAGAAATCAGTTCAGCAGATAAAGGATGCATATTTTGCACTCATGAAATCAGCCGCTGAAGAAATGTCAGGTAAATACCTCTCTATTCAAAAGCAGGCAGACGATCTGATAAGTGAAATAGGTTCTCTACCTGCCGGATTGAACAGTGATGCTGAAACAAAAGTGAAAAGCATCGTGCAATATGCTAACCAGAGAACAAGTGCTGCGGTAGAAATAGATTTTGAGATAAAAGACAAGCAGACAAAGTTCAGTTATTCTGAAATGCTTTCCTCAATTGAATTATTCGATACCAGAAAGGCAGAACTTGAATTGATAAGTGCGGAGCTTGTCAGGGAAAAGCCTGAGGTTAAGCCTCCATCCGATCCTGAAAACCCTGTCATCAAAACATATACAGCCCGTTTACCATCGAAAAAAATGAAGGTCAGCTCCTATAAGCAATGGCTCCATGATGAACTCAAAAAACTGGCCGGGGCAAATGACAATGATGATGTTTCTATTTCAAATGAATAACTCCCGGCGAAGTCAATGAAACTATCTGAACACGTTGAAAATATAAGACAGAAAATTGATACTTCCTTTCGCAACCTGCTTGGCCGAATGGGGATCACTGATTCCGGAGTCCAGAATGAAGGTCATGTTCCGGAAGTCTACTTAAAGGACAGAAACAGGATACTTAATATTCGTGAGGTTCTGATTGCAGAAACGGGTAATGTGCATGAAGCATATGAGAAGCTTGTGGAGGAATTTACATTCACTCTTTTTAATCGCCTGGCTGCTTTGAAAGTGATGGAAGCCCATACCCTGCATCCGGAAATAGTAACCCGCAGAAGCCAGCATGGCGACCGTTCCTTTGCCCATAAACACTGGCTGGAGCAAAATCCTGATGCCCGCAATGATGAAATGGAGGGTCTGGTTCGTTTCCTGAAGGATCAGTTTTCAGTATTGGCGACAGATATTCCCCTTTTCAGCCTCCAGCATCCATTTCATTTGATTCCGACAGCTATTGAACTAACCAACATAATTTCATCATTTAACAAGGTAGAGACCGATGACCAGGTTGAGGATGATATTTGGATGAGCGATGATGTTCTTGGCTGGCTGTATGAAAGCTATAACAACTTTAAAAAGGCAAAACACAAGGAAAGCGGAGCCAAGACGGAGTTTAACAAGGTTAGCATACAGAGCCAGGTATATACTCCACGCTGGGTTGTAAAGTTCCTTGTTGACAACAGTCTCGGGAAATTATACCTTGAGATGTTCCCTGACAGTGGAATAAAAGCCAGATATAAAATTGCTAATGCTCCTGCAAAAAGGTCAAGGGACCCAAAACCATTAACTGAGATAAGGATGATTGACCCCGCTACCGGTAGCGGTAATTTCCTTCTATATGGGTTTGATCTTTTCTACGAACTTTATCTCGATCAGATTGAAAACTTTGGAGCAGACTATGATGAACGAAAAATCCCTGAACTAATAATTACCTACAACCTTCATGGGGTGGATCTTGATGACAGGGCAATACAATTAGCTCAGCTCGGACTTTACATTAAAGCCAAAAGGAAAAAACGCTCTGCCAAAATTGACCACTTCAACATTGTCAGTTCCGATTTCTATTTACCTGATTACGACCAGGTGAAAGACATCTTTGAGGAGAACAATAACTTTGACAGAAAACAAAAAGAGATAATCAGTTCAATATGGGAAGATCTTCAGAATGCATACAAATTCGGTTCACTTATCCGGCTTGAAGAAAAACTATCTGTTCAGCTTCATGGTGTTACTCAGGGCTTTGAAAGCATTCAACTTAATATTTTCTCGGAGCAGACACTTGCAAACTATGAGAACTTCAAGAATGTTTTCTTTTCAAATCTTCATACTGCTATCTCCCAAAATACAATTAAACAGGGAATGACATTCCTGAATACAAAAGCTCAGGATGCAATAACTTTCCTTCAGATCATATCTCAAAAATATGATGTGGCTGTAGCAAATCCTCCATATACCGACAGCTCTGATTTTGGACCCGAGCTAAAAATGTTTGTGGAGACCAATTACAGGCAACCCTATAAATTCAACTCAAATCTCTATGCTTCCTTTATTAAAAGGTGTTGTGAAATTACCGATGAAATAGGCTTCGTTGCACTAATACATCCTCATACTTTCATGTTTATTAAAACATTTGATGATGTAAGGAAATATATAATAGAACACACACATATTGATTTATTGGTTGATTATGGGCTTGACAGGGTAAATCTTTTTGGCCCAGGAATATTGCTTGATGCAACCTGGTACGTACTAAGCAAGAAAAAAAGACAAACTGAAGGAGTCTACTTCAATATCACTGCAAACCAGCAGGAGAAAGCTAAAAAAACTTCGTTGGAAATTGCTTACGATGATTATATCCATAAAAGAAAGAATGACAGGGTTTATAACTTATTGCAGGAAAAGCTCAAAATAATTGATGGCTGGCCCTTTATTTATTGGATCAGTGATGGGTTTAGGGAGAAGTTTAAGGGGAAACTTATTAAAGATGTTTTCAAAGTTGCTGAAGGCTTAACAACTGCGGATAATAACCGTTTTCTTCGCTTTTTTTGGGAAATTGAAAATGATAATCTGGATGAATGGCCTTATTATGCCAAAGGTGGTTCATATAATAAATACTACGGTAATGTTTGGCTAAGAATTAACTGGAAGGGGAACGGTAAGGAGATAAAAGAAAAAAGTGGGGCATCTGTAAGAAATGAGAGGTTTTATTTTAAAGATGGAATAACATTTAGCTCAGTTGGTACAAAAGGAGTTAATTTTAGAGTATTAAATTCAAATTGCCTTTTTGATAGTGCTTCAAGGTCTGTATTTCCACAGTCTGACCGAGACATTTTCTACGGTTTAGGACTTCTGAATTCTAGTTTAGCATTATATACTGCATATTGTCTAAATCCAACAGTTAGTACAACTGTGGGTGACATTGAAAGGTTGCCATATATAAAACCTCCTCAACTCATCGAAGATAATATCTCAGCATTAGTCGCTCAAAATATTGCTATTAAGAAAGCCCTTAATGCTAATTACATTATTGAAATTAATTATTGTAAAAGTCCCATATTTACCTATTCTGGTGCAACTTTACAAGTTCGCTTATTATCTTTTCTGAATTATGTAAATGCTCAAATTACTTTAGGACTTATAAATGAAGCCCTCATAAACCAATTAATTTTTGATGTTTATGATTTAAGTGAAGAGGATAGGCAACAGGTAGAATCCAAGATGGGCAAACCGGTAGTAGAACTAGGAATTGGCAAATACGAATTACAAATGTTCAGAGAAGCAATTAGGGGTGACAAATCAGGAGTAACGAATTTGGGATTACTGGAAAAGCATCTTGAGTCACTACCTGTTATTGAATTTGATGAGCAGGTGAAAAAGGAAATAGTTGCTGAGTTTCAGGCGCTTTATCAAGGCAATAACAATCTGGAAGAGTTTTGTATCAGGAACCAGGTTAATCCAATCAATATTTGGTACTGGTTTATAGAAAGTAAAATAGTGCCACAGGGTCGTGCTGCAGAAATAGCCTTGGAGTTTCTGGCAGATGCTTTCCGAACTATTTTAATGACCGATGAAGATGGCATTATACCGTTGGTTGGTTTACCCAATGAACCGCGACTAATGGATTGTCTAGAGCAGCATTGCTTTAAACAGGGTTTCAGCCCAGCTCAATTCATGCAATTAGATAGTTTAATTGGTCGCCCGATTAATGAATACATCGAACAGCACTTCTTTAAAAACTTAAGTGATCATCTTAACTTATTCCCAAACTTGCCCAAAACCCCCTTTATCTGGCACCTGAGCAGTGGAGAACATCAGGGATTTGAAGCCTTCATCATTATCTACAAATGGAACCAGGATAGCCTGTATAAACTAAAAAGCAGCTACCTTACAAAGCGTACTGAAAGCCTGCAGTATCGTTTACAGCAAATTTCAGACAGTACTAGTGCCCAGTCCCAAACAGAAAAGGAAACAATTCGGCTCCAGCTTCAGGAAATAGAAGTTTTCGCTAAAAAGATAGATGAACTTATTTCTGAGGGTTATAATCCTAAGCTCGACGATGGTGTTGGCAAGAATATTGCCCCGTTACAGAAAAAGGGGATGCTCAGGGCAGAGGTCCTGAATAAAAAACAACTTGAAAAATACTTAAATGCAGACTGGTAATCGTAAATAAAAATTGAATTACATAAATACCAGATGGACTTACAACAACTGACAAATCTTATCCGGCTCGGTGAAGGACTGAGAATTGAATTTAAAGAAGCTACCAATTCGGTTCCGGGATCTTTCTACGAAACTGTAGTTAGCTTCTCTAATACTGACGGTGGAACCTTGTTGTTAGGTGTGGATGATAATGGCAGGGTAACCGGGATTGACTCTTCTGCCTATGTAAAGCTTCAAAAAGATATAATCACGGCATTAAATTCCAGGGATTGTATAAATCCGCCTGTTTATATTCAACCTTTCACGATACTGCATCCTGATGGAATGGTTATGGTTATTCAAATACCTGCCAGCAGCCAGTTGCATAATCACAAAGGCATTGTTTACAGTCGTGAATTTGAAAGTGATATTGACATTACTCATAATCAGCAAAAAGTCAGTGACATCTATCTGCGCAAAAGGAACTTTTTTACAGAAGCCCAGATCCTTCCGCATTTGACCATGGATGATCTGGACCCCCATCTCTTTGAAAAGGCCCGCCAGATAATACGCAATAATAAAAGCGACCATCCCTGGTTACTTGTCAATGAGGAGCGAATGTTGCAAGATTCTACTCTCTGGCGAAAGGATTTTCAATCGGGTGAAGAGGGACTAACCCTTGCTGCCGCATTGATTTTTGGAAAGGATTCAACCATACAAAGCATTCTTCCGGCTTACAAAGTTGAGGCAATGGTCCGGATAATAAACAAAGACCGATGGGACGACCGAATCATTCCTCCTTTGAGAACTAATTTAATTGATACCTATCTTAGCCTCAAGGAGTTTATAAATAAACACCTGCCTGATAAATTTTATTACGAAGAAGGCCAGAGGATTGATTTAAAAGATAAAATTTTCCGTGAAGTAATCGGTAATGTGATTGTACACAGGGAATACACAAGTGCATTATCCACTGAATTAATAATTACAGGCAGTGAAGTCAGAATTACAAATCCAAATAAGCCGTTGTTCCATGGGGTAATTGATCCGAGCGGATTCAATCCTTATCCTAAAAATCCCAATATCCGTAAGTTCTTTACCTCTTTTGGGTGGACCGATGAAATTGGTTCCGGAATCAGAAACACATATAAATATTTGCCTCTTTACGTCCCCGGGGCCAAACCTGTCTTTTATGAAAACGATACATTCATCACTGAAATACCATTGCTTTTGGATGTCATGGCCAGGTTCGCTAAAGAATGGACCCGATGGCTGGAATTGGAAGAGGATGCATCGCAACATCTTGCTTCCGGATTGAAAAATATCAACCTGCCGGCAGTCATGGCAAACTCTTCCTGGGAAGACCTTCTGATTTATCTGGTACCCAGCTGGCATCATAAAGGTACCCACCTTACTGTTTTAAATTGGCCTGAAAATCAGATATTTGAAAAATTTGAAATTCAGAAGGTACCCAGCTGGCAGGAAAAAAGTACCCAGCTGATGCGCAAGAAAGCAAGGTATTTAATCGGCATCCTTAGCCTCTGTTCCGAACCAATAAAAATGAAAAGGCTGCTGGCGCATTTTGACTATAAAAATGAAAAGACCTTCAGAGATAACTACGTCAAACCCCTGAGGGAAGCTGGTTTAATTGCAATGACTATTCCGGAAAATCTAACTGATCCTGAGAATAGATACAGAATCACGGAAGAAGGCAAACTCTTCTTGTCAGGCCACCTCTTAGCTCCAAATTCCTAATTGAATATCATGACAGACCAATGGCTCTTAAACGACATTAAGAAACTACTTAACCATCGAAACAGAGTGGTGGTACTTGATCCTTCCGGTCAGTGTCGGTTTGTTTTATCCATTCTTGAAAACAACGGGATAAGGGTCCTTCAAACCAATGGTGCAATAAGTGAACATTGGCAACAGGTAAAGGAAGAATTATTATTGCGTTACGAGGCTGAAACCGGGGAGAAGGATAAACCAATTGTATTTTACGTTACCCGCCCGGTTGAAAAAATGAGTTTTCTCTTTGATTATTGTTTTACTCATGGCTGCCTTGACCTGAGCCATCCGCAGAACTGGCTCAAGAAGAAAATATTTTCCTCCACTGGCTTGCAGGTACAGTTAGACAACCCCTTGTTACTGACCGCAGCCAAGCTCGGGATAAATAAGGACCTTGACTGGTGGAAACGGATCGTTTTAAACCTTCAGGAACTTATTGATCTTGATGAAGAGCTTCTTCCTTTTCTTCATGATCCTGAAGGATATATGAGCCGGTTAGACCCAGATATAAAAAGGCTTTTTGAAGAAAAGATACATGAGGTTCTTAGCCAGCAGTATATGGCCAAGCCTGTCAAAACCCTTGCTGAGGAAGTTGCAAAAAAGATGCTTGACGGGCTTGCTGGTAACGAAATATCTGATACTCTTTTACACCTGTACTACAAATGGGCAGACAGTTCATCTTACCGTCCATCATTGGAAACGTATATAAGGAATCATAAGCTAAACGGAAGTACAAACCCCTTAAATGCACATCCTGATCATTGCTTTGAAAAGCTTGATCTTATAGCATTGAAACAGATAGCTGAGAACATCAGAGACAGGGCTTATGTAACAGGAAGGCTTCACAAGTTAAAAAGCAGGATCTTTTCTTCAAGAGCCAAATTGTTTGTACCGCCATGGTGGATGGATATCTGGACTATATTTGAAACCGGAACGAATAATTTATCAACCTGCAAAGACCTTAATGCTTTTATTGAATATTATACCGGTTACTTTTCAAAGGTTGACAGGGCTATCCGAAATCTTTATTCAACATTCCTGAACACCGAAGATCTGATACGGCCCCTTCAGGAACACTATGAAGATTTGAACCATCAGGTTCTTCAGACCTGGTTTAACTTCTGGTCAGACTATAAATCAGATCAACAAGGTTACATAGTGAAAGTGTTGTCATCTGCTAAAGGAAAGACAGCTATAATTGTTGGCGATGGTATCCGTTACGAAATTGCTGATTATGTAGCGACAAAGCTTCAAAAACACTTAAAGGTAGATAAGCAAATAATGCTGGCCGGGTTGCCCTCGGAGACAGAACACAACATGAGTGCCTTGTACCTGAGCGAGAAGAAGTCATTGTCTTTGCACAAGGACAGGGAAGCAAGCCTGCAAAAAGCCACTGGGAAGGACATTAAATTTATTCAGCTTGAACAATTGAACTATGGTTTGAATGCCGAGTACCTTGTGTTGACATACAAAGACATAGATAGTGCAGGAGAGAAACTTCAGCAGGGTGCAATCAAGCTCTTTGCAGAATTTGAATCTGTCCTGATTGATAAGATAACCTTGTTGATTAATATGGGCTATAACGATGTTTACCTTGTTACTGATCACGGATTTGTACTAACCGGTTTACTGGATGAGGCTGATAAAATTGACCCGGATGTTTCAGGAAAGAAGGAGGTGCATGAGAGGTATATCCGCACCGTGGAGAAACAAACAAATAGCGAATGGATCGGCATTGAAGAGAAATACGATGATCTTAATTACGTGTACATGGCAAAGAATCATCGGCCATTCAAATCCAAAGGAGTTTATGGCTATTCTCACGGAGGTTTCACTCCCCAGGAAATCATAATCCCGAAATTCCGTTTCTCAAAACAAAAAGCAGCAACATCTTCGCTTAGTATCAGGATAACAAATAAATCAGACCTGGCTGAGGTTAATGCTGAATTATTTGTCATTAAGATTGAAGCCTCGAAGGAAGCTACCGATCTTTTTGCAGCCCAGAGAAAGGTTCAGATTAAGTTATATTCCGGCAATAAAGAATTTCAGAGCAGCAACATTATGTCTTTGGTAGCAGGAACCGTTGAATCCATTGAATGTTCCCTTGATAATAACAGCAAGGTTCAGGTGGTACTGCTCGATGCAGAGACAAAAGAGCAGCTTGATATGGTAACAATTACAAAATCAAATCTCCGTGATCTGGGAGGTTTATAAAATAAAGATATATGATAATCCTGGATGAATTAGATAAAAAGGCATTAGATTATTTCAGAGGTTTTGTGGTAAAGAAAGACCTTGTAGGCATCATCAAGGGAGGAGCAAACGTACCAGCCTTTGTGCTGGAATACCTGCTTGCCAATTCATGCAGTACAGAGGATGAAGAAAGGCTTAAAGCAGGGATGGATAATGTACGCAAGATCCTTAGGGAACACTATGTCAACCCGGAAGAGAGTACGTTGATACAGTCAAAGCTTCGTGAAAAAGGCAGGTACAAGATCATTGATAAGATCTCTGTTGACCTTGAACCCCAAAAGGACCGATACTGGGCAAACATTGCCAACAGTAATATCAGGAAAGCAAATATCAGTGATGAGCTGGTAAAGAAGCACGATAAACTTCTTCTTGGGGGTATCTGGGCTATCATAGAAATGGAATACGATCCGATGATAACGATAGGCACAACTGTATACCCTTTTGTTGTAAGAGAAATTAAACCCATTCAGCTTTCAAGCTTTGACAATTCAAAGGTTTTGGAAAAAAGAAGACTTTTCTCCAGGGATGAATGGAAAACTCTGTTGCTACGGAGTGCCGGCTATGAACCACACAGCGAAGGGTTGGATGAGAGGAAATTGAACATTCTCCTGTGCCGTTTAATCCCACTTGTTGAGGCTAATTTTAATATGGTGGAGCTGGGGCCAAGGTCATCAGGAAAGTCATATATCTATAAGGAAATTACGCCTTATGCCATTTTAATATCCGGAGGTCAGGGATCAGTACCCCAGCTGTTCGTAAATAATACCACAGGAAGGGTTGGAGCCGTTGGCCTGTGGGATGCTATATGTTTCGATGAGAGTACCGATAAACTCTTTAAGGACAGGGATGCCATTCCACTTATGAAGGACTACATGGAATCCGGGTCCTTTTCAAGGGCCAAAGGAGGAGAAATAACAGGATCAGCATCTATCATTCTGAATGGTAATATCAACCAGCCTGTTGAAACAGTTTTGCAAACCTCACACCTATTCAGTCCCTTGTCGGATGAGGTAAATTATGACACAGCTTTCCTTGACAGGATTAATCTTTTCCTGCCAGGCTGGGAAATAACAAAATTCAGTCCTGAGAACTTCACAAGCCATTTCGGATTCAGTACAGATTTCTTCTCTGAGGTATTGAAATCACAGAGAAAGGAAACCTATTATGATGCCATTGACAGGTATTTCACCCTTGGAACCCATCTCAAGCAAAGAGATTCAAAATCCGTGAGAAGGATCGTCTCCGGACTAATAAAACTACTTCATCCAGATGCGGTATACACCAAGGAAGAAATCAGGGAATACCTTGTACTGGCAATGGAAATGCGCCGGAGAGTTAAGGAGCAGCTTAAGCGCATTGGAGGAATGGAGTTCTGGGATACAAATTTCTCCTATATTGATAAAGACACCCAGGAAGAGATTTTTGTTGGTCTGCCTGAAGAAAGAGGGTCAGCCCTTATCGAGAGCAATCCCCTGCCTCCCGGAGTTTGCTACACAGCCACAAGTGATGGGGAGAATAATTCTCTGGTCAAGGTTGAAGTTGTTGTGTTAAAGGGTAGTGGTAAGGTGAATATAACCGGCACTAATAACCAGGATGTAAAAGAGAATGTAAAAAATACCTACAATTATCTCCGGGCTAATGAGAAAAGCCTGCTGAGCGATCAGCATTCTCTGACTGGCTATGATCTTAATATACAGGTGAGCAACTTACTGGGCGCTTTCATCAGCGGAGGAATTGGATGTGCAGTTTATGTGTCGATCCTTTCGGCTATCTACAAGAAGAATCTCAAACCGGGTCTGGCTGTGTTGGGGAATATTTCAATCGGTGGAGCCATCGAAAGGGCTTTGAACTTTGCGGATAAGGTTACCCTGCTCTCAGAAAATGGAGCCAGGACAGTACTTGTCCCTATGGATAATTTGAATGAGATCACAACCCTGCCATCAGGCATCCTGGGGAAGACAGACACTCCTTTCTATGGAAATGGGCAGATGTTGCTGCAGAAGGCGGTGCTGGGAGAATGATTATTAGATCACATAGAAATAATCCTTCCCTAAAAGATATACGTTATGGAAATCAAAGATAAAGTTGAAGCGTTAATCTCTGGTTTGAATAGTATTTTTCCCGGTATTGAAGTTCAAGCCCTAAAGTTTGGCAAATTAAGCGAAGGATTAGATAGTTTTGACCATATTGTTGCCTACCTACATCATAACAATAGAACTCTTGTGCATACCCCATATTTTTTTGAACAAAAGAATATTATTCATTTTACTAAACTCGAGGCAATTGAATCAATAATATCAAATAGAAATATTAGATTGTATAATTTAAACAGCCTTGATGATCCCCGGGAGTTTTCATTTGCTGGAAAAAGATTGAACCTTGATGAGGATGGTTTTAATCATGCTAAGAATGAGATTTACCAAATTTCCTTCTGTCCCCAAAAGATATTGAGGAATTCTATATTAGAATTCAACATGTGGCGACTTTTCGGAGATAATGGCAAAGGCGTGTTGGTATTGTTTTCAATTCACAATTCTCCCATGCAATGGTTGGATTATCATTGCAGCAATATTTTATATGGTAATAAAAATAGAATTGTTTTTGTTAAGCTGAAGGCTTTAGTGAATGAGTTAAATTTATCTCCACCATATGTCTCTATTGATCTTAGCAAATTAATCCCATTTCATAAATCAAGATTATACTCGTTAGAAAATGAGATCAGGATTATTTCTGATCGGCGAAAAAAGATATCTGGCACTTCAAGCCAGATATGGTTTGATAGTAATGAAAAAGAATTTCCGGAAATTAAAGTAGATGAAAAAAAATCAATAGAAAGAGGAACTGATGCAAAATATATTGAAATACCAATATTTAGAAATCTTAAGAAAGATGTAAATGACAAAATGCCTCTTTTAAAAATTGAAAAAATATTATTGGGATATAACTTCTCCAAAGAGGAAGAAGATTTAACTAAGGACTTATTGACTAATTTATCCATCGAGCGAATTGGATATTCACCAATTATTGAGCCAACAAGATTAAGGGAGTTCTATGTTGGGAAAAAATAGAAAAAGAAAAAAATCGTTGTTAAAACTATGGATGTTGTTAAAGTGGCAGATCCGACATGTCAGTATACAAGTTTTGCACCCATTCTTTCATAAAGTAAAAGATTTCTTTCTCAGCAGTCTCATAATTGCCTACAGAAAGTGATTCGTATTTTCCTACTAAAAACTGATTCTTACAGAAAAATGATTATAAGGATTAAAGCACAATCTAAACAAATTCTGAAAATGAGAAACCCGTTACCAATTGGACAAAAAGAATACAAGTTTAAGAAGGATGCCTTGGCGTATTACCAACAAATCTTAAATTCTTATAGTTTTGGCCAATCGCTAAGTACTCTGGACCTGGACGATCTTGTGGATTTAATTAACTATGATTCAGATATCACCAAAACTAACAATAATATACATGACTATCTGGATGATGTAGTAACAAACGTTGTGGAAAATAGTGAGGTTGTTGAAAAGGCGGAGGAAGAAGTTTTTATTGAAGACATTAAGGTGTCAAGAGTTCAATATGATACAAAATGTTTCGAGGTCTTCCTAAGCGATAAAACATCCTGGTGTCTTTCTTATATATTGATGATTAACAATACTCATTATCCACCAGAAAAACTATTTCAAAAAGCCTGCCGAAATACGATAGCATCTGATTTGAGGTCAGTAAAGCAGGAGTATTTTAATAAAAACTCAATCAAGGGTCAGGTCAAATGCCAGGAGACAGGGATTTTATCAAGGTGGGAAGAATTGGTGGTTGACCATAGACAGCCAAATACCTTTTCAATGATAGTGGAGCGGTTTAAGGAAGCAAAAAATATTGATTTGGATTCAGTTGATTACCAGACGGATGATCAAAATTTATTACAATTCTATGAACCTGAACTGGCAGATAATTTTAGGACGTACCATAAAGAAAAGTCAAGCTTGCGAATAGTAAGGAAGGAGTGCAATTCAAGCCGGTCAGGGATGGCGAGGGTTAAAAGATCTTCAAAGGACTTGTTAATAACATGAAATTGTCTTATGAAACCCAATGACAAATAAGGTACTATTTTTAACGTCGGTCAACTCTGATACCATCTACCGGTAAAAAACGGTACCACCAATTTAGAGCAGATAAAAATGCAATCTCTCGTTTTCTGAAAGATTTCAAATGGCATCAACCTTAACCTGTTCATTCTTCAACCTTGCTTTTTTGCAAGAGTGTAATCAGGAATACTATTTACTAAACTTTTCGTTGTAAGCAAAATAGTTGCTGAATACCACTGATTTTAGGGAATTGGAAAGTGTTGCTATTGTAATGCATTGATATATAGTATTATATTGGGAAGTGCAAATTAGGTTTTTGAAGAACAGTTAAGTACATTTAAATCGGAAATTGTAAACTAAAACCGCTAAATATTTTTGACCAATGAAAATTGAGGAATTCTTTCATTCGTATTTATTGTTTATCAATCTGATGTGTAAATTGTAAATTCCGGAACCATGAATAAAAACTCTGGCATGAATCTTTCTGAAGCAGAAATGCTTGCACTCTTAAACCAGCTCGAGGTACAAAAAATAGTACTTGAAAGGCAAAAGGAAGAGCTGTCTTTTCAAAACATAGAGAAAACAAAGCGGGCCGATGAACTGCACATTGCCAACAAAGAGCTGGCCTTTCAAAACGAAGAGCATGAAAAACGGGCAGCAGAGTTAATCATTGCTAACAAAAAACTGGCTTTTCAGCAGGATAATCTCAGAAAAATCGCCAGCCGGGTGCCCGGTGTCGTTTACCAATATCTTTTGCGCCCCGATGGCACCTCCTGCTTTCCTTACGCCAGCGAGGCCATCAGGGAAATATTCCGGGTTAGTCCTGATGAAGTGCGTGAAGATTCTTCAAAGGTATTTGCAAGTAGTCATCCTGATGACCTTCCCGGCGTTTTAGCTTCCATCCGGGAATCGGCACAAAACCTCACCCCCTGGCAGCAGGAGTTTCGTATGAAGTTTGATGATGGCGCCATCCGCTCACTTTACGGCAATGCTGTTCCTCAGAAGGAAGAGGATGGATCCGTGCTGTGGCATGGCTTCATCACCGACATCACCGGGCGAAAGTGGGTTGAAGATGAACTACGGATTAAGGAAGAACGCTACCGGTTACTGGCTGACAATACCAGAGATGTCGTCTATACCATGAATCTTGACGGTACAATTACTTATGTAAGTCCGGCCGTGGAGCTGTTGCGTGGCCTCACGGTGGAGGAGGCTATGAATCAGCCCCTTGACAAGATACTCACACCCGACTCCCAAGCTATTAGTATAGACTACGTGGTGAGATTATGTGCTGCTATTGAGTCTGGCTCACCTCTGCCAATTTTTCATGGAGAGCTCGAATATTATCGCAAAGACATGTCTACTTTGATGACCGAATCTTATACTTATCCGGTACTTGGAAGTGATGGCAGTTCAATAACCATGCTTGGAGTTACCCGTGATATTACTGAGCGCAAGAAGGTGGAAACCGCACTTTTAAAGGCAAAAGCAGATGCCGAAGTTGCCAATAAGGCAAAGAGTACATTTCTGGCGAATATGTCGCATGAAATCAGAACCCCGCTGAACGCGATCATTGGGTTTTCGCAACTGATGAACCGCGAAAAATTATTGACAGATACACAAAAGGAGTATAATACCTCTATCTATCGGGCCGGAGAACATCTGCTGAAGCTGATAAACGACATTCTCGAATTGTCAAAAATGGAAGCTGGCCGTGCAGTGTTAAACCCGGCAAATTTTGATCTGCATGCTGTTTTGAGCGATATACGGATGATGTTCAAAGAACAGGCCCAATCCAAACAGTTGCAGCTGATTGTTGAAGCCTCGGGTGATCTGCCGCGTCATGTCAAGGCAGACAACCATAAATTACGGCAGATACTGATCAATCTGATCGGAAATGCGATTAAATTCACCGACTTTGGCAGCATTGCTGTACGAGCCAGGGTTGACAAGGAGAACAAGGATACAAGCCGCCTGATCATCGAAATTGAGGATACTGGTCCGGGAATGTCTGAGGACGAAATGGGAAGACTCTTTAAGCAGTTTGAACAAACAGCAGCCGGCATCAACAGCACCAGAGGCACTGGTCTGGGGCTTGCACTGAGCCGTGAACTGGCCATGTTAATGAGTGGAAATATCACTGTGTCCAGCGAAATTGGGAAAGGTTCGGTCTTTACCATCAATGTGGAAATAAGGGAGGGAGAACCCGACATTCGTGAAGCTTCCATTAAAAAACGTGTGACGGGCATTGATAACCCAAGTGATGCATTTCGCATACTGATTGTAGATGATAAAGAAGAGAACAGGCAGGTAATGGGGAGTTTTCTCAGGCTGGCTGGTTTCGAAACCAAAGAAGCGGTAAACGGAGCAGATGCCCTCGCGAAGTTTGAACAGTGGAACCCGCACCTAATCCTGATGGATATGCGAATGCCCGTGATGGACGGCTATGAGGCAACCCGCCGGATCAAATCAACTGAAAAAGGGAAACAAACGCCGGTTATCGCGGTAACCGCCAGCTCGCTCGAAGATGAGAAAATAAAGGTCTTAAAACTTGACATACAGGGCTATATTCCCAAGCCATTCCATGAAAGTGAATTGTTTGAAGCCATTGGCAATGCTCTTGGAATCAGGTATGTTTACGAAGAAGAAACAACGTCCGACGCACCCTTAAAATATTCGGGTAACGCCAGACTCGTTGAGGAGGATGTTGCAAAACTGCCGGACGACCTTGTATTACAAATTAAAAATGCCGTTGAATCTGGCGATTTTCACCTGCTTACATCGCATATTGAAAGTATTGAAAATCATTATCCTGAACTCTCCAGGCACCTGATGGCACAGGCAACCGGTTTCAATTATGATTACCTTTTGCAGTTATTCAGAATCAGAAAAAAATGAAAGACGACACACTGAACAGCCTGTATATTCCCAACATTCTTATTGTTGATGATTATGGCGCCAATCTCAAATTGCTTGATGATATACTAAGACCTGAAGGATATAAAACACGGCTGATTCCTGGCGGGAAGCTTGCATTGCTTGCTGCTGAAAAAGAGAAGCCTGACCTGATCCTGCTCGATATCATGATGCCGGGCATGGATGGATTTGAAGTTTGCCGGCGTATTAAAGAAAACCCCGATTTAACCGATGTACCGGTTATTTTTATCAGTGCCCTTGGCGACACGGACAGTATCGTAAAAGCGTTGACTACCGGCGGAGTCGATTACATCTTTAAACCTTTTCAGTCAGAAGAGATTAAGGCCCGGGTTCACACACATCTGAAACTAAGTCAGCAAACCAAAGAACTCCGGGAAGTTAATGCGACAAAGGATAAATTCTTTTCTATCATTGCCCATGATCTTCGTGGGCCGCTTGGAGGATTCATGGAGTTGACAAAAATAATAGCCAATGAGTCACAAATACTAACCGGCGAGCAGAAGAAGGATATGAATGAAACCTTAAGCATCTCGGCACAGAATACATACAATCTTCTGGAAAATCTGCTTGAATGGTCGCAAGTGGTCCGTGGAAATACAGCTTTCAATCTGCAAAACCTTATATTAAAAGATATTATAACAGGATGTGTAAATCTAGCCGCGGAATCGGCAAGGGAAAAGTCAATCAGTCTTAATATTGAAGTATCCAATGAATTACAGGTATTTGCTGACTCCAATATGATTCAGACCGTGATCCGCAACCTGCTTTCGAACAGTATAAAGTTCACCCCCAACGGAGGTGAGGTAACAATTTCATCCGAACCGGATGAAAATAATATGATAGTCATTTCGGTGAAAGATTCAGGCATTGGCATAAGCGATCAGATGCAGGCTAAGCTTTTCAGCATCGATGCTACCACCAAACGGTCCGGTACAAACAAGGAATTAAGCACAGGTCTGGGGTTGCTGCTCTGTAAAGAATTTGTTGAAAAACATGGTGGCAAAATATGGGTTGAGAGTGTAGAAGGCAGAGGTTCAACATTTTATTTTACTATCCCTTTTAATCCGGTATAAGAATAAGCAAACGAGATTGAAAATGCTGTTTCTTCAGAACAGACAGACGTTCAGGTAAAAAAACTAAAAATATTGATTGTTGAAGATAATGAACCATCGAATTTAATTCTCAAAAGAATGGTTCGGAAAATCAGTACGGAAGTCTTAAGTGCATTGACAGGAGAACAGGTTATTGAGCTATGCCGAAACAATCCTGACCTTGATTTGGTATTCAGCAGCAACAATTGTTGGAATATCGAGACTGATCGAACATGAGCATTGGGCATCAGGTTGGATTATCAATAAACTGGTAAAATAAAAAACCGGATTTAGTGATGAAGAGCAATAATCGAAGCATTAAAAACATCTTCAGGAATATTATCTATCAAATCACCAATTGTTTCCCTGTTATGCATTCGTTTTACCACTTCCGCAAATAATGGTGCAACAGATATTATCTTTATTTTGGAAGACCCTTTTAGCCGTGGATTATTTATACTATCTGTAGATATGACCATGCTTAAATCACTCTTCTCAATGGCATCAACACCTTTTGAGCTGAGTGGTATATGTGAAAGACAAGCTATAATACTCTTTGCTCCCCTTTTCTTTAATATCTTGGCAGTTTCAACTATAGTTCCTGCCGATAAGCTAAAATCATCAATGATTACCGCGTTTTTACCTGCGACGTCTCCTATTATCTCCATAATTTCTGCATTTTCATCATGAGCGATTCTGGTTTTATCTCCAACAGCAAAATCAACTTCCAGTTTTGCTGCAAATTTCCTGGCATTTTTTACAAATCCTGCATCAGGAGAGACCACCACTATATTATCGGACATAATTGATTTTATATATTTTGCCAAAAGAGGACTGGCGTACAAATGGTCTACCGGTTTTTTAAAAAAACCCTGGATCTGAGCCGCATGCAGATCCATTGTTATTACCCTGTCTGCTCCTGCCAGTTCAATACATTCTGCACAAACTCTTGCCCTGATCGATACTCTTGACTCATCTTTTTTATCCCCTTTCGCATAGCTGAAATAGGGAACTATAGCTGTAACATATCTGGCTCCGGATCTTTTAAATGCATCCATCCAAAATAATAGTTCAACAAACTCATTATTGGGATCTAAACCAATCGGTAAAACCACAAATACATCTTCGTCGCGAACATGTTCTTCAATTTTTACGTAAGTATTCCCTTCTGAAAAAGTTATCACAGAAGTTTTCCCAAGTGGTACTCCGAGATACTTGCACATGCATTTTGCAAACTCCTGACCAGAGCTGCCTGCGAATATTTTAATATCAGAATCCATCTCTCTTCTTTTAAGTGAGGTAAGTCTTTTAGAGGCTGAAACCAGACTATCGTCTGTCAAAACCTGTGTAAATGCTCTAAGGTAATTCAAACTTTGAATTTATCCTAACGGAAATATTGGAATGTGTTTATATCCGGAAGATGTTAATACTCATGTTAATTGTATCCATTAAAGTGTTTGGTTAAATTTACAAGAAGTAAATGCAATTTACCTCTTGAATAATAAATCTCACTTTTTTCCTGATGACTGGAATATAAGGAGACCGTGTTGCCTTATTGTTCGGTTTAATTAAAAAGTATTGTAATAAAAGAGAATGAAATGCAGGTCATCGGTAATTGTATAGCCATGGTATATAAAATTAGTCCGACATCCAATTTTCCCCGGGTTCCTTATTCCATTGGCTAACAGCAGGTATTACCTGACCCTGAATGATTTCCTTACAACCACTATTTTTCCTGAATCTGAAATCCCGTGTATATAAATAATATAATTTCCCGGCAAATCAGATGTATGGAAGGTAAGATTTGCTTTTCCTGAAGAGTCTGTTTTTAAGAGAGGATTCCAGTAAAGGGTATTTCTTAAATCGGGCGTCCTGCTAATCATGACCTTTGGGTCAGAGTAGTCGGGTGCGATAAAATCAGGGACCTCTTCAACCACTTTGTAAGGTATCATGACGGCATATTCAGGCATGGAAATGTCGCTGAAATCTCCTGTCTTTGTTATTACATTCACAATCCCGTGCAGGATCCTGTCGCCTGTCAGGCAAGGGGTTTTTACAACTTCTACCTTCTCAACTCGCTCCGGATTGAGGTCTGCAAGCACATTGAGGTCGTTTATTATTATTCCGTCGATCATTACAAGAGGAGGTTCTGCATAAAATG
>CAIMVD010000028.1 GCA_903844815.1 uncultured Bacteroidota bacterium | reverse complement strand
CCGTCTTGTCCGTTCGAATGGTGTGCATATCGTCCAAAAAGGCTAAATTTTCTGCTATTAACATTATCATTCAGCATATAATAAATTGTAATTTGTGGCATATAGCTTGGAGTTCGGACAGGATAAGATCTATCCTGGTACATTCGGAGGATAATTTGCGGTGTCAGGACACCCATTAACCTGGAGTTTTTACTTTGTCTTAGATAAAAATTCGGAACTATATTCACTTCGAACCATAGTGGTTCAATGTTACCAATATCAGTCGGAAAGGTTGCGTAGCTATTCCCCTGATTCACCTGTGATAATTCCATAAGTCCTATTCCGGGAATGGAGTCTGGGGCCTGCCCAAACCCGGACATAGAATAAAATATTGGAAACAACAATATAAGTGAGCTACATTTCATCATTTATAAGTAAACTATTTTAACTTTTAACTTCATATCGCTATTCAGATTGAAAGATGCTTTTGGGAATGCGGGTCTGTTAGAAAAGCCAATAGACTCGTAATTGGAGAAACCGATTCCCTCCTTTGGTAATAGCAGTCCTCTGTTTATCTTACCATCGGAGTTTTCATCATGCAAAATACTTATCGCATAATTTCCCTCAGGTAAACTCTCAAATGTCACAGTAGCTGACTCTTCAATTATTTTGCAGGTAAGTTTTTTGATACACTTTTTATAATGTTCATCCGGAAAAGCATCAACCCTGTTATACAGAGCAAACAGTACAGTGCCGTTGGAATTTCGCAACCCATCCACTTCAATAGTTAAATGAAATGCAACATCTTTTTTACTATTAAAAGAAGAAAGTAAAAGGATAATCAGAATAAGATGAATCGTTATAATTGCTCTCTTCATTTTACTTCTCTTTTTTTGCAATTTTTTCTTTGATTGTGTCAACGATATAGTAAACCATGGGTACTAAATAAACTGTCAGTATCATTGATGACAATAAACCTCCGATGATAACCCAGGCCAGACCGTTTTTCCATTCACTTGCTGTACCCTTAGCTAAAGCTATGGGTAACATACCAATCGCCATGGCAAGAGTTGTCATTAAGATAGGACGCATCCGCTCTTTGCCCGCGATGATTAATGCCTCTTTATAATGTTTCCCCCGGGCTTTTAGCTGATTTGTAAAATCAACTATCAGGATGGCATTTTTTGTAACCAGCCCCATAAGCATTATTAATCCGAGTTGCGCAAAAAGGGTTAAGTGGTTTAATGATAAGTTTAAAGCAAGGAAAGCCCCGATTGCTGCCATCGGGATAGCAAATAATGCCACAAACGGATAAATATAGCTATCATAGAGAGCAACCATAATCAGGTATATCAGTATAAATGAGATTAGAAGGACTGATCCCAAAGCCCCGAAACTTTCATCCTGAGTTTTGATATCGGCACCCCATGTCAATTTCACACCTTCAGGCAATGGTTGGGTTTTTAAAAAGCTTATTGCTTCATCTGCTAAAGTACCAGATGGTCTTCCAAACGATTCGGAGGTCAGTGTTACAGACGGTTGTCTGTCTAATCTTTCAAGAAGTGAAGGCGAATTATCCTGCCTGACTTCTGCAAATTGTGAAACTTCTATGGGTATGTTCATTGGATTTACGATGGAAAGATGTTGTACATCCTCGAAATTTTTCCTGTCAAAGTCATCCAGCCATATTCTGACAGGATATTCTGTCCCATTTTCGGTAAGAGTGGCATCATCGTTTCCTGTGAAGGCGGTTCTTAAATTTAACCCGACGTATGCAGTTGTTAATCCAAGACGCTGCATCTTATCTTTGTCAGGTATAACCTTGTATTCAGGGCTTCCTTCTTCAACTGATAACTGAACATTATCGGCACCCGGTATTTTTTCAATTACTGTTTTTAGTTCATTCCCTGTTTTCATTACCAAGGCCAGATCGCTTCCGCTCAGGGTTATCTTGATGGGAGCCTGTTTTGGCAGCAAGCCTAAAACTGCCATTGAAAAGTTAACTCCCGGAAACTCTTTTTTCAATTCTTCGCGGAGAGATTTCATAAACGGCTCTGTTTTAATTTTTCTTTCCTTTTCAGTCTTCAGCTGAATTGTAAATTCTGATAAATTGGCCGAACCAACACCTAAACTTCCTATGCCTGTACTTGGCCCGGCGATATTGCTGAAAAGTGTTGCCACTTCAGGTTGCTGCAGGATAAAGTTCTCTACTTTCTGTGTTCTGATATTGTTCTCCTGAACGGTTGTAGTTTTATCATATTCAAGATTTAGCCGGAATTTCCCCTGATCGCCTGTCGACATCATTTCTTTACCTATGATGCCTTGTTTCATAATCACAACTGTCATAATCAACAGAAAAACTACGATACCTGTAAAGGCAATTTTATGACTGAGTACCCATTCTAACTGACGGCCATACCAATCGATAAATGCTGTTAATTGTCTTTCAAACCAAAGCAAAAAACGATTTATGAAGTTGGTCGGGTTTAAGTCTTCCTTTTTACCAATCCGCGAAGCCAGCCAGGGCACAAGGGTAAAACCTACCAATAAGCTGGTTAGAGTGGATGTGATTACAACGATTGAAAATTGTTTCAACATATCAGCCACAAATACCTGCAAAAACAGAATGGGAAAGAACACAACCACATCGACGAGGGTAATTGAAATGGCTGAAAAACCAATTTCCATACGTCCCTCTAATGCAGCGACTCCTTTATCTTTGCCCATATCGAGATGACGCTGAATATTTTCCAGAATTACAATGGCATCATCCACCAGAATCCCTATAATTAACGACATAGCCAGCAGTGTCATCAGGTTCAGGGTGAAACCCATTAGCCACATTACAGCAAACGCGGTAATTAATGAAGTAGGAATTGCAATTAATACAATCAATGAATTCCGGTAACTTCTTAAAAACAAGAACATTACCAGTGATACTAAAATAACCGCTAAAATAAGGTCATCAACCACCGAATTTACTGCGGCAATAGTCATGTCTGTTGAATCATCGGCGACATCGAATTTTACATCGTATTGTGAGTTTGCACTTTCAATTTGTTTAAGCTTTGCGTGAACTAATTTTGAAACTTCCACGGCATTGGCATCTCCTTGCTTCTTCAACAACAGACCAATTCCGTTTACTCCGTTATATCTGCTTACGGAACTTATTTCCCTTATACCATCAATAACGGCAGCAACATCTTTTACATAAACCGGCATTCCCTGTGCAGGCATTGCCACCTGAACATTCATTATATCATTAACTGATGAAAATTTACCGGTTAACCGCACTGAATTGTTTTCTTTATCAGTTTGTGCTTTACCTGCCGGCAAATCGATTCCTGAGCGGTTAATAGCCTCCACAACCTGGGTAAGTGATATCTTATACAGGTTAAGTTTATCCTGATCAGTCTTTACCTGGATTTCCCGTTCTTCGCCACCAAGCAGGGTTATTTCTGCCACACCTTTCAATTGCTGGATCTGTGGAAGATAATCATCTTTCATTTTTTGATAGAACTCTGTGGCAGGCAGGTTACTTGTTGCGCTTATCGAAATGATTGGCAGATCGTTTGGAGAAACCTTACTCATTACCGGACTTAAAATGCCTGCAGGCAGGTCCTTTCGGATATTGTCGATATAGCGCTGGGCATCCTGCATGGCAATGTTCAGATCCGTCCCGTATTTCAGGTTGGCGATAATTACAGAGGCATTGGGCATCGACTTGGTCTCGAGGTAATCAACACCTTCGAGATTCGACAAGGCATCTTCAATTTTTCTTGAGACAGATGT
>CAIMVD010000027.1 GCA_903844815.1 uncultured Bacteroidota bacterium | reverse complement strand
CCTTCTAAACCATTACTTCCGGTATCCCTGGCCCCGATTGCAAATCGGCGCCAGCATCACTCATACAGCTGGCGCGGATTTGCAATCCGTGACCCGCACACATCGCTGGCGCGGATTTGCAATCCGTGACCACCTTCTAAACCATTGCTTCCGGTATCTTTGGCCCCGATTGCAAATCGGCGCCAGCATCACTCATACAGCTGGCGCGGATTTGTAATCCGTGACCATCTTCTAAATCATTACTTCCGGTATCCCTGGCCCCGATTGCAAATCGGCGCCAGCATCACTCAAACAGCTGGCGCGGATTTGTAATCCGTGACCCGAACACATCGCTGGCGCGGATTTGTAATCCGTGCCTTTAATTATATTTCTTCATAAAAAAAGGCCAGTTTCCTGTCAGCATCATCCCAGGTGTAAATCTTCTTTTTCCTGTTGAGATAGTAAAAATTAAGAAGTGCAATGTCACCTGCGCACATGGTAGCATGTGAAAACAGGAAAAGCGAAAGGCTCCATTTCCATAAACCCGGTAACAGATAAATACAGACCAGCAATGTCGTGCTGATGAGAATAAAGGGTAAGAGGGCAACAATCCGGAATTGATTGTATGTAGCCACATGCCTGTGTGCGGTTACATAAAAAAGATACTGTCTCAGGTCCATGCCAAACCTTATCTTTCTTGCTCCCGAGAGATAATAGGGGATAATGTGCAATAATTCATGTACAGGAACGGACATTACAGGAAATATGATAATACCCAGCATGGAATGGAGTATAATATTGCTTCCCGGGTAGTAGCCGGCAATCCTTATCCTGATCGAAACTGCAATCATCAGAAAAGTGAAACAGGCCGACCAGAAAAAGATAGTAAGTAATGACCTGCGTTTGAGATAATCAAGAATGAACGGAATCATGTCATTAAATGACAGGACAAGTTTCTGCCTGTATTTACTTTCATCTTCAAGATCTTCAACCCGGAGTGCCATATAATACTTTTGGTAAAAATACTGTATTATATACTGAAGCACAAAAAAGCCGGCGGATTTTAGAAGTCCGCCGGGTAGATTAGATATTTAATTATGGTATGTATTTTGATACCTTTGCAAAAAACTCCTTTTGAGATACCTTCTCTCCATATTGGCTTTATTCACCTTCCTGACTGAATCAATTTGTCAGAATGATACTGCAATTCTCAGGCCTGATACAGTTGAAGGTAAACAATATGTACTAAAGAATATAGAAAGAAACGGAGTGATGATGCCTGAAATTCAGCTTGGAGGTGTAAATATTATTGCCCGTCCGGGAGGAGCCAGGAAGAGTGATTACCGCCGGTACGACAGGCTTATTTATAATATAAAAAAAGTATATCCTTATGCCAAAATTGTAAGGGTAAAGCTGGAACGAGTAAACGGTGAACTCCAGGGCATTACCGACGAGAAGGACAGGAAGAATTATCTCAAAACTGTTGAGAAGAATGTTTTCGCGGAGTATGAAGATGATATGAGGCAGATGACGATCACCCAGGGCAGACTGCTTATAAAGCTTATTGACAGGGAAACGCAGAATACCTCTTTCGACCTTATAAGGGAATACAGGGGAAAGATCTCTGCTTCATTCTGGCAGGGAATTGCCCGTATTTTCGGAACAAACCTGAAGGCAGAATATGATCCTTACGGAGACGATCTCCTGATAGAGCTTATAATTAATGAAATAGATGCCGGCAGGATGTAATGCAGAAAAAATGATATTTTGAAGGAATGAAAAGGATCTTTGTCGCAATCAGAATCAATCCGGAAATTGCCCTGATGAATATGATTTCATCAATACAGGGAGCATTAAGAAAAGAGAGTATAAAATGGACTGAACCAGAGAATCTTCATATCACACTGACCTTCCTTGGAGATACTGAGGAACCGGTTATAAATAAGCTGAAATCCTCCCTGCGGAAAGAATGTGCAGGTTCAGGAAGCTTTGATCTCGTAATCGGAGGTGTCGGAGTTTTTAAAAGCTTAAACGACCCTAATGTTTTATGGGCAGGAATTGAGCCTTCAGGAAGGCTTACAGGACTGAATCTCCTTGTCCTCCGATGCCTTGAAGAATCAGGCATAGTCCTTGAAAAGCGTCCTTTCAGGCCTCACCTTACAATTGGAAGGATAAGATCGCTAAGTCAGGGTTCAGGTCTGAAGGATCTTCTTGAAATGTACAGAGGTGTTGAACTTCAGAAAGCACACGTGAACGAGATTATTCTGTATGAAAGTATTCTTCTTAAAACCGGCGCTGTTTATAAGCCACTGGAATTCTTTTCCCTTTAATACATTCTTCCATATGATCAGCATATACTTTTTCAGCTTTCGCATTATTTTATAATTTTACAACCTGTTATTTATACCCGGGGTTATTTTATGACTGATACATTCGAAGCAAAAGGAATGCGAAAGAAGCTTGTTGACGAGCTTAGGAGAAAAGGCATATCCGATGAAGATGTTCTGAGTGCAGTTGGAACAGTTCCACGCCATCTCTTTATGGATCCTGCATTTCTGAGTCATGCTTATGTCGATAAGGCATTCCCCTTAACGTCGGGACAGACAATCTCCCAGCCATATACTGTTGCCTTTCAGACTTCGCTTCTGAAAGTCAGGAAAAGAGATAAAATACTTGAAATAGGAACAGGCTCAGGCTATCAGGCAGCCATCCTGGCCGTGATGGGAGCCAGGGTTTTTACAATAGAAAGGCACAGGGACCTGTTTTATAAGGCACAACAGACTCTTGAATCCATTGGATATTCTGCCGATTTCTTTTTCGGCGATGGTTATGAGGGAAAACCTCAGTATGGACCGTTTGACGGGATAGTGATTACTGCCGCTGCCCCTGAAGTGCCTTTGAAGCTTCTTCAGCAGCTTAAGGCCGGTGGAAGGATGGTGGTGCCTGTAGGCTCCTCTAACTCGCAAATTATGACGCTGGTTGAGAAGACGGGTGATGATACTTTCGAGTATACCTCTCATGGCAATTTTGTGTTTGTGCCTATGCTAAAAGGCATTGGAAATGTAAAATAATTTAAGAATGAAAATATTCAAATTAGTTTTTTCCCCAATTGAAGTCAATACCTATATACTTGCTGATGAATCAGGGAAGTGTGCCATTCTCGATTGCGGATGTTATCACGAACCGGAACAGGAAGTGCTTGTAAAGCTTCTGGAGTCAGAGAAGCTGATACCGGTAATGCTGCTTAATACCCATTGCCATCTCGACCATGTCTTTGGCAACAAATTCATTCTTGAAAAGTATAATCTAAGGACGCTTTCCTGTGAGGCTGATGAGATCAACAGGAAAAACGCCACTCAGCATTCGACGCTTTTCGGACTGACAATGGAGACACCTCCCGAACCGGAGTCATTCATTACTGACGGGCAGGTTCTTACTTTTGGAGATACGGAACTTGTTGCTCTTCATGTTCCGGGGCATACAGCAGGCAGCATCGCCTTTTATTGTGCAAAGGACGGCTCGGTCTTTACCGGTGACGCACTTTTTTCCGGAAGCATTGGAAGAACCGACCTTCCCGGCGGCAATTACGATACCCTGATTAACAGCATCAGAAGCAAACTGTTTGTCCTGCCGCTTTCAACAGTTGTCTATCCCGGACATGGCAATAAAACCACTATTGAAAAGGAAATATTGACAAATCCTTTTTTTGGTTCCTGAGGCTTTTTCTGAAGGGAAAAATCAGGTCAGATTATAATCTGTCACATTATAATCCAATGTCGTTTAGTTAAGCCCGGGTAATCAGTTTCTTACTCCCACATTTTACCCCACTGCCCCCAGCGGGGGTGTTCTTAAATCCCCCCTTGGGGGGTTGGGGGGTAAAAACACAAGAATAGTAGAGTGGTCCCTGTGGTAAAATATTCTTTTCATGTTTGGTAATAATATTCCTTAACTAAACGCCATTGCATTATAATCTGTCATATGCCGGTTATTTAAAAACATCCTGAACATAGCAAAAATCCTGCAATTTGTTGAGTTATTTTCTTATTATTGCCCTTCCAAATTAAAGTCAGATCTTAATTTTCTTTGATTAAATATTAAACCTTATGTCTGCAGATAAGTTTGTTAACCGTCATAATGGTCCTCGCGAGCATGAATTGCCTCAAATGCTTGAGACAATTGGAGTAAAATCTCTCGACCAGTTGATTGAAAAGACTATACCAAAATCGATAATGCTTGAGAAGCCTATGAGGCTGCCGCAACCGATGAGTGAATTTGAATATCTTAACCATATCAGGGCAATAGGAAAGAAGAATAAGTTGTTCCGGTCATTTATCGGTCAGGGATACTACGGTGTTGCTCCGCTTTCAGTTATAACCAGGAATGTCCTGGAGAACCCCGCCTGGTATACATCCTACACTCCCTATCAGGCTGAGATCTCACAGGGAAGACTTGAGGCTCTTCTCAATTTCCAGACCATGGTTGCAAGCCTGACAGGTATGGAAATTGCAAACGCCTCACTTCTCGATGAATCGACAGCTGCTGCAGAAGCGATGATAATGATGTTCAATGCCCGTTCCAGGGCTGCCGTAAAAGCCGGGGCTAACAAGTTTTTTGTTGACGAGGATATTTTTCTGCAAACTCTCGATGTAATTGAGACACGTGCAGCACCGCTTGGAATAGAATTGGTAAGAGGAAAATATACCCAGGCTGTATTCAACGAAACCTACTTCGGCGCATTCGCACAATATCCTGCTGCTTCAGGAGAACTCAGGGACTATAAGGCTTTGACATATATGGCTCATTCTGCAGGAATCCTCGTAGGTGTTGCTGCCGACCTGATGAGCCTGGCCCTTTTAACCCCTCCCGGAGAGTGGGGTGCAGACATAGTTGTCGGTTCAAGCCAGAGAATGGGTCTCCCGATGAGTTTCGGCGGTCCGCATGCCGGCTTCTTTGCCACCAGGGATGAACTTAAAAGGAATATGCCGGGACGCATAATAGGTGTTTCTGTTGATGCCCAGGGCAGCAGTGCCCTTAGAATGGCTTTACAGACAAGGGAACAACATATAAAGCGTGAAAGAGCTACTTCAAATATCTGCACGGCTCAGGCACTGCTTGCTACAATGTCGGGGATGTACGCACAATATCATGGACCCCAAGGCTTAAAGGATATTGCTCTCCATATTCACAATTCCGCTGCTACCTTAAGCCTGGCGATCCGCAGAATGGGTTATCGTCAGGAAAATTCAATGTTTTTCGATACACTCAGGATAGACCTTGGAGGTAAAATTCCGGCAGAAGAGATTCGTAAACTGTCAAATGAAGCCGGGATAAATTTCTTTTATCCTGATGATAATACTGTGGTTTTCAGTACCGATGAGATTACAACATTCACTGAGATGAATGCCATTGCCGGCATCTTTGCAAAGGCTGCAGGGAAGGAAACAGAACCAATAAACGGTTTCTGCAACTGTAAATGCATTGATCCAAAACTGCTGAGACAATCTTCTTTCATGACCGAAACTACCTTTAACAGGTATCATACGGAGACTGAGATGATGAGATACGTAAAGCTTCTTGAGAGAAAAGATTTTTCCCTCACTCACAGCATGATACCTCTCGGATCGTGTACAATGAAGCTTAATCCTGCAAGTTCACTGTTTGCAATGAGCTGGCCGGAGTTCGGCAATGTTCATCCTTTTGTACCCTCCGGACAGGCCGAAGGATATTACCAGATTATGGATGAGCTTGGTAATGCCCTGAAGGAGATAACAGGCTTCTCTTCAATATCATTTCAGCCCAATTCAGGCGCTGCCGGCGAATATGCCGGACTGATGGTGATAAGGGAATATCACATAAGCAGGGGAGAGGCAGGCAGAAACATCGCGCTTATTCCTTCTTCGGCACACGGTACAAACCCGGCAAGCGCTGCCATGGCAGGAATGAAGATAGTCGTTGTAGAATGCGACGATAAGGGAAATATTAGTGTTGAGGATCTGAGGAAGAAAGCAGGGGAACACAAGGAAAACCTGGCCTGCCTGATGATAACCTATCCCTCTACCCATGGTGTTTTTGAAGCTGCAGTTATTGAAATAAGCGAAATAATACATTCATACGGAGGCCTTGTTTATATGGACGGCGCCAACATGAACGCACAGGTTGGCCTTACAAGTCCGGGCCATATCGGAGCGGATGTCTGCCACCTGAATCTGCACAAGACCTTCGCCATACCTCATGGAGGGGGCGGACCGGGCATGGGACCGATACTCGCAAACGATAAGCTTGCTGAATTCCTTCCATCTCACCCGATTGTTAAGACAGGTGGAAGCCATGGAACCACAGCAATAGCAGGCGCTCCTTTCGGCAGCGGGCATGTTCTTACTATATCTCATGCTTACGTTATGATGATGGGATCATTCGGGCTAACTCAGGCAACCAGATATGCAATACTTAATGCAAATTATATTGCTGCATCACTCAGGGGATGTTTCGAAACGCTATATACGGGAACAGAAGGATTTGTTGGCCACGAAATGATTCTCGACTGCAGGAGCTTCAAACAGGAGGCAGGAATTACCGAGGCGGATATTGCTAAAAGACTTATGGATTATGGTTTCCATGCACCAACCCTGTCCTTCCCTGTTCATGGAACACTTATGGTGGAACCTACTGAATCCGAATCACTTCATGAACTTGATAAATTCATTCATGCCCTGAAATCAGTCTGGAATGAGATCCAGGAAATCAAAGAGGGAAGGGCTGACCGTATCGATAATGTCCTTCACAATGCACCGCATACAGTGAAGGTTTTGACTGGCGAGGAATGGAATCATTCATACAGCCGCAATAAGGCTGCTTTCCCATTGAAATGGGTGGCTGAGAACAAGTTCTGGCCTTCAGTCGGACGTATCGACGATGGCTATGGCGACCGCAATCTGATTTGTTCCTGTGCACCTGTTGATTCGTACAGGCAGGATACTTTTAATGAATAGGGAGTTCTGAAAAGCAGGCGAATAGATTTGGATTTTTTGTCAGGCAGAAAGATTTTAAAATATCATTATTCAAGTAAAATGAGGAAGTTTTTTTATTCAATTATTCCGGTTGCTGTAGTTTTGAATTCCTGTGGATCAGGTGCCACAAAACAACAGTCTGGCAAATCCGATGATTCAATGAAGAAAAACTATCAGGTCGAATTGATTACAGTTGATCCGGGGCACTTCCATGCAGCCCTGGTCCAGAAGACGATGTACGATCAGGTTTCGCCGGAAGTTCATGTCTACGCCCCTGAAGGTCCGGATGTTACACAGCATCTGGGCAGGATTGCTTCATATAACTCCCGACCGGTAAGTCCTACGGCCTGGAATGAAAATGTATATAAGGGCAATGACTTTTTTGAGAAGATGCTCGCTGAAAAGTCCGGAAATGTCGTTGTTTTATCGGGGAATAACCTGAAGAAAGCGGAATACATTTCGAAATCGGTAAACGCCGGGCTAAATGTTCTTGCCGACAAACCAATGATAATCAGGCCTGAGGATTTCCAGGTACTCGAGAGAGCGTTAAAAACGGCGGGGGAAAAGGGAATTCTTCTATACGATATAATGACTGAGAGATATGAACACAACAATTCTTCAGAAACTTCTCTCTCAAAATGAGACGGTATTCGGAACCTTAAAAGAGGGAACAAAAGAAGAGCCTGCGGTAACAAAGGTGAGTGTTCATCATTTTTCAAAGATAGTCTCCGGATCGCCCCTGCTTCGCCCGGCATGGTTTTTTGATACGGAACAGCAGGGAGAAGGCATAGTTGATGTAACAACCCATCTGGTTGATCTGGTCCAATGGGAATGCTTCCCGGAACAAATCCTCAGGCCGGAAGACGTGACTCTTGTTGCAGCGAAGAGATGGCCGACGGTTATAACTCCCGGACAGTTCAGCGGAGTTACCGGTCTCGCCAAATACCCGGAATATCTTCAGAAGGATGTTAAGGATGGCAGCCTCAATGTTTTTTCAAATGGAGAAATAATATACAGGCTGAAAGGAGTATTCGCAAAAGTATCTGTTACCTGGAATTACCAGGCGCCTCCCGGCGGCGGCGATACACACTATTCAGTGATGCACGGGACAAAATGCGACCTTGTAATAAGGCAGGGAGCGGAGGAGAAATTCCGTCCTGTTCTTTACGTTGAGAATTTTCAAGGTTCCGAAGCCGCAGGTTTTGAGGCAAAATTAAAGGCAGTTGCAGGAACATTGCCTTATGACAGTGTTCAGGTTGAGGCATATGGCAAAAATAGTTTCAGAATAACTGTTCCGGCTAAGTACAGGGTTTCGCATGAAGAGCATTTTGGACAGGTAATGACTAAATACCTTGAATTCCTGAAAGAAGGAAAACTCCCCGAATGGGAAGTTCAGGGAATAATTACAAAGTACTACACTACAACCGGTGCCCTTAAAATGGCAAGGGAAAGCAAATAACGCAGATTTATTCAAAAAGGTCTTCAACAACCATTGAATAGAGGTCTTCGAGTGAAATGCCGGCTGCAGCTGCCTGTTTAGGGATGAGGCTTTCTTTTGTCATGCCTGGTACGGTATTTATCTCAAGAAAGTAAGGCTGTTCGTCCACCATTATGAAATCGACCCTGACAATTCCCCTGCATCCGAGCAGATCGTAAACCCGTGAACTAAGCTCCCAGATCTTCTTGGTTATATTTTCGGGCATATTTGCAGGTGTCACCTCATCCGATAATCCGGGGGTGTACTTGGCTTCATAATCAAAGAATTCGTTTTTGCTTATGATCTCGGTTACAGGCAGGACAATTGATTTTTTTCTGGATTTAACCACTCCGCAGCCTACTTCCCTTCCGTCAAGGAAGGCTTCGATAAGAACTTCATTACTTTCCCTGAAGGCGTTTTCAATTGCCGGATAAAGCTCATCTTTCTTTTTAACCTTTGTTACTCCAAAGCTTGATCCGCTATCGTTTGGCTTGACGAAACACGGAAGACCTGTCTGATTTATTATTTGGTCATCATTCATCTGGTCTCCGTTTCTTACAAGAATCGCCTTTGCCATTGGAATCCCGTATTCTTTAAGAAAAAGCTTGCAGGCTTGTTTGTTGAAAGTCAAAGCTGAACAAAATGCCGGGCAGCTGGTGTAGGGAATTTTGAGCATGTCGAGGTAACCCTGAAGAAGTCCGTTTTCACCCGGAGTGCCATGAATTGCAATGAAAACGGCATCGAATCTGATCCATGAATCACCTGTAGTGAGGCTAAAATCATTTTTATCAACGGGAAGATACCGGCCTTTGGGATCTTCCCAGTACCAGTTACCGCTACGGATCATTATAATATAAACACTGTATCTTGAAGAGAGAACTTTTTCAACTTCCCCGGCACTTTTTACCGATACTTCATATTCTGAGGAGTCTCCTCCCGCTGCAATAGCAATAGTCTTCATTGTAGAATTTGTGTGACCAAATTTAATGAATAATATCAGAATTTCACATAACTACTTTGCCGGTGACAATTGGATTTAAGGGAAGAACAGTGTGATTTAGATTTTAGAAGGCTTTGTATTACTGAATAATCGTCGATAAATATTACCTTTGAAAAAAACTAAAACAAAAATAAGATGAAAAAAGGTTGTTTAATATCGATCATTATTGTGGGTTTTATAGCCATTGTAGTTCTCGGCATGGTAATGTGGGGTACAAAGGTTTATAACGGCATGGTTACTATGAATGAAGGTGTTACGAGCCAATGGGGTAACGTTGAAACACAGTACCAGCGCCGGTCCGACCTTATACCCAATTTTGTCAATACTGTAAAAGGGGCAGCAAACTTTGAACAGACCACACTTACCCAGGTTATTGAAGCCAGGGCTAAAGCGACCTCTGTTAATATTGATCCCACCAAACTCACTCCCGAAACCATGCAGCAGTTCCAGCAGGCACAGGGACAGGTCTCCTCTGCTCTTGGAAGACTTATGGTTGTAATGGAGCAGTATCCGGAGCTTAAAGCAACACAGAATTTCAGGGATCTCCAGACTGAACTTGAAGGAACTGAGAACAGGATCTCGGTCGAGAGAAGAAAGTTCAATGAAGTAGCTCTTTTATACAATACTTATATTAAAAGGTTTCCGCAAAATATGATAGCAGGAATGTTCAGTTTTGCAGCAAAGCCATATTTCGAAGCAACTGCTGGAGCAGAAAAGGCTCCGGAAGTTAAGTTTTAAATTTTACCTGTAAATACAATGAAAGCTTCATCGTTCTTCACTAAAGAACAGCAGAACATAATTCTCGAATCGGTAAAGACGGCTGAGAAGGAAACTTCGGGTGAGATAAGGGTTCATATTGAAACCTCATGCCATG
Source organism: uncultured Bacteroidota bacterium (assembly GCA_903844815.1). Lineage (GTDB taxonomy): Bacteria > Bacteroidota > Bacteroidia > Bacteroidales > VadinHA17 > LD21. The sequence goes on along the minus strand of CAIMVD010000027.1, from coordinate 40,976 downwards.
AAGATGTACTGGACAGGGCTGCATGGTTATTCGGAAAGCTGGGAATGAACAGAACAGCTGAGCGAAATGGTGTGCTTTTCTATCTGGCAGTTGTCGATAAGAAGTTCGCCATCCTTGGTGATTCCGGAATAAACGCGAAAGTGCCGGCAGGTTTCTGGGATGAAATCAGCCAGTTATTTAAGAATAAGTTCAGGGAAGGCAAATTCACAGAAGGCCTTTCTGAGGGAATTATTAAGGCAGGAGAGCAGCTTAAGACTCATTTTCCTTTTAGCAAGGAGGATGTTAATGAATTGTCAGACGAAATTTCATTCGATAAAATAGAAGGGTAGAACTGATGAAAAGAAAAAGCTTGTATTTACTTACCCTTTCTGTTATTGTCTGTTTGGGATTATTTAATAACCTCTTGGCCCAGAATATTCCTGACAGACCAAGTCCACCGAGGCTTGTAAATGACTTTGCCGGTATGCTCAGTGAGCAGGAAGTGGGAATGCTCGAACAAAGACTTGTTTCATTCAATGATTCAACTTCCACACAGATAGCCATTGTAACTGTTCCAACACTTGACGGATATGCAATATCCGATTACTCCCAGAGGTTGGGCGAGAAATGGGGTATAGGCAAGAAGCAGTTGAATAACGGACTTCTGATACTTGTTAAGCCTAAAACAGCCGGTTCTAAAGGTGAGGTTTTTATTGCCCAGGGCTATGGCCTTGAAGGAGCCATTCCGGATCTTACCTGCAGTGATATTGTTAACAATGAGATACTTCCTGCCTTCAGGGAAGGTGATTACTTTGGAGGTCTTAGTAATGCTTCTTCTACACTGATGTCGCTGGCACGTGGCGAATATTCTGCGGCTGAATACGGTTCAAAGGCAAAGAAGAGCGGGGGAAAGGATTCTCCGGGTGGGCTTTTTGTTATTGTTATAATAGTAGCAATAGCAGTATTTTTTGGCCGGTCGGGAGGATCGAACAACAGGAATATAGGAAGTGGCGGTCTGCCTTTCTGGATGCTTATGAGCATGATGAATTCCGGAAGAGGATCGCATAGCGGCAGCTGGGGAGGATTCTCCGGAGGCGGCGGCGGAGGAGGAGGATTTGGCGGCTTCGGTGGCGGAAGCTTTGGAGGTGGCGGCGCCGGAGGAAGCTGGTAACGTATTGATGGCGCCGATTTGCAATCGGGGCCAAAGATGCAGAAAGTGAAGCTTTAGAAGAAGGGTCACGGATTGCAAATCCGCGCCAGCTGTGTCCTTAGGCGCGGCAATCGGGGCCAAAGATGCAGAAAGTGAAGCTTTAGAAGAAGGGTCACGGATTGCAAATCCGCGCCAGCTATGTCCTTAGGCGTGGCAATCGGGGCCTGTTAACTAAAAATCTTCCGGATCTCTTCCTGAAATATATATTCTCCATTTTTCGATTATCTGCTTCATGTCGTCAGGAAGTTCTGATTCGAATTGCATCCTTTTACCAGTGACCGGATGATCAAATGCCAGCGACTTGGCATGCAGCGCCTGTCGTGGCAGTATTTTAAAGCAGTTCTTTATGAATTGCTGGTACTTTGCAAAGGTCGTACCCTTTAGTATCCTGTCGCCTCCGTACTCCTCATCGTTGAAGAGAGGATGCTTAATATGGCTGAAATGAACCCTGATCTGATGAGTTCTTCCGGTTTCAAGCTTACACTCTACCATAGAAATATACCCAAAATCCTCGATAAGCTTGTAGTGAGTTATTGCGTGTTTTCCTTCGCTTTCATCGGTGAAGACCTGCATTACCTTCCTGTCCTTTATGCTTCTGCCTACATTACCTGTTATAGTGCCTTCAGCCGGATTTGGTGCTCCCCATACAAGGGCAATATACTTCCGGTCGGTAGTACGGTCGAAAAACTGTTTTGAAAGCCTGTTCAGGGCCAATTCATTTTTTGCTATGACCAGTATTCCTGATGTGTTCTTGTCGATGCGGTGAACCAATCCGGGACGGCTTTCTCCCGAGCTGAAAAGGGGCAGGTCCCTGAAGTGCCACATCAGGGCATTTACAAGGGTGCCTGTATAATTGCCATAGGCAGGATGGACTACCATTCCCGGTTCTTTGTTTACAACCACCAGGTCATCATCCTCATAAACAATATTAAGCGGTATGTCTTCGGGAATGAGTTCAATCTCGCGGGGAGGATTTGGAAGAACAACCTGTACAATGTCGAATGGTTTGACCTTGTAATTTGGTTTTACAGGTTTACTGTTTACAAGTATACAACCGGCAATAGCAGCATTCTGTATTTTTGTACGGGAGGAATTTTCTATTCGGTCCGACAGGAATTTGTCAATCCTGAGTATTGTCTGCCCTGGATCAGCTTTAAACCTGTAATGTTCAAAAAGCTCCTGGAGCTCATTCAATTCTTCTTCTGCCATCCGGGGGTTACCTCATTTTTATCAGGCGCGTAAGACTTTCCTGCCTGCCATTGATTAGTGCTACTACAATATATATACCTTCTTTGAGATTGGAAATGTCTATCAAATCGCTGAATGGGACATCTATCAGTTTCCGGCCACAGAGGTCTATGACGGAAATCCGTGTTACCTCCCTGTTCTGCTCATCGCCAAGACTTACACGCAGGTAATCATTTGCCGGATTCGGCCAGATTTTAATGCTGTTTTTTCCTGAAAATTCTGTTTCGTTAATTGAAACTGTCCTGATACGGTCGCCCAAAATGGGTCTGATCATCACGCTGCCATTTGTTTGCGATGCTCTCCAGTCTCCGTTCAGCCAGTAAAACTGTCTGCCGTTGTTTGGAGTGTTTATGTCAAAGCCTGCATTAAGGAAGGTCTCAGAACGTTGTTTCCATCCGACATAGAAAATGTCATCAACCGGAATTCCTTCAGGCAGATTATAATTGTAAAAACCATTAATCTGAGATCCCTGCTCCACCATAACTTCCTCTGCTGTACATAGTACATCGCCCGGCATGCCGTTGTTATCTTTCCATACCATGAGGTCAAATGCCCTTTTATTTGCATTCTGGTAACTGTCGTTGAAACAAATTGTTATTGCCCTCAGAGTGTCCTGAATAAATGATTTGAATCTGTAAGCGAACATTGCATTTCTTGAACCCAGCCCGTTAATGCCATAGCCTCCTTCAGCGGATCCGTCGTCGAAAGCAAAATAGTTCCTGAAAGTCTGATAGTAGGTGAGTGTATCGTTGGCTTTAGGGTCAAACTCATCAGTCTTTAGCGAACAGGTTATTTTGAAAAGGGCGGAATCGGAATTAGTTGTGTTAAAGGTATATATAAGGTTTGCTTTATATGGAACGTTTGTAAGGGGACCAATAATGGTTGCTCCTGCAGTAAAGGAATGGGAAACCGAGTTGTTATAAACATCTGAGATCTCAAAATCACGGGTCACATTCCTCGCAATAGTATCGTTATTCCGGTAATTTACATTAATTGATGATCCCATTTCCTGAAGTTCAACATTGCGAAACTGTTTCCATGGCATTGCCTCATGACTCTTGAGGAGCGATCGTACAGGAAGCCTGTATGCCACATCGGAAAAAACAGTGTCGGCGCCATTCCTGTTTCTGTCAATAAGGATATAATCGATATTCCAGATATCACAATTGGCAACTAATGACGGGTCACTTGTATTGGGGCTAAGACTTGCATAATTCGTAAAACGGAACTGAAAACCCTTCCTTAGAAATCTGCTGTTAGCAATTTTTATTATTGCCGGTTTGAATTTTAAATCGGTGGTCCCGGAGGTCTTCCAAACGGAATACCACATGTTTTCATCCGGGGCGAAAAACTGAAGGGTAAGGCTGTCATTTTTTTCAGGAGGATCGGCTAGTCCGCCTGCCTGATAGAAAAAGCTCATCCAGATGTTTTCGGCTGATGAATAATTAAGGTCAAGAGGCTGGGATGTAAGTTTATCTGCACTGAAAGGAAGGGTTGATGCTGTTTCATATAATCTTCCGGTATTGCCGATAGCATCGAAGGTTGCGATTCCCTGGGTGATCTGTTGGTCAGAGTAGGTGTTGTTTATAAAAACGTAGTTATCAGACCATTTTTTGCTGTCGGGCAGCAATGATTTCCCTGAGAAATCTTCAAAGAACGGAAGGGAAAGAGTTGGGTCGGCTGAGGATCTCTTATTCATTTTCATATCCTTTACAGCGTTCACCACCCGGGTATTTATTTGCAGACCCGTGACTACTTCCTGTGCAGGCACTACAGGTATGCAGGCGTAAAAAATGAATAGAAATATTATTATGCGCCTGATCATCAGTTTAGTTAGTTGTTATTGACTGAAGGTAAGCAACCTGGAGTGTATCAGAAGTTTGATATAATGTTGTATCGGTCCGGACTTTAGCCGAATCAACAGTCAGCCACAGGTAAATGGCAGATCCAAGCTGCAGGCTTATATCTGTCTTATATTCAGGGTTTTGTTTGTAAACAACTGCATTTACAGAATCGTTACCGTTTATTATGGAATTGTCGTAGATATAGGTTGCAAGATTCAGGGAGGCGCCCAGGATCATGTTTTTGGCTGGATCGAGTCTCATACCAATCAGGTTTGGAACAGGAGTGCGCATGTTGCTGAGCCCCTTACCCAATATGAGATCAATAACCGAACCTTTCTGGATGGAATCGCCCGGTGCAACCGTCCTTCCATTGTATTGCTGGCCGATTACAACATCGATCGAGAGGTCGGGCCTGTATTCAAGCTGACCGATCTCGAGACCAGAACTCATAATAACCGACAGGGCCTGACGCTTGGGAAGATCTACCAGGTTCGGCATTGCCACCATCTCGGGGCTGAAGGCATTAATAGTAAGTATAATGTTTCTCCATTTTTTTACCTTGAATCCGGGTTTCGGATTTTGTTCTACAACACATCCGGCGGGGACGGCATTTGTATATACTGAATCGATGACCTGAAATTTAAGCCTGCTCTTTCGTGCCAGATTAGCGGTCTGTTCAATTGTAAGTCCATGGAAGTCGGGAACAGGCCGGGCCTGACCATGTCTGGTGTATAAGTTTAACCATATGAGTAAAAGCATCAGGGTCCCGACAATAATAGCAACAGCCAGCCCCAGATTTTTAACAAAAACTTTGCTCAGGATAAAATTTTTAAGACTCATGCCTGTTAATTGAACATTAGTAATAACGCAAAGGTACTGATAAAATTATAAGAAAAACCGGAGATTCTGCCTTTTCATATAACAGCTTTAATCAGCCTGAATAGTATTATAGAGAGAGTCCCTTTCTGCAGGGACAAACCCGGCTTCGCGTATTAGCGTACTTATATCTTCCGATGTCATTGCAGGATTTCCTTCATCCGATCCTGCCATAGAATAGATCCTGGTTGTGTCATCAATGGTTCCATCCATATCATCGGCACCAAATGAAAGAGAGAGTTGTGCAGTCACCTTGCCTGTCATGGGCCAGTAAGCCTTTATATGGGGGAAGTTGTCGAGAAAGATCCTCGATACGGCATAATTGCGGAGGTCTTCGATGACATTAACTTCACCAAGATAAGACATGCTGTTATTCGACTTTTTAAACTTGAGCGGAATGAATGCATTGAAACCTCCGGTTTTATCCTGAAGTGAACGAAGCCTTTCGAGGTGGTCGATCCTGTGAGTATAGGTTTCAATATGGCCGTAGAGCATTGTGGCATTTGATGAAATACCCAGCTGATGAGCCTTTTCATGGATATTAAGCCACATCTGCGATGAAGCCTTTTCATCGCAGATCATCTTTCTGAGTTCTTCGTCGAAGATTTCAGCGCCTCCGCCGGGGATTGAATCGAGGCCATATTCCTTTAAGAGTATCAACCCTTCCTCTATTGTACAGCCTGCTTTTGTTATCATGTATTCAAGCTCTACTGCCGAAAATGCCTTTACATGAAGCGAGGGCCTGTGTTCCTTTATCTTTTTTATCAGAGAACCCCAGTAATGGAGGTCGTATGAAGGATGGACACCGCCTACTATGTGAACTTCCGTCACATTTTTGTTATCAAATCTTTTAACTATATCGAGCATTTCAGACTGGCTGAATTCCCAGCTCTCCGGATCTCCTTCAGGCTTGTGGTATGAACAGAAGCGGCAGTTGTAAATGCATTTATTTGTTGGTTCAATATGGAAATTGCGGTTGAAGTATGCAAAATTTCCATTAAGCCTGCGCCTGACAATTCCTGAAAGCAAGCCGAGAAGAGGCAGATCTGCCTTTTTAAACAGCAACAGACCCTCTTCGGGCGTGATACGTTCGTTAGAGGCTATCTTTGCTGATATTTTCTGAAGATCGGTATCTTTAATAAGATTTATAAGTTCTGCCATTATTTTGAAATTTGAGGCAGCAAAGTTAAGAATATTGTGCCAGGAAGATCATTTCAAATCTTCAAACGAATAATAAGCTGAACATTTCAATGGAATTGCAGAAAAATTGTAATAGAAAAAAGGTGCCTGAAAGAGACACCTTTAAGATTTTATATTAGAAATATACTATCCTTTTAATTTAAGTTCCGGAGATACTGTAAGTTTTTTTCTTCCTTTAGCCCTGCGTGATGCAAGAACTCTTCTGCCGTTTGGTGTCGACATTCTTTCCCTGAAACCGTGCTTGTTTGCTCTTTTCCTTCTTGATGGCTGAAATGTCCGTTTCATCTTTTCAATTATATTTATTGACTTACTATCTGATTTGAGAATGCAAATGTAGTACTTTTTTCAAATATAAAAACCGGAGAGATGTTTTTTTTAAAAAAAATCAAACAGGCAGATATACAATTCTTTTGGTATCAAAGAATGGCTCGGGAAAAAAATCTCCGATGTTCCACACCACAATTCTGTTGCGAAATTTAGCGAGTTCTTCGGTAAGGTCTCCTCCCTTAAGGCATAAAATGCCATTTCGGTGAGAATTGTTTCCTTTCTTGCGAATATTTTTTGAAGTAAGGGTTACAAAAGAGGGAAAGTCAGTGACGGCCCGGCTCACAACAAAGTTGTATTTGCTTTTTTCCTCCTCAACCCTTTTGCGGGAAGGATGAACATTTGTAAGTTTAAGTTCTTCAGCTACGGCAGAAACTACCTTAATCTTCTTTTCAATTGAATCCATAAGGGTAAATTCAACTTCAGGAAACATTATTGCAAGTGGAATTCCCGGGAATCCGCCTCCTGTGCCAACATCTAGGATCGTTGTTCCGGGGGTGAAGTCAATTGCTTTCCCCAGGGACAGGGAATGAAGAAGATGGTGAACAACGAAGTTGTCCATGTCCTTCCTCGAGATAACATTAATCATGCTGTTCCATCTTCCGTAGATCTCAGGCAGCATTGACATCTGCTCAATCTGGATATCGCTCAGATTTGGAAAATATCTGGAAACGGATTCAACCATCAGATGTTTCCTGTTTTAATTAAAATGTTGTATAAAAGGCTTTTCGCACGAAATAGCTGTGCTTTCACAGTTCCTATTGGCAGATTAAGTTCAGCTGAGATCTCCTCATATGAATACTCCTTATAGTACCTGAGTTCGATCAGGGCCTTGTACCTGGGTTTAAGCAGGTTAAGGATATCCTTTAAAGCAGCTATCTTTTGGTGGATTATCAGCGATTCTTCAGGATCGGGAAGGTCGGATTGAATATTTGCAGTTACATTATCGAGATTATCCTGCATATGATCGAAAGGAATGGGGGCAAACTGCTTCTTCCTTATAAAGTCGACACAATTGTTTGTGGCAATCTTAAAAAGCCAGGTGCTGAATGCAAACTTTGGAGTATATGAATCGAGACTTCTGAATGCTTTTCCAAAGGCTTCGATAGTCAGATCTTCGGCATCTGAGGCATTGTTTACCATCTTAAGGAGCATGAAGTAGATGGAATCCTTATAGCGATTCATAAGGGAGGCAAAGGCCTTTTCCTGACCTTTTTTTGCCTGTTCTACTAGCAGAAGGTCACTCTTTGCCTTGTCCGATAGAGAATTATTCACTTCCATGCACTGTACATTCGCTTGTTCCCCGAATTGCTTAAATAGAGAATCCCATTGATGACCGGCGAAAAGATATCAAAAAATATTGAATATAGCAGCAATCCGGGTTCTTTAAGCTTTTTCTGAACGAGCGATAAAACGGTTATCTGGGTTATAAGCCTTAAACCAAAGATCGCAAGAGTAAAAGGAAGAAAAAAATTAGTGATGCAAAGGCTTGTAAATGAGGTATAAAACAAGACTCTTGTGAGAGGTTCTGTGGCCAGTAGTACTTTATGGCTTGGCCTGTAATAAGGAGCAGTAGTGAGATGTCTTTTCTTTTGTGTTACCCAGGCTTTCAGAGTTGTAACCGGCACCGACCTTGTATGTGAACCATCGCCGAATTCGACACATGTCGTTTTTCGTGAAGCATTTGAATTGACGAACAGGTCATCATCACCGGAAACAAGATGGTTATGAGATCCAAATCCTTTATTTTCAAAAAAAACTGACCTGCGGTATACCAGATTGCGCCCGACACCCATATAAGGGACTCCACGTATTGCCATGCCCAGGTACTGCATAGCTATTGTCATACAGTCATATCTAACATACTTGTTCAGCAGCCCTTTCCCTGAATGATAACCTCCGTATCCAAGAACGAATGTGAACTTGTCATCCACATGAGATGTCATTTTTTCTATCCATTTATCCGATTCAGGATGGCAATCAGCATCGGTGAAGAGAAGGATGTCATTTTTTGCAGCCTTAATACCAATAAATTGAGCAAATCTTTTAAAATGAGTAAATTTTGGATCCTTATTGACTGTAGAAATTTTCAGATGAGGATATTTTTTAAGGAATTCTCCAAGTATTTCATATGAATTGTCTTCGGAGCAGTCGTTTACGACAATAACCTCATAATCGGGGTAATCCTGTTCAAGAACCGAAGGCAGGAAATTCCTGAGGTTTTCGGCTTCATTTCGGGCACAGATGATAATTGAAATAGGTTCTTTCCTTGTGTTTATTTTTGCAGGTTTATGCACATATACAGCAAGATAGAAGAAAAAATAGTAGAAAAGCTGGATTGAAGCCGCTGTGGCTAAAATTGAAAAAACAGTGAAGAGAATAATATTATTATAATCTGGCATCTTACTCTTTTAAGAGGAAGCAATATTAATAAGATAATCGGAATGCAAAAAAAATTCTTCCTATAATTTTAGAAGGCCGTATGGAAGAATTACATTTGTGCTTCAAAAAAAATCAGAAAAATGTTCATAATTCAGAGCAGGGATAAAGATACCGGAGCACGGACAGGTTTGCTTAAGACTGCACACGGCGATATTCCTACTCCTATTTTTATGCCTGTCGGAACCGCAGGCACCGTAAAAGGGATACTTCAGCGCGACCTGGCAGAAGATATAAATGCGAAAATAATTCTCGGCAACACTTATCATCTTTATCTTCGTCCCGGAACCGATATAATGAAGGCCGCTGGCGGATTGCATAAATTTATGTCGTGGGACCGCCCCATACTTACCGACAGTGGAGGTTACCAGGTATTCTCACTCTCAGGCAACAGGAAGTTAACTGAAGAGGGTGCCGTTTTTAAATCTCATATTGATGGTTCGCGTCATGTTTTTACTCCCGAGAATACTGTTGACATTCAGAGGATTATCGGAGCAGATATTATAATGGCTTTTGATGAATGCGCTCCATGGCCTTGCGATTACGATTATGCCAGGAAGTCGGTTGCATTAACCCACAGGTGGCTCGACAGGGCTGTAGCACATTTTAATGAAACGGATCCTCTGTGGGGGCATGACCAGTACCTGTTCCCGATCGTTCAGGGTGGAGTCTTTGATGATCTCCGGAAAATGTCAGCAGAGAAGGTGGCCTCAGCGGGTCTGGCAGGAAATGCTATTGGCGGATTATCGGTAGGGGAACCCGCCGAAGAGATGTACAGAACAATTGAAATCGTTAATGCAATACTTCCCGACGATAAACCGCGTTACCTCATGGGTGTGGGTACTCCGGTAAATCTGCTTGAGGCAATCGACAGGGGAATTGATATGTTCGATTGCGTAATGCCTACACGTAACGGAAGAAACGGGATGCTCTTTACAAGTGAGGGAACGATTAATATAAGGAACAGGAAGTGGATTGACGATTTCAATCCTATTGATCCCGAAGGCCCTTCAATGGTTAGCCTTCAGTACTCAAAAGCTTACCTTCGACACCTTGTAATGTCGGGGGAGAACCTTGGCGCCCAGATTGCAAGCATTCACAACCTGGCCTTCTATCTGAAACTTGTTGGAGATGCAAGGAAAAAAATTGAAGAGGGTAATTTCAAGATATGGAAAGACTCAATGATAAAAAAACTCTCGGAGCGCTTATAAGCCTTCTGAAAGTAAGACGTATTGACAAGTATATTATAAAGAAGTTTCTCGGTACTTTCTTCTTCTGCATTTTGCTTATACTCACCATTGCGGTTGTATTCGACTTTGCCGAGAAGATCGATAATTTCATGGAAAAGCAGGCGCCTTTAAAAGCCATATTATTCGATTACTATCTGAATTTCATTCCCTATTTTGGAACTTTGTTTGCACCCCTTTTTGTTTTCATTGCTGTCATTTTCTTCACTTCGAAGATGGCAGCCAATACCGAGATAATAGCAATTCTTAACAGCGGAATGAGTTTCCTCAGGATGATGTGGCCTTATTTTATCTCAGCCCTTGTAATCGCATCTTTTGCTTTCTTCCTTACAAATTTCGTTATCCCCGGTGCAAACAGAAGAAGGATGGAATTTGAAGGCAAATACTACCGTTCGTCAAGCAGGAGAGTGACAGTAGAAAGTATACACAGGCAGGTATTTCCAAATATTAATGTGTATATGGGGAGTTACAACCCTATAAGTAACAGGGGAATGAACTTTACAATAGAAAAATTCAACGACAGCAACAGGCTTGTCTCAAAACTGTCGGCTTCATCTGTTTTATTTGATACAGCGCTTCATAAGTGGACTGCTATCAATTATTACATTCGCGAAATAAAGGACAATGAGGAGATCATAACAAGGGGAAGCAGGATCGACACAACACTTACAATAAATCCTATGGATTTTTCGCGTGATCCCGGATATGTTGGCACCATGACCTTCAGGGAGCTTAATGATTATATCAGTCTTCTCAGGCTCCAGGGATCAGATGAGCTGAAGTTGTTTCTTATTGAAAAGTACAGGAGGTTTGCTAGTCCTTTTGCAGTTTTTATTCTCACCCTGATTGGTGTCACGCTTTCGTCGCGAAAGATAAGGGGAGGTATTGGCATGAATATAGGAATAGGCCTGATACTAAGTTTTTCGTACATACTCTTCCAGCAGTTCGCATCGCAGTTTTCACTCAAGGGAAGCCTTGGGCCGATGCTGGCTATGTGGATCCCTAATTTAATATACGCGGTGGTCGCCCTTGTTCTTTACAGGATGGCACCAAAATAATAATCCGTATCCTATATCAAAATAATAATACAACCAAAAAAACATTCGATGGCAATCAGCAAAAAGTTACGCGAACTACAGGAAAAGCGCGAAAAACTCCATCTCGGCGGTGGAGAACAAGCTATTGAGAAACAGAAGGCTATGGGGAAACGCACTGCCCGCGAAAGAATTATGGCACTTCTTGATGAGAATTCATTTAATGAGTACGATCTTTTCGTGGAGCATGATGCCCGTGATTTCGACATGGACAAGAAATCGCTGCCTACCGATGGCGTGATAATTGGTTCAGGTACAATTTACGGAGCTCCTGTGGCCATTTATGCTCAGGATTTTACCGTGGCCGGGGGATCGCTTGGACTAATGCATTCGAGAAAGATCACAAAAATAATGGATCATGCCCTTAAAATGAGGATTCCCCTCATAGGGATAAATGACTCAGGAGGAGCAAGGATTCAGGAGGGAGTTAACTCTCTTGCTGGTTATGGTGAGATCTTCTTCCGGAACACCATTTCAAGCGGGGTTATTCCCCAACTTTCGGTTATTCTCGGGCCCTGCGCCGGAGGTGCCGTATATTCTCCTGCCCTCACCGACTTCGTATTTGTTGTTGACAATATTTCGAAGATGTTCATAACGGGTCCTGAGGTTATTAAAACAGTACTTGGCGAAGAGATCTCGATGGAAGACCTTGGCGGTGCAAGGGTTCATAGCGAAGTTACCGGAAATGCCCACTTCTTTGCGATGAGCGAGGAGGAGTGCTTCGACCAGATAAAGAAGCTCATAACCTTTATACCCTGGAACAACTCGCAGAAGGCTTTGGCGTTCGAACCCGGAGAACCCCTGCCCGAATACAACATTAATAAAATCGTGCCGGAAGATCCGACCCTCCCGTATGATGTTAAAAACGTAATAAGGGCAATAGTCGACAAATCCGACTTCTTTGAGATAATGGAGATGTATGCCAAAAACATCGTTATCGGGTTTGGCCGGATGGGCGGACGAACAGTTGGATTTGTTGCAAACCAGCCTCTCGAAATGGCAGGTGTCCTCGATGTCGACTCCTCCGATAAGGCTGCAAGATTCATACGTTACTGCGACGCCTTCAATATACCGCTTATCACCCTTGTTGATCTTCCAGGTTATCTGCCGGGGGTTGACCAGGAACATGCAGGTGTGATAAGGCATGGCGCAAAGGTACTTTATGCCTACAGCGAAGCCACCGTTCCGAAGCTTACAGTCATTCTCAGGAAAGCATACGGAGGAGGATATATTGCCATGAGCTCAAGGCATCTGGGTGCTGATTTTGTTTTCGCCTGGCCTTCGGCTGAGATTGCTGTAATGGGCCCCGAAGGAGCTGCTAATATAATATTCCGGAAAGAGATCTTATCGGCAAAAGACCCCGATGGCATGAGAAAACAAAAGGTTGAAGAGTACAAGGCGAAGTTCGCCAATCCATATGTTGCTGCCTCCAGAGGATATGTGGATGCCGTAATAGAGCCTTCAGAAACAAGAAAATTCCTGCTTCACTCGATAGAAGTGTCAGGCAACAAGGATGTTTCCATGCCACACAAAAAACATGGACTTCCCCCTTTCTGATCAGATGCTCTTAATAATTTAAATGTAAATGTATGGATAATCATGATAACCAGGAAAATCTTGGATTTTTAAATATTCAATCCAGTTTATACAAGACCAGAATAAGCCCTAAGTTTCAAAAGAGGAAGCCATATCAGCCTGCTGACCCAAGGAGGATATTAAGTTTCATCCCCGGAACCGTGCTTGAAATACTTGTTAAGGCCGGAGATGACGTAAAAAAGGGGGAAACACTTATGCTTCTCGATGCAATGAAGATGCAGAACAACCTTAAATGCGGTATTGAAGGAAGGGTAAAAAGCATTCCGGTGAGCAAGGGTGACCGGGTATCAAAAGGGACTCTGCTTATTGAACTGGAATAACCGGAATTCAGAGCGATCCCTGAAAGATAACGTAATCTTTCAGTTCCTGAGGAAGTGTTGGTTTGATAATGAAAATGCCGAAAACGCTGGATCCGCTGCCCGACATGGAGCTGAACAGGGCACCGCAGTCATATAAACGGCTTTTTATTTCGCCTATAACGGGATGCTTTTTAAAGGCATAGTCTTCAAAATCATTGAATATCAAATCTTTCCATTCATTAACAGGACGGTTGTAATGAAGGAGAAGACTTTCTTCAGGTTCTGAAGGCCTGCAATTCCTGTAGGCTTCACCGGTATTAATTCCGATACCCGGATTAAGAAGTACGATGTATAATCCTGACAGTAAAGGGCTGACAGGATTCAATATTTCGCCCCTTCCTGTTGCATGTGCTGGTACTGCTTCTATAAAAAAAGGACAGTCGCTGCCAAGTTCCAGCGCAAGTGCGTTCAGTATACCGGTCCCTGCCTGAAGGTTATAATGTCTGTCAACGCTCTTAAGAAAAAAAGCGGCATCGGATGATCCCCCGCCCAGACCTGCACCTGAAGGAACGGCTTTATGGAGATGTATTTTAAGAAAGGGAAAGGTGAACCTCTCCCGGAGTTTCCTAACTGCCATCATTACAAGGTTATCATCAGGCATGCAACCTGTTTCTATTCCTGAAACTGTAAGTATGTCTCTCTGAGGCTCTTCAAAGGAATCAGTAAACTCCAGTGCATCACTGAGATCTATTGGGTAAAAAATAGTCTCAATGTCGTGGAATCCGTCCGGCCTTTTCTTTGTTATGCGCAAGCCGATATTAATCTTTGCTTTTGGAAAAATGATCATCTTCCTCTATTTGATGTAAAAATACCACAGTCTTTTGGATTTGTTGTAATCTTTCCGGCTATTACCTTTTCAACAAGTTTTTAACACTGCTTTGTTTGTAATAAACCGTTTCCATTTTCAATTATTGAATATCGATCATCTAACTTTGAGCCCAGGGGCAAATTTAAAATACAAGGTATTATATACAGTAAATCAATAAATTAAATTAAATGGCAAAACAAAGAAACAGCCCAAGACCAGCTATTACAACTCTGCCTGATTTCGGAAAAGTCCCGCCCCAGGCAAACGACATGGAAGAGGCTGTTCTGGGTTCGATGATGCTCGAAAAAGAAGCTGTCATTACCGTTCTTGATATTCTGAAACCCGAAAGTTTTTACAGGGAGGCTCACCAGAAGATCTTTAAGGCAATGGCCGATATCTCAGCAAAGGAGTTTCCAGTCGACCTGTATACTGTTACTGAAGAGCTCAGGGCGCACAATGAGCTCGACAGCGTTGGGGGGCCTGTTTATCTTACCACTCTGACTTCAAAAATTGTTTCGGCGGCGAATGTCGAATATCATTCCAGAATAGTTGCCCAAAAGTATATTCAGCGTGAACTGATAAGGGTTTCTACCGAAATTCAAAACAGGTCGTTCGATGATACCTATGATGTGACTGAGCTATTGGATTATTCTGAAAATGCCCTTTTCCAGATAGCTGAAGGCAATATAAAGAGAGAAGTTTCGCCGATCAATGTTGTAATAAAGAATGCGATAAAGGAGATTGAGGAGGCTGGTAAAAGGGAAGATGCACTTGTGGGAACACCTTCGGGATTTACAAAACTCGACAGGCTGACATCAGGATGGCAGAAGGCAGAACTTGTTATCATAGCAGCGCGCCCATCGATGGGAAAAACTGCATTTGCCCTTTCCATGGCAAGGAATATGGCAATTGAGCACGGCAAGGGAGTTGCAATATTTTCTCTTGAGATGTCGTCAATTCAGCTTGTAAACAGGTTGATAGTTGCAGAGTCAGATATTCCAGGTGATAAGATAAAAAATGGCCGGCTGAATGAAGAGGAGTGGAAACAGCTCGACTCGAGGATAAAGAAACTTGTTCAGGCTCCTATTTTTATTGATGATACACCGGCTATTTCAATATTTGAACTAAGGGCAAAATGCCGGAGGCTTATGGCTCAGCACAAACTCGACATCGTGATTGTCGACTATCTTCAGTTGATGACGGGACCCGATAATGCAGGCAGCCGTGAGCAGGAGGTAAGTACAATCTCAAGGTCTCTGAAGAGCATCGCGAAAGAACTTAATATACCAATTCTGGCGCTTTCGCAGCTGAACCGTTCCGTTGAAATGAGAGGAGGATCGAAACGTCCGTTGCTTTCGGACCTTCGCGAATCCGGTGCAATTGAGCAGGATGCCGATATGGTGGTATTTATTCATCGTCAGGAGAAGTTTGGAATACCGGCATTTGAAGACGGCTCTTCTACAAAGGGAATAGCAGAGATCATTCTGGCGAAAAACCGTAACGGCCCGGTGGATGACGTGAAGTTAAAGTTCAGGGAAGAAAAGGCTCAGTTTGTCGATCTCGATGATTTTGATCTCGAACCGGGTGGCGACTACAGGGATTCGGCTCCGGTTATCACCCTTGGATCCAAGATGAATCACGATAAGCAGCTTCACGCACTCGGAAGTGTCTTCGACAAAGAAACCAATCTGAATGAGGAACCGCCTTTCGCCTAAGAATCAGTTAAATTTAAAAACGAGCTTGAGTCCTGTGCTCCTGTACTTTAAATCGTCAAATCCAACATATACTCCAATTTCGCTGACAAGAAAGATCTCGCTCAGGCTGTATCCAATCTCGGTATAGTTTGTGTGGAACCTTGAACCGAGCCAGGAAAGATATATGTTTTCACGGATAAGGGTATTGCTTAATCCGGGAAGAAGTTTCAGCAGAATATAAGGAGAGGCGTACTTTAAGTGGGCTTCGCCAAAGAGTTCGGGAGTGCTCAGTGAATAGAATGAAGGTATCATGAAGGCATCCCCGTAATCGTTAAGCATGAAGGGGAACGACTGGGCGTTGAAATGGAAGAAATCGTAAAATGGCAGGTTCCTGTTATCGAACATGCCTCCGGTCCTGAACCTCCATCTGAATTCGCTGAACGCCCCGCTGTTTATTCTTTGGGAAGCTTCGATTATCATCATATCGTACTGCCTCAGTTTAGAGACCATCTCTCCGAACTCGTTGAACCCGTGCTTCCAGGTAAGAGAAAATTCTGGCCAGTCGGAACCCATCGGGATCTTCTTCCCTTTTGATAACCGGTATTTCTGAAATGGAGTATAATTGATTTTTGCTGAAAAATCACCATGAAGCTGGTTACGCAGGTTGTGGATTGGATCAGAATCAGACCCCAGGTAGCTGTTGCCGGGAATGTTCGGAGAATATTCCTTAGCGGAGCGGGACAGAGAAAAATCAGCTGTATTCTCCAGAACCTTCCTTTCCTCATAGCCGGCAGCGAGTTCCAGAACAAGGCCATTAGCCGGTTCACTTCTGTATCCGACAGTAAGGAATCGCGATTCATATAATTTCAGATAGTTTTTTTTAAGCAGAAGCGACGTTGCAGTATTAATAAATGTATTAATTCCTCCATTGTTTCCAATATCCTTGCTGGTTATACCGGTCCGGAGAAAGACCTGGTTTTTATTGGTTTCGTCGAAATAATAACTGGCATTGACTCTGATCAGGGGTTTTGCCCTGCTGAAAGCCCATCCGGCCTGGGGATAAACCGAAAATGATCCTCCGTCTTTCCACGATTTGGATAGTCTGAAGTCAAGACGGTAGAGAAAGCCATCTACTGTATTGAATGCAAAGTTTTTACCTTGCAGAAGGCCGTTCCAGCCAACAGAAAAACCGGTTGTATCCGACCAGCTTCTTCCAAACATCAGATTTTTAGAAGCCTTCTGAAATTTCTTATTGTCTTTCTTTTTCGCTGTCGTGGTTGTATCAACTTTCACTTTCCGGGGTAACAGAGATGATTTGACGCTATCCCTTACACGGATAGCCCTCATCTCTGAGTCAGACAAGGGTATAGGTCTGATTGTTGCCCAGTATGAGCTGTCTTTCGATGCTGCATCCTTTTCAATGATGTGGACTGTTTTATCAGTTACCTCAAGACTTTTACTGCTGCTGTCGCTGCTGCTTTTTTTCGATTCTTTTTCCATCATTCTCGAAAGGCGTACCATATCGCGGTTCGAAAGATCATCTTTCTGCAGGAGTTTATCGATTTCCTTCCGTGATTTTGATATTTCTGCCACAGTGGGAACAATTTCCTTAGGAGGCTTCCCGGTATAATCGGTTGAGATTGTAGCAGGTTTCTGAAGATTGGTGTTTGGCCTCATAGTTATATATTTCACTGAACTGCCATACCCACCGTCGGCCTTGAAGCCCATAATGGAGATGTTGAACCCGAATTTGTGGCTGACAGGAAGCCAGATATCATTTTCAACAGGAATGTAAAGCTGCTGAATTTTTACTCGTCCCGCCACATTCTCATTTGTCAGGTCAACGCTGTGAAGGCACCACAGATCCTCAATTATGTATATTGTTCCTTCGAAGAGCTGCTGGCTCTTCCTTTTTGGAATTACCTGGATTTTATTTATTGTAAAGTTTCCCTGTAAAGAGGCTCCCATATATCTGAACCTGTAATGAGAAAAGGCTGCCGGAGAAAGTGGAGAGATAGCCATATCAGCCAGAACGGGCTGATAAAAACTGGCCTGAATGAATTCCATGGGCGATACCTGGTTTCCCTCATCGGGAAAGGTGCTTTGGATGGAAATAACCTTCTGAAAATATTTGTCAGGAGCCGTGAATTCCATCTCATTGAATGATTCCATCATATAGGAATCGCCCGCTTTTATCTGGTTGCTGCTTACCGAAGATCCATCTTCATTCTTTGCCTCAATTTTCATTGTCTTCTGAAGCAGTTTCGGAATCCGGTTGATCACAAGGTTGCCTTTCAGATAAACTTCAGCTTTATAGTAACTTACATTATTCAGGTAGTATGGTGCCATGCCAATAACCTTTCTCATGATAATGTAGGCAGGATCTTCGCCTGAGGCGGTTATCCTGACCTCGGGAATCGAATAATACTGAAGAGGAAGGACAACATTTTTTAATACAGGTTTGCCTGCCATGGCAATTTTTACATCCACCGGGGCATATCCGAGGCTCTGGTATGTTACTGTATAATTTCCTGCAGGCAACTTAATTTCATAATCTCCCTTTGTATTGGAGGTTGTGCCCTGGCGGAGTTCCCCAATATAAACAGTCGAATACTGAACCGGTTCTCCTGACTGGTTCAGTATTTTTCCCTTAAGTATCTGTGCTTTTGAAACCTGTACCGATAAAATTGTAATTATTATTATCCAGGAAAGATGTTTCATTGAAGGATTTTGTTTCTTGTAAAGAATAATTGGGGAATTTATTTTTTCCCTGAAACGATTATCACTATTTCACCCTTAGGAGGTTTTGCTGTGTAGTATTCCGAGAGGAACAAGAGGCTTCCCCGTATATTTTCTTCAAACATCTTGCTAAGTTCCCTTGAAACTGATGCTTCGCGGTCGGCTCCGAAATACCTGGCAAATTCTTCAAGCGCTTTTACCAGCCTGTATGGGGATTCATAGAATATCATGGTTCTTGATTCATCAACCAGCGCCGTGAGGCGTTTATTCCTTCCCTTTTTGGGAGGAAGAAAACCCTCGAAGCAGAACCGGTCAGAGGGAAGCCCTGAGTTTACGAGTGCTGGTATAAGGGCAGTAGCTCCCGGGAGGGTCTCCACGGGAATTCCTCTCTCAAGGCAGCTCCTTACAAGAAGGAACCCCGGGTCAGATATGCCGGGAGTGCCCGCATCGGAAACCAGGGCGGTAATCTGCCCCGACAAAATCCTTAAACATACCAGTTCAACATTTTTATGCTCGTTGAACATATGGTGCGACTGGAGCGGGGTAGTAATATTGTAATGATTCAGGAGTTTCTTTGTCTGCCTTGTATCTTCGGCAAGGATCATGCCGACGCTGCCAAGGATCTCAACAGCCCTGAATGTAATGTCCTTCAGGTTGCCGATGGGTGTTGGAACCAGGAAGAGTTTACTCATTTGAAGGATGTTTGCGTTTTATTATCATAAGCAGGTGCTTGATTGCTTCACTGTCTGCTTTGCTGCCGGCGATACCCATTACAATAGAATGCGCCTCCGAATAATTTTTTGTATTATCAAGCTTCGATATTGCCTGAAAATAAGCATCCTTGTCACCCTTGAAAAGTTCCCCTATAAACAGGAACCTGTCATTAACGCCTATAGCTTCTGTCAGGCTTGCAATAGGTTTTGCTAAGATGAGTTCAGGCAATTCGTCGGCACCGGCGACTTTTCCTATCTGTTCATATACTGAACCTGAAACGGGGCTGAAACGATCAGCAATAATTGACTGACCGGAGTTTTTATCCCGGTCTTTCTCAGGTTCTTTCTTTTCATCTTTTTCTGTACGAATATTTTTTACTTTTTCTACTGCGTCTACTGCTTTCTGAAGTTCTGCAACCTCATTTGACAGTTCAAAAACAGGAATATCAGAATTGGTATTTTTAACTTCGAAAACCAGTTCTGTCTTTTTTACCGCCTCATGTTTGATTTCAATGACAGGAGGAGGTGGAATTTTTACCTCAGCCAATGATTGATCGTTCTCCCTGATATTCTTAAGCAGAGCGATTAATTCAGCTGCACTCCTGCATTTCGATTTTGCAATTTCAACCTGGAAAGCCGGCACTCCGGGATAATGTTTCAGATCATCAATAATTTCGCATACCTCTGTCAGATCCCTTATAATTAAATCGATGTTTGAGCTGAAATCCATATATTATAATGTTAATATAACAAACCATTTTCCTTATTTTGCAAAAGTAACGATTATTCCTCTCGAGATTAGGGAATGATATTTTAATTTCCGGTTTAACCAGATACAATTATGGCAGATGGACTTTCTTGAATATTCGGTAAGGGTGACCGGGAAACGTGGTACTATTGAGGTGATTACAGGGTCGATGTTTTCAGGCAAGACTGAGGAACTCATCAGAAGGCTCAGGAGAGCCCAGTTCGCCGGGCTCAAAGTGGAGATCTTCAAACCATCGCTCGATAAGAGGTATTCAGAGACCCGTGTTGTTTCGCATGACGAAAAGTCAATTCTTTCTACCCCTGTCGATAACCCTTCGGCCATCATTTTGCTTGCAGGTGAAGTGGATGTAGTTGCTATCGATGAAGCTCAGTTCTTCGACATTTCCATCGTGGAAGTATGCAATAACCTTGCCGATAACGGAATCAGAGTGCTTGTTGCGGGACTCGATATGGATTTCATGGGGAAACCGTTTGGCCCCATACCCGCCCTAATGTCAATTGCAGAGCATGTAACTAAGGTTCATGCAATCTGCATGCGTTGCGGAAATCTGGCACAATATTCATTCAGGAAATCGGATGAAGCACAGGTTGTGCTTCTTGGTGAAAAAAATCTCTATGAACCGCTCTGCAGGGAATGTTATAACAAGGCTTTAAACAAGTGAAAAGTGAAATATTTTTCATCGGATATTGCTGAGATAGTAAATGGCACGCTTACCGGTCCTCCGCGATTGGAGGTGACCGATATAATAACAGACAGCCGTCATCTTAGTTACACTGAAGGACTCCTTTTTATAGCGATAAGGGGTAAGAACCACGACGGACATGTATTTATTGAAAACCTGTATAATGCAGGGATCAGAATATTCCTTGTCGAAGATTTGCCACCGGAACCTTTGCGATATTCCTGTGCTGCCTTTATTAAAACAGAAAACTCAATTGCGGCTCTTCAGATGCTCGCATCGTTCAGACGAAAATCGTTTGGGTCGCCGGTAATTGGAGTTACGGGAAGCGCCGGAAAGACTATTGTTAAAGAGTGGCTTGCCGACGTTCTCGGCCTTCAGATGCCCGTGATCAGAAGTCCAAAAAGCTATAACTCCCAGATAGGAGTTCCTCTTTCGGTATGGAAACTGGAAGATAAGTATAAGCTTGCAATTTTCGAGGCTGGTATTTCACATCCGGGTGAGATGGACAAGCTCAGGAATGTCATTGATCCTGATATCGGGGTTATTACTAATATCGGAGATGCACACAGTGAAAATTTTGAAGGAAACAGGACTAAGGCTGTTGAAAAGCTGAAGCTCTTTTCGGGTTCTTCATCAATAATATTCTGTCATGATCATGAGATTATCAGGCAGGAGCTTATTTCAAACAAAGCGCTTTGTACCAAAAAACTTTTCGGCTGGTCATTCATTGACCCAAAGGCATCCATATTTGTGAACAGGAATCCAGGGGCTGCCGGTCAGACTTTTCTTGATATGACATTCAACGGGATTACAAATACCTTTGAGATTCCATTTACCGACAGAGCTTCGGTTGAAAATGCAGTAACAGTAGCATCAGTATGCCTGACACTTGAGATACCGGCGGAGATCATTTACAAGGGGCTGTCGGGTCTCGTCTCCGTGGCAATGAGGATGGAAAGGAAAAACGGTATCAATGGCTGCCTGCTTATAGAGGACTATTACAATTCAGATCCTGGTTCACTCGGGATGGCAATTGAATATCTGAAACTGCAAACCAACAGGAAAACAACACTTATCCTCTCCGATTTTGTGCAGAGCGGGAGGGAAGAACATGAGCTTTATGGTGAGGTTGCCCAATTGGTTGAAAAAACCGGTATTAATAAATTCATTGGTATTGGCGAAGCCTTGGTAAGGAACAGTTCAATCTTCAAACAAGGTTCTCATTTCTTCTATTCCACTGATGATTTTTTACGGAATATTAACCGGAGCGATTTCAGAAATGAGATTATCCTTCTCAAGGGAGCAAGGATTTATGAATTCGAAAAAATTGGCGCCCTGCTGGAGCAACAGACGCACCAGACTGTACTCGAGGTAAGTCTCGATGCAGTAGCTCATAACCTGAATGAATTCAGGAGGTTCCTGAATCCGTCGACAAGGATAATGGCAATGGTAAAAGCCTTTGCTTATGGGGCCGGTCCGTCCGAAATCGCCTCATTGATGGAGTATCACAGGGCAAATTACCTGGCAGTAGCCTATGCCGACGAGGGAGTTGAGCTAAGAAATTCAGGAGTTACCCTGCCTGTAATGGTTATGAATCCTGATCCCGGGGCCTCAGAGATTATGATAAAGTATAATCTGGAACCTGAAATTTATAGTTTTTCATCACTGGAGAGATTTGCCGGCGTCGCTTCACGGCATGGACTGATTGATTATCCTGTACATATTAAGATCGATACAGGTATGCACAGGCTTGGATTCATGCCTGAGGATGTCGGAGTACTTGCATCAAAACTCCCTTCTGAAGAAAGCATTAAGGTTATTTCAGTTTTTTCGCATCTCGCTGCCAGTGAAGATCCCTCCCTGGATTATTTTACACATCGTCAGGCAGAGACCTTCCTTAACGCATCCCGTCAGATCGGGGAGGCGACGGGTTATTCATTTTTAAGGCATCTTCTTAACTCATCGGGAATTGTTCGCTTTCCCCGGTACCAGTTTGAAATGGTCAGACCGGGAATAGGAATTTATGGTGCAGGTAATTTTGAAGGGCTCTCGCTTAAAACCGCAGGACGCTTTAAAACCAGAATATCCCAGATAAAACGGGTACGGGCAGAAGAACCGGTAGGATATGGGTGTGCCGATGTTTCTGACCATGACAGGATCATAGCCATACTTCCTGTCGGATATGCCGACGGACTTAACCGTAAACTGGGGAACAGGAACGGCAATATTTTTTTGAGGGGAGTCCGTGTTCCGCTGATAGGAAATATTTGTATGGATATGTGTATGGCCGACATTAGTGGAATTGATGCTGAGGCAGGCGATGAGGCTGAGATCTTCGGGGAAAATATCCCAATTGATGAACTGGCGTCAAAGTGCCAGACTATTACCTATGAGATTCTTACCTCGATACCGGCTAGGGTGAAAAGAGTCTTTTTTTCCGATCTTCAGTAAGATGGTTAGTTTTCGGAGTTAGCCCAGATTGCAGATATGTTCCAGTGTAGTGGTGTCAATAATTGTAATTCTTCTTCCTTTAACCCCGATGATTCCGTCGGACGATAATCCTGAAAGAGTCCTTATTGCATTTGATGTTGTCATGTTCGACAGGCCGGCAATATCTTCCCTTGAAAGTGACACATTAAGAGTTTTTCCGTCTTCGTCAAATCCGTAAGTGTCGCGAAGTACTATCAGCGATTCGGCTAAACGTCCCCTGATGTGTTTTTGAGTAAGCGAAATTGTTCTGCTGTTCGAATAACCAAGTTCCTCCGATAATATTCTTGTAAATTTCATCGTGAGATCGGCATTTTTCTTCATGAGCTTTACAAGAGTGGTCTTTTCAAGGACACAAATATTAGAGTCCTCAATTGCAGCCGCCGAAAACGACCAGATATTTTCGGTAAAGAGAGCCCTGTAACCGATGAATCCATTTTGCCGGACCATCTTTACTATCTGTTCCCTTCCGCCTACGCCTTCCTTGAAAACTTTTGCCTTTCCGGTTGAAAGGCATATCAGTCCGCGGGATTTTTCTCCTTCCCTGAAAAGATAATCACCTCTTCTGACATGATTTACCGTGTGATGACCGGCGATTGTCTCTTTATCTTTTGAATTTAAACCTTTGAAAAGTGAATCTGGTCCTTCCAGACAATTTTCAATATAGGGATTTAAGTATTGCATGACCCGGTTATGTTAAATAACATAACAAAGGTAGCAAAATAATTAAAAAAAATACAAATTAACATTTTTTAACATATTCAGATTCAAGTAGTTGGAAGGCTTATTCAATACCTTGCAACCAATGGCAGCCGCCTGCCTGCACCGAAAGCTTTCGAGGAAATCCTTAATACAGGAGGAGCCTGATACCTTTTATATTCGTTTGAATTGATCAGTTTAATAACTCTCATAACTGTTTCCCGGTCAGATCCTTCACTTATAATTTTCTCAGCAGGTTTCTGGAGTTCGATGTATTTGTACAGTATTGTATCGAGAATTCCATATTCAGGAAGAGAATCGCTGTCGAGCTGATCGGGCCTTAATTCAGCGGAAGGCATCTTCGTGATTGTATTTTTTGGAATTATCTCTTTTTCTCGATTGATATATTCTGCAAGTTTGTAGACATCGGTTTTGTAAATATCCCCGATTACAGAAAGTCCGCCCGCCATATCACCGTAAAGGGTTCCGTAACCGACAGCTGCTTCGCTTTTATTGGATGTGTTCAGAAGGATGCACCCGTATTTGTTCGAAACTGCCATAAGCAGGGTTGCACGTATACGTGCCTGAATATTTTCTTCTGTCAAATCCTTCTCCCTTCCTGCAAAGAGAGGTGCAAGTTCTTCTTCAAAAGCAGAAAATGGTTTTTCTATGCTTACTATGTCATAGCGAACATTTAAGGCTTTCGCAAGGTCAACAGCATCTTTGACTGAATGATCTGATGAATACCTCGACGGCAACAGGAGCACCCTGGTGTTTTCATTTCCCAGGGCCGCTTCGGCTAAACAAAGCGTAACAGCAGAGTCAATACCACCTGAAAGGCCAAGTATACAGCTTTTAAAGCCCGTCTTTCCAAAATAATCCCGGATCCCCATTACAAGCGCTTTGTAAATTAAAGATATTGCGCCCGGGTCATTGTCCCTTCCCGGAACTATTCCTGAATTGATCTGATCGATAGAAAAGGTTTCGACTGACTCTTCGAAAAAAGGGAGTTGACGAAAAATTTCCCCATCATTCTTTACAATAAGCGAAGCTCCGTCAAAAATCAACTCTGTATTGGCTCCGGTTTGGTTTACTGTAATTACAGGGATCCTGTATTTAAGTGCTTTAGATCTGAAAATATTTTCCTTGGCTTCAATTTTTGAATATGAAAAAGGTGATGCTGCTATATTAATTATCAGATCGGGATTATACTTTGCAAGCTCCTCCATCGGGGAGACGGTATAGAGCCTCGATTTCTCAAACTCGTTGTCGAATGGTTGTTCATCCCACAGGTCTTCGCAAATTGTAATGGCAAGCTTTTGACCCTTGAAGCTGAATACAGAAAAACTTCTTTCAGGCTCAAAATATCTGTATTCGTCGAAAATGTCATAGGTAGGTAGCAGAGCCTTATTAGCCGTAAAGATTATTTTACCTTCTGAAAGAACCTGAGCTGTATTGAAAAGTTTTTTGCCTTCGGGTTTCGTATTAAAGGTCGGAGAACCAACTACAGCCGCAATTCCTGTGCATTTTTCGGCTATTTCATTTACAGTATCATTACATTTTTCAATAAAATCGTGCCGGTCGAGAAGGTCAAGCGGCGGATATCCTGAAATACACAGTTCGGAAAAGACAATCAGGTCAGATCCTTCGTTTTTAGCCTTTTCGATGGCATTTAAGATTAATTCCTTGTTCCTGGCGAAGTTTCCAATGTGATAATTAAGCTGTGCTACTGTGATTTTCATTATTGACAAGTTTAATGTTAAGCCCCATGCTTTCAGCAGCAGGATCTTATTCCTTTGAATGTAAAAATAGCAAATAATAAGAGAAGTTCTTGTTGCGCATCTTTAGTGGCCTTAAAATAGAAAAAGTGATTATTTTTGAGGGATTAATATAGGTGCAGTATGAGGAAATCGTTCATTTTGTGTTTTTTGCCGTTACTGATATTCGCAGCAGGTTCCTGCAAAAGAAATCAGTATAGAGTAAATGTATCGGACATAAGTGTCAGTGTTAAAATTCAACGTCTTGAAAAAGATCTTTTTACACTGAATCCTGAAGATATACCTTCCAGTGTGGCCTCATTAAAACAGAAATATGGCGCCTACCTTCAACTGTTCAGCTATGTTATTAACACTGGCGATATTAATGACCCTGCCTTTGGCGATTTCCTTGTAAGATTTTGTACCGACAGGCAGAACAACGAAGTTTATGATTCAACGCAGAAGGTCTTTCCTGACGTTCAAACAATTGAAGCGGGGCTTCAGGATGCCTTCCGCCATTACAGGTATTATCTTCCTGAAAAGCCTGTACCGGCAGTTTATACCTGTATCTCAGGCTTTAATAATAGTATAATAACTGGCGATTCAATCCTTGGCATTAGCCTTGACAGGTATCTCGGATCCAAAAGCAACTTTTATCCTCAGCTAAACATTTACAGTTACCTCTCTGACAGGATGACACCGGAGAATATTATTCCTGATTGCATCTATGGATGGGCTCTCTCGGAATGGGATTTTGCTACACTGAAATATCCCGCTGATAATGTTCTTGCTGAGATGATCCATTACGGAAAGCTGAAGTATTTTGAAAAATGTATGCTTCCCGGGAAATCGGATGAGATAATTTTTGGATTTACACCGGCGCAGATGAAATTCTGCAGGAACAATGAGCAACAGATGTGGCAGTATCTTATTGAGAAAGACCTGATATTCAATACGGAGCAATTTACAATACGTAAACTTACGGGAGAGGCACCCTTTACAAGTTTCTTTACAAATGAATCACCCGGAAGAGCGGCTGTATGGATAGGTTTCAGAATTGTAGAATCGTATATGCAGAAGAACAGGAATACTCCAATTGAAGAATTGATGAATACTACTGATATACAGTCTGTTCTGGAGAAGGCAAAGTATAATCCCAAATAAAAAAGGGCTGCATCTGCGATGCAGCCCTTTCAGTTTCTTAACTTGACAATTATTCTGGATGAATTGCTTCAACAGGGCAAACATCAGAACATGCACCACAGTCAGTGCATACATCCGGATCAATTTTGTAGATATCGCCCTCGGAAATTGCTTCAACAGGACATTCATCTATACAAGTTCCGCAAGCGGTACAATCATCATTAATTTTGTAAGCCATTTTGATTATTTTTTGTTTAGTTAATTACAATATTGCACAAAAATATCTATATTTTTTTTATTTGAAAATTAAAGATGACAAATATATACAGATTGTTATATTAAATATAAACTGGGACTGCCTATTGCTGTTGCTTCAGCCAACGGAATCTGTGATGAAGCGGTAAACAAGCCAGCTGAGATTTGCTACGCCTGTCTTCAATCCTTCTTCGTCAATATCAAAATCAGGAGTATGCAGTTTGCGCATGGGAGTGTTCTTTTCCTTTATGCCAACCCTGTAATAAAGGCAAGGAGCAAGGGCGTTATAGAATGAAAAATCGTCGGAGCTCATCCTGATATCAAAGGTCTCGATTCTGTCTTTACCAAGCAGCTCCTCGCTGTAAATCATTGCCATCTCAGTGAGCTTCTCGTCGTTGCAGAGAACAGGATAACCTTCGGCAATCCTGACATCAATATTTACTCCCGTTTCAGATGCTACTTCTTCCGCAACAGATCTTACAAGTCTGATTCCTTCGGATCTCCACTTTTCATCGAATGTTCTGAAAGTACCTGCTATTTCAACCTTTTCGGGAATAACATTAGTTGCACCGTCGCCAATTATCCTTCCGATTCCAAGCACCGTGGGAATCTGATTGACAGTAACCTGCTGCGCCATCGTTTCCTTAAGTTTTACAACCAGTCTGGAAGCAATATAGACCTGGTCGGTTGTCAGACCCGGTAAAGCTGCATGTCCGCCTCTTCCAGTTACCGTGATGTAGATTTCGTCGCAGGATGCCATATATCTTCCTGATTTGTAGCCTACTTTCCCGGTTTCGAGTTCAGGCAGGTGGTGCTGGGCAATGAACATGTCAGGTTTCAAGTCGTTAAAAGCCCCTGATTCAATTATAAGTCTGGCTCCTCCCGGAGATTTTTCCTCACCCGGTTGAAAGATCAGAAGAACCGTGCCTTCGAATTGGTTTTTAAGCTTATTCAGTACAAGGGCTGCACCCATCAGCATCGCCATGTGGCCATCGTGTCCGCATGCGTGCATAATGCCGGGATTAGTGCTTTTATATTCGCACTGATTTTTTTCATTTATAGGAAGAGCATCCATTTCAGCCCTCAGGCCAATTATTTTACCATCACCGGATAACCCTTTTATAGTTGCAATAATGCCGGTTCCTGCTATTCCGCTTATGAATCCGATACCGTTGTCTCCGAGCCATTTGCATATAAACGACGAGGTATTGGTCTCAGCATAGGAGAGTTCAGGATACCGGTGAAAATGCCTGCGCAGTTTTATTACTACATCTTTAATTTCCTCAGAATGGGAAAGGATGATTTCTTTAATTCCGGCCATCATTAATTACATTTTAAAAGTCGAGGCTGAATGAGAGGTAGAAAATTCGAGGAAGAAGATAATGGTTTTCGACACCCCAAGCCCAGTCGGCTCTCACGAAGTATCCGAAGATCTGAGCACGGGCACCTGCTCCGAATCCACCGACTATAGGTTCCCTGTTTGAATCGAGGGTTACAGTTACCGGGCCACTGACCAGGGTTTGATTATCATACCCGTTGTTGCCTGACCAGGGCGATTGTCCCGACCATGCTGTTCCTATATCTCCAAATCCGACAATCTGAAGGCTGTTAAGGAAGTTTGATCTCAGGGGATGGCCGGCGAAATAACGGATAAAAGGCCAACGTATTTCACTGTTTATCAAGGCAAAACTATTTCCGTTACGGATATTCTGAGTAAAACCTCTCATGTTTGTGGCGAGTGCCTGGAATCCGTAATTGACATTTGGTGTTACGGGTATTGAACTGTCGAACATCGGGTACTTGTTGAAGACATATCCCATCCAGTTATCGACTCCGCCAAGGTAGTAGATCAGTTTAGTGGGCCCTAATGAAGTGCTGGCGGCAAACCTGTTTGCCCAGATAAGTTCCCTGTGTATTCTTATATACTTTCTGTAGTCAACTCCGAGTACGAACATGTCCGACTTACTCCTGGTGAGTTCCCTGTAATACTCTCCGAATATTTTGAAACGTGTTCCGAAATAGATGTTTATGCTTCTTTTCCTTGTATTGTCGTAGATCACTTCGCCCTTAAGACCTGCCCAATGCTGGGTAAAGCTGGGATGATTCATCGTTGCAACATCGGTTGAAAGATAAACATACTTGTCGTTTCTGTAAGAAAGGGTTCCCTTCAGTGCCAGTACCGGGGTTATGGGCTTTGAATATGAGAGATAGACGTTATGTGTGTAGGCTTTAAGAAGAGTGTCGCCGGAGGAAACATAGTAAGCCTGCCGGTGGAAGATAAACTGCTTGTCGAAAGTGCCTTTAAGGTTCTCAACGCTAAAGAGATACTCATTACTGTCGAAATTGCCTGCAAACCGGAAACCTCCGGTAACCCGGTAATTTTCAAACAGATCGAGTATTCCGAACCGCGTAAGGATATTTACCCCCGGATTAAAGTATGGCGAACCTCCGCTGTAAACCTGGTATGAATTATTCAGAAAACTGAAGTCGATCTGATTAGCAATGTAATTATTGTAAAATGATGTTTCATAGATCCTTATAAGAGGCAGTTTAAGGACTCCGGTGTCAAGATCGATATTCATGTACTTCTTCCGCCAAAGCTGGTCGTAGTAGTTTTGTTTTTCCTTTTCGAAAATGTAATGATTGATATCTATTGGTTCATCCTTTATATAATACTCATAAATGGGTTTCGTAAGCGTATCCCTTCTTTTCTTGTCCTCAGCCACCAGCCACTTCCGGAGCTGTTCGACACTATCAGCCTTATGTAAAAGGCGTTCCTGTTCTTTTTTGAAGACAGTAGTAGTTATTTCGCCCGGAGAAACAGGCGTCATGTCATTTAATGATCCTTTACGAAGATTATATTTCCTGTCGCCGTATAGCACCTCGCTCAGAGCACCTGAGCCATTGCCTACTGACTGGCTGAGAATATTCCTGTCATAATTTGTTACAGGTTGCGATTTTATATAGAATCTGTAATGAGTTGTAGTGTCTATTAAGCTGATTGAACTGTCGAAACGGGCTGTATATCTGTTCAGAATCCCGTTTTGATCGCCGATATAGGTAAATTTGTTTTTTCCGATACCTGCCGCCTTGTACCTGCTTGTATATTTCCCTTCGGAAAGACGCATCAATACTTTATTCTTTTTAGAGATATTATAAGTAAAAAGATCGAAGGTCTTTGATAGTTTATCAAAAGGATTCCCCGTGTTTGTAAGTGTATCCGAAAGCCTGTTTGACGAGAAAATTATTTCACCCGGAGAGTCTTTCACAAACGAAGGATTAAGGTCATCGGCCAAATCCCTGGTTATCTGTTCATTGGTTCCTGATGACGGGGTGTGGATGTAAATATCGGTAATCCCGTCCTTGACAGCTGAAAAAACAAGCCTGGAACCTTCGGGGGAATATGAAAAATCAAGGACTTTGTCGAAGTACAGCAGGTTTCTTTTTTCAGACGATTTGTTATCAGTCTTGTAAAAGTACATCACAAGTTCTGCCTTCTCATCGGAGATGTATGTAAGTATTTTTCCTCCCGGGTGCCATGCAATAACAGGGTAGGTGTTGTCGGTGACCTGTTCGAACCGGGGCTCTTTCCTGAAAATAATCTTCCGTTTGCCTGTAATCTGATCGTAAAGCCAAATTCTTTTCCTTCCCCAGTCATTTGTAACATAAGCGATATAATTGCCGTCGGGGCTTACCTTGACTTGTTGGTAAATCTGTTCCTTTCGTGACTTTCTGATTACATTTCCGTCTTCTCCGGGCTTGTTTTTGTCGGCTGAATACAGATCGGTATAGTATTTCTGCCATTCTTTCAAGACATCCTTTAGTTCGGAACCAATCACGTAAAGGAAACCGTCGTTAACGTTTTTATAAATTTTGGTGAGATAGATTATATTTGGTATCAATGCGTCGCCGTATTGTTTGCCAATGAAACGCCAGAACGATTGTCCTGCTTCAATAGCATCGTCATATTCAAGATGGTCGATGTTTTTGTATTTGCCCGATTTAATTCCGTCCTTGACCCGGTTTTCAGCCTCATAATCCCATCCGCTGCCAACATACCTGATGAGTCCCTTTATATACCAATCGGGTAGGTAAATCGAGGAAGAGCTTGAAACCCTGTCTTTTACGTCGGCATTATAGAGCATCTCCTTGATTATGGTCTCGGTGATCGATGCTGCAATCTGTTTTTCATAAGCAACATGATCGCCTTCATAATAAAGCATTACCTTATTCTTTATTATCCGGCTGAATCCTCCGATATTATAGCTGTCTTCATCAAAAGTTGTCAGTCCTATGTTTGACTGTTTGTATTCGGCATTTTTATTGTAGATAACGAATATGAGCCTTTTATCGAGTGTGTAGTCGAAGAAATCCTCGATCTCGCCCAGTTTTTTTGTAGCATAGTTAGCAGTGTACTGTGCAAGATCGCGACCGTATTCATTAAAATAGCAGTCAAAATCATCAAACCGGTAAAACGACCAGTAGTAATCGTAATACTGAACCTTGTTCTTGCCGAACGACATCTGATGACCATTATAAAACTGGCTATAGGCATTCAGGCAGAAAATACCGGTTATTGCTGTTATAATCAGTTTTTTAATGATTTTCATACTTTATATTCGGTTGTTAACCGCTTTAGTTTTCATCAAAAATTATTCCGAAAATCCGGGACAGACAGCAAAACTAATGATATTATGTCTTAAATTACTTAACAAACCTAAACTTTATTATTTTTGTGGAACGATTTTTGGTGTTTTATTAATATAGTATTTTCAAGCTATAAAACAAAAAAGCCTTTATATGGTTATATAAGGGATTAATATTTCAACTTAAAATTACTTAAATTAACAAGGGAAATGAAAAGATTATCATTGATTCTTTCGCTGCTGATAACAGGATTAGCAGTTTTCGGGCAGATGGCGGAAACGAAAATAAAGTTTGATGCAACCGAACACGACTTTGGTAAATTCAAAGAAGAAGCCGGAAGACAGACATTTGATTTTGTTGTTACAAACACAGGCGCTCAGCCTTTGGTTATACAGAATGTAGTTGCATCATGTGGCTGTACCACTCCCGACTGGACCAGACAGCCTATTGTTCCGGGAGCAAAAGGTAAGGTTACTGCCATCTATGATCCGAAAGACAGGCCCGGCCAGTTCAACAAGACACTTTCGGTTTATACTAACACCAACCCTCAGGTGACGGTTCTGGTTATAAAGGGAGAAGTAGCTCCCCGTGAAAAAACAGTTGATGAGTTATTTACTTTCCCTGTCGGCGGAACCAAGGGTGTTGCAGCAGTCAGGTTCGAGAGCAACCATCTCGCTTTTACAAATGTTAAAAAGACAGAGAAGAAGATAAGGGTAATGCAGATAGTTAATACCTCCAAGGATCCGGTGAAAATTGAATTTGATAATCTGCCTGCTCACCTTTCAGTGAAGGCAAATCCCGGAACACTGAAACCCGGAGAGAAAGGGCTTATTGAAGGCACCTACGACGCAAACAAGAATGCTGGTTGGGGAAATTCAAGCGATATGGTTAAAATAAAGATTAACGGAGTTCCTCAGGAGAATGTGTTTTACTATGTGTCGGCCAACCTGGTGGAGGACTTTTCAGGGCTTTCAAAGGAAGATCTTGTAAACGCTCCTGTTTTCAAAGTAGCTTCGACAACCGTTGACCTTGGCAAAATAAAAGGTGCGACTCAGAATGATGTTGAATTCAAATTCACCAATGCTGGTAAAAATGATCTTATCCTCAGGTATGTAAGGGCTTCCTGTGGCTGCACAGCCATTCAGCAGGGTGCTCAGGGCGTTGGCATCAAAGCCGGGGAATCAAGCTCCATTAAGGCTGCCTTCTCATCTGGTTCTTATAACGGGAAAGTTACGAAGGCTATTTATGTATATACCAACGATCCCAAAAATTCGGAGGTCGTTCTAATGATTAGTGCTGACGTAGAACAACCTGCACCGGCAGCGGCGCCTGTTGCCACACCTGTAAAATAAAACAAGCCACAGACCTGAAAATATAGCAAAATGAAAAGGGGGTGTTGGTGTAAATCCGGCACCCTTTTTTATTTTTGTAAAAAAAGGAATATTGATGGAAAGGAGTGATGAGAATAAAAGTGCTTTGAAGATTCAGGAAGGGATTTCTCAGCCTCCCAATATAAATCCCAATGTCTTTTCGAAGGGAGTAAGGAGAAAAAGAAAAAGATATACTCCGGAGGAGTTTTTCGAAGGAATTCTTGAGGGAAACAGGACAATTCTTAGTCAGGCAATTACGCTTGTTGAAAGTTCTCTGCCCGAACATTACGATACAGCCCAGGAGATAATAGGGAAGTGCCTTCCTTTCAGCGCAAAATCGATAAGGATTGGTATTACGGGTATCCCGGGTGCAGGTAAAAGCACTTTTATCGAGACTTTCGGTCTTCATATTACCGCTGAAGGGCGAAAACTTGCGGTTCTTACTATAGACCCGAGCAGT
Source organism: uncultured Bacteroidota bacterium (assembly GCA_903844815.1). Classification (GTDB taxonomy): domain Bacteria; phylum Bacteroidota; class Bacteroidia; order Bacteroidales; family VadinHA17; genus LD21. Next base: position 7,337 of record CAIMVD010000027.1, on the reverse strand, counting down.
GAACAGACCCGGGGAAGCATACTCGGCGACAAGACAAGGATGGAACTGCTGAGCGTTCATCCTAATGCCTTTATAAGGCCTTCACCATCAGCGGGAACCCTTGGAGGAGTTGCACGAAAAACAAGGGAGACAATTATTCTGTGTGAAGCTGCCGGCTTTGATACTATTATTGTTGAGACTGTTGGAGTAGGCCAGTCTGAAACTGCGGTTCATTCAATGGTTGATTTTTTTCTGCTTCTGATGATTGGCGGGGCAGGGGATGACCTTCAGGGAATAAAAAGAGGAATTATGGAGATGGCCGACCTTATTGCTGTCAATAAGGCTGATGGCTCAAATAAGCTTAGGGCTGAAGGTACCAGAGTTCTTCTGCAGAATGCACTCCGTTTGTTTCCTCAAAAACCGTCACACTGGATACCTTTGGTTCAAACCTGCTCTGCTCTTACTGATTCGGGGATACTGGATCTCTGGAAAATAATTAAGGATTATGTTAAGGTGACCGGAGAATCTGGCTTTTTCGAAGAACACAGAAAGCAACAAGCCGTGATCAGGATGCACAGCACAATCCTGGATTACCTGAACAGTTCATTCTATAATCTCGATGATGTTAAAATGCTGCTACCCGAAATGGAGCAGAAACTGCACGACGGTGCTATAACTTCCTATAATGCAGCACTGAAGTTGCTAGAGAAATATTTTAAAAGATGTCATTAATTGACAATAATTCATATCTTTGGCCACGTCACAAAAAACAGAAAAAGACTCAAAATCTAATTTATCCAGTATGAAAAAACTTTTATATTTTGCTTTTGTTGCTGCCCTGGCAGTTGGTTGTTCCTCGCAGCCCCGTTATGTTGTAAAGGGGGATGTTGCCGGATCGGATAGTATCACTTTCTATCTTCAGAAAAGGGAGGCAGGAAAGACTGTAAAGATTGACTCTGCAGTTTCAAAGAAAGGCCTGTTTACCCTGAAGGGCGGTAATGTTGATTATCCTCAGCAGATCCAGCTTGTTGCCGGAAATACAAATAAAAGGACCTCATTCTATCTTGAAAATTCAGAAATAACTGTTAAAGGAAGCCTCGACTCCCTGTTCAAGGCTGACATAAAAGGTTCAAAAACCCAGGATGAATACAAGGCTTTTATCGAAACTAACAAGCCTTTATCAGATACTTATTCCAAAACCTATACTCAGTACCAGGCTGCCAGCCAGGCTGGCAACACCGCTTTGGTTGCCGCCATAGAGAAAAGGGCAGATTCCATTCAGAAAGAGATGGTATTGCTTCAGAAAGGTTTTGTGAAGAACAATCCTTCATCCTATGTTGCTCCTTCAATCCTTCAGAGTCTCAGTTATGAAATGGAACCGGATGAAATTGAAACCGCAATCAACGCAATGGATACTGTTATCTCGAATCTGCCTCAGATGATGAGTTTGAAGGAAAGAGTTGCAGTGATGAAGTCTGTTGCGGTAGGACAGAAAGCTCCTGATTTTACACTTAATAACGTTGATGGCTCGCCTGTTGCTCTTTCTTCAAAGATAGGTGCAAAATTACTGCTTGTCGATTTTTGGGCAGCATGGTGCGGCCCCTGCCGCCAGGAAAACCCTAATGTTGTTAAAGTATACAATGAATTCAATAAGAAGGGTTTCGATGTGTTTGGCGTATCGCTCGACCAGGAAAAAGATGCATGGGTTAAGGCAATAAACGATGACAAACTGACTTGGACTCATGTTTCAGATCTTCAGTACTGGAATAGCGCCGCTGCAAAAATATATGCCGTAAATGCAATTCCTGCCAACTTCCTTCTTGATGAATCAGGAACGATCATCGGCAAGAATCTCAGGGGCGAAGAACTTTACAATAAAGTAAAAGAAGTCCTGGAAGCAAAGAAATAGGCTGACTAATCAGATAAAATAGGCTGTATCAAATCAAAATTAGTTTTTTGATTTCTCTGTGGCTCTCTGTGCCTTCTCTGTGTCACTCTGTGTAACAAAATTAAGAACTTACACAGAGATCACAGAGGGGGCACAGAGGTACACAGAGGACTTTTGATACAGCTTTTTTATTTATTATTGCTTGATTCCTCTTATCGGATTCCTTTTATTCCTTGTTTATTTCCTCAAGAATGAATCCTGTACCCCTTACGGTACGGATATCGATGTTTGTATCTTCGGAAACGTATTTCCTGAGGCGGCTGATAAAAACATCCATGCTTCTGCCGAGGAAGTAATCATCCTCGCCCCAGATCTCGGTGAGGATATCTTCCCGGGCAAGGATCTTATTTTTGTTGACAATGAAATACTTCAGCAGTTGAGCCTCCTTCAGGGTAAGTTTTTCCTTCGTCTTTCCGCATACCAGCTCAAGGGTATTGTATTTCAGAATTGTATCGGATATTTTAAATTCATCGTTTGCCGATGAATATGCTCTTTTAAGGATGTTATTGATCCTCAGTATCAGAACCTCCGGATCAAAGGGTTTGGTGATATAGTCATCGGCTCCGATTTTGAGTCCTCTTACTATATCTTCCTTGAGGCTCTTTGCCGTAAGGAAAATAACAGGCATATCGGGCTGCAACTCTTTAACTTTTTCTGCGAGGGTGAACCCATCCATTTCAGGCATCATTACATCGAAAACGCAGATATCGGGTCTCTCCTTTTGGAAAAGTTCCCAGGCCTCCTTGCCGTCACGCCCAAGAGTGACATCGAATCCGCTAATTGAGATATACTGAGTCAAAATACTTCCGAAATCCCTGTCGTCTTCAGCAACTAAAACTTTCATAACCCGTTTGTTTTTAAATGATATTGTATGAGTAAAGATAGCATCTTTTTATGGTATCCGGCTGCGATTCCGGCATCCTGAGTTCGTATTTTTTTATCTGTTTCTTCATCCAAAGCGACCGGCCTATTCCGATTTTATTATTTCTGATAACCGTGAAACCCCGTTCTCGTTGAAGGCTTCAGTATAAATTAATTAACAGTTCGGTAAGGTTATTGTGAATGTGCTTCCTTTTCCTGGTCTGCTCGAAACAGTCACATCACCACCATGGGCCTCCGCTATCTTTTTGACATAATAGAGGCCAAGTCCCAATCCCTTGTATTTGTGTATATTGCCGGTAGAAGCCCTGTAGAATTTATCAAAAACATGTTTCTGGTCGATTTTATTTATCCCAATCCCGTTGTCTGTTACCCTTATGGATATTTTATCTTCTGTTGTGAAACCTTCCACTTCAATTACAGGTACTTTGTCGGAGTATTTTACAGCATTTGACAAAAGATTGTTTATCAATGTAGTGAAGTAAACTGCATCCACGTCAACCTGGGCGCCGTCGAGATTGTATTTCTGAATTATGGTTGATCCGTTGCCGCCTCCCGATTTAAAGCTTTCAACAACATCATTCATCAGTTCTTCAATATTGACCTTCCTTTTGTCAAGCTGGAACTGTGTTCGTTCCCACATGCTTATTTCGAGGATCATATTTATGAGCTGGTTCAGGTGAATACTTTGTTTACCTATCATCTTAGCCGTTTCGAGGATTTTCTGCTCGTTCGTTCTTATCTGGGGCATCTCAAGAGTCTTCCCTGCCACAGTTATAGTCGAGAGTGGCGTCTTCAGCTCATGAGTCATGTTGTTTATAAAATCTGTCTTAAGATTTGAAAGTCGTTTCTCCTCAACAAGATTTTTATAAGTTACCATGAAGATTATTATCACCACCAGTATAGTGAAAACACTTAACCCAAGCCAGGCAAGGGTTTCTTTCAGTATCTGCTGATGCTTGTCGGTAAAGTCAATGTAATACTCGAAGAAGAGCCTGTAGTTATTGTCCTCCATTACCTTCATGTTTACAAGGATCTTTTCTTTTGAAGTCTCCGGAGGAGCAAACCTCACTGTTCGTCCCTGGTTCCGTCTGTTTGCAAAACTCTGGCTCTGATGAATCGCTATAGTATCCTTGTTGATCATCTCAAGGTTGTTTATCACAATCGAAAAGTTAAAGTTCTTGTCAAATCCGCGTCTTTCAAAGTAGGAAGAGAGCATAACAGACAGATCCTGTTCATGGTTAAGCAGGCTGGTGACGTAATCATAAATCTCTTTTTTCCGGGCATCTAGTTCCTCTGGATCCTTTGCAGTTTGCAGTTTCTTATTTGCCTGTTCGGAATAGGGTCCAAGCAGGATTCTTACAGTATCAAAGCCATCGGTTGACAACCGCCGGTTTATATAGCCCATTGCTTCCTGTGAATGGAGCGTATACCTTAAAGTGAATAGCTCATCTTTCTGTTTCCATATCCCCCGGACAATAAAAATCTGGACAGTCACAAGCAGGATTATTGATGTAATGCCAAGTGTCAGAACCGTATTCCTCTTTTTCATTTTAAAAGATTATTTACCCAAAAATATTCATTTTATTATTAACAATGACTGTTTTGGCGACATTAACCCTGCATTAACCCGATGTTAACAAAACAAAGGGAAGACCGGCTGTATCTTTACATTGTCAAACTAATACAGGCAGTCATGAAAAAACAGGTATTTATTTTAATAGCAATTATTCTGGTATCGGCAGGTTTGTCGTTTCAGCAGGTGGCAGCACAGGAAAAGACAAAGGAAGAACAGGAAAAGGAGTTGAAAATCCTGAAGGAGATTGATCAGCAAAAGAAGGCACTTGCAGAACAGCAAAGGGCTCAGACTGAAGCCAAAGCGGCATTAGATGAGTTGCAGCAGAAGCATTCAGATGAGATGAGTAACATCTTGAAAGAGGTAAATGTGAATATTGAATCTGCACACAGTGCAGGTAGCGTTCCAAGGGTTTATGTTCAGCGGGGCAACAGAGCATACAGGTTTGAGGATCCAATGATTTTCACACCTGAGATTGAGAATATTTATGGTCCTGTTATGGGAGACGAGGGTGAAAGGACAACCTGGGATTTTTCAAGGTCGGTGACTGAAAAGACCTTTGCAAAGGATTTTTCGTTCGAAGTGGAGAAAACAGTGGATAATGTTCTGATGTCGGTAATGGGAGATTGCAAGGCCGGAGACATTCGCATTAAGATCGTTATGCCAAATGGCAAGGTCTATTCGGAAATTGTAATTGATGAATTCGGTAATCTGAACTGGAGGAAATCATTCAATATCTCTGAAACAGAAAATCAGGATAAGACGGGAGAATGGAAATTCCAGATAGCATCAAACAAGGCAACAGGGTTTTTTAAGATATCGCTTCAGACTAACTGAAATTAGTCTTTGAGGTTATCAGAATAAGGGTTTAGGTTTTTAGGTTAGTTTCAGGTTAGTAAAAGGCGGACCGGCAGAAATGCCGGTTCGTTTTTTTATTTAAAAGGATTTACGATAGTAATGCTGTTTTCGACTACCTGATTATCTTGCATATCTTCAGAGTAAAGTGTTTTGCAGTTACAGGACAACGCTGCTGAAATAATCAGCGAATCATAAAAGGAATACTTGTATTTATCGGCAATATGGCAAGCTTGGTCAATTGTAGATGGATTGTTTATGAAAACATTAAAATTGGAATTTACTTCCGAAATTACGTTCTTGACTTTCGGCCAGTCGAGTTTAAACTTCTTTTTCAATGTATTAGAAAATTCGGCTAAAACCTGGGTACTAATAAATGTATCCTGATTATTGACGACGGCTAAAGCTTTTTGCTGCTTTATCGGTTCATCATCGGTATAGCAGTAAACAAGTATATTGGTGTCAATAAATCGATTAACGTTCATTTGCTTCATCCCTGTTAAATTTAAAATCTTTGGTCCTTAATTTAATAGCTGAAAAACTTTTACGGCTTTTTGTCGTGTAAATAACATCTTCCGCAGGTTCATCTACAGCAAAAGCAATTACTTCCATCTTTTTACCAATGTACTTATCAGGAATATTGAATGAAAGAAAATTTTGATCGGGTGTTATAACTGTTCGTATCATAATCTGAATTATTAAATTGTCGCAATATTTTTATCCTGGCTTTCCCCTAGAACATGGTCAATGGTCATATCAGGAACATTGGTAATTTTTTTCGTTTCCCTGCAATCCCTTAATTTTTCACCAAAAGTCGCCACGTTGTATTATATTTGGTATTAAAACAGTTCTTATTCGCTGTAAATGCAAATATACTGCTAATATTTTATGAGTTAAAATTACTTCTTCTTTTGATAAAGAATAGGATTTTATAGATTTGCACCGGATTATAGAAATAGTGGTTTTTCATAAAAATTCTATACTAAGGAAATTCAGGAAATAATTCAGCATATAATGATCAGTTGGCACAAGTTATTAAATATTTTGCATGTAGCCTGGCAACCAAAATAGAATATGTCAAAACTATTTGCGATCTGAAGTATAATCAGTTTGGTGAAAGGATTATGACAGTTAAAAACCAGACTGGCTATTCAACAATTACAAAGTACTTCTCAGGAAGTTATGAGAAAAAAATTACTACACCAACACTCTCCGACCATGGTTTTACGGGGTACGAGCGTCTCGATAGCTATGGGTTGATTAATATGAATGGTAGAATGTACGACCCTGTTATTGGAAGATTCCTCGGGGTTGATCCTTTCGTAGTTGACGGTAACAACTCCCAGAGCATTAACAGTTACACCTATGCATTGAATAATCCTCTAGGGTTAATCGACAGGGATGGGTTTAAGGCAGAGGAACCTTATTATGGGGGATCAATAAATGGTCATTCTACTGCATAATTTAATACTTGGCAGTATTTGAGAGAATTAAGCAGACAAAAAGAGGCTGCCTACTAATTTTAAGTAATAGGTATGAAAAACTTATACATGTTTTTTGAGATTATCTATTTTAAATTAAATAGAATAACATTAAGAGGACAGAGTGAAAGGAACAATGCTCATTTTTCTTTATTACTCTTAACTTTACTGCTAAATTTTAATTTTATCACAGTATTGATGGTCTTAGACAAGTATAAGGTCTTGTCATTTTTAATTACAAATCAATATGAAGAAATATCTTTAGTTGTCGTAACATATTTTATCGCTTACTTTTTATTTATCAGAAAAGAAAAATACAAATTTCTAAAGGAAAAATACTCAGGTTCTGATAAAAGTCAAAAACGAAAAATGAATAAATACATTTCAATGGCGTTTAGTTAAGGAATATTATTACCAAACATGAAAAGAATATTTTACCACAGGGACCACTCTACTATTCTTGTGTTTTTACCCCCCAACCCCCCCAAGGGGGGATTTAAGAACACCCCCTCTGTGGGGCAGGGGGGTAAAATGGGGGAGTAAGAAACTGATTACCCGGGCTTAACTAAACGACATTAAAATACATTTGTTTATATGTAACCCTTACATTCCTGTTTTT
>CAIMVD010000026.1 GCA_903844815.1 uncultured Bacteroidota bacterium | reverse complement strand
GATTTCACATTCAGGTACCGTGGTTCCATAGCTGCATGTTCGCGGGATGATCCTTCACCGAAATTTTCCTCCCCGACCACTACCGAACCTGTTCCCTTCTCCTTGTATTCCCTGGCAACAGCAGGTACAGCATCATAACAGCCTGTAAACTGATTCAGGATCATGTTTGTCTTGCCATTGAAATTATTCACTGCACCTATCATGTAGTTATTTGAGATATTCTCAAGGTGTCCGCGGTATTTCAGCCAGAATCCTGCCATCGAGATATGGTCAGTTGTGCACTTCCCTTTAGCCTTAATAAGAAGCGGCAGATCATGAAAATCTTCTCCGTTCCATTCTGAAAAAGGTGTAAGCGGCTGCAGCCTGTCAGAAGTGGGGGAAATGACTATCTCATTATTGCCTTCCGATTTTTCGGGTTTCCTGTATCCGCTGTCGATATTTCCAAAACCCTGAGGCGGCAGATCAATTCCCTGCGGGATGTCAAGTTTTACTTCTTTCCCTTCCGGTGTTAAGAGGGTATCGGTAAGAGGATTAAATGTAAGTTTACCCGCCAGGGCAATAGCAGTAACAATTTCAGGTGATGCCACAAAGGCATAAGTATTTGGATTACCGTCAGTCCTCTTGGCAAAATTCCGGTTAAAGGAATGAATTACAGTGTTTACCGGGACTTCAGATGCACCCTTCCTGTCCCACTGACCTATGCATGGCCCGCAGGCATTGGCAAAAACCTCCCCTCCTATCTTCTCAAAAAGGCTAAGGTATCCGTCGCGCTCAGTAATATACCTGATCTGTTCTGAGCCGGGAGTTATCTTAAACTCCGCACGGGCCGACAGGCCGAGGCTGATAGCGTTTTTCACGACAGATGAAGCGCGGGAAATATCTTCATATGATGAATTGGTACAGGAACCAATTAGTCCGACTGCAACATCTGCCGGCCAGCCGTTCTTTTCTGCGGCCTCCTTCATTTTTGAAATCGGAGTTGCCAGATCGGGTGTAAATGGCCCGTTAATATAGGGTTCCAGCTCCGAAAGATTCAATTCAATAAACTGGTCATAGTATGCTGAAGGATCATCAAGGACTTCCGTGTCGGACCCAAGATGTTGCCTGTTTGCGCCTGCCAGTTCTGCGACATCACTACGCCCGGTGGCGATGAGGAAATCAGCCATGCCTTTATCATATCCGAAAATAGAACATGTTGCTCCCACTTCGGCGCCCATATTACATATTGTTGCTTTCCCGGTAGCAGAAAGCGATTCGGCACCTTCGCCGAAATATTCTATAATGCACCCTGTTCCGCCGCTTACGGTAAGCATACCTGCCACCTTGAGTATAATGTCTTTTGCTGAAGCCCATCCGCTTAGCTTCCCTGTGAGTTTAATGCCGATTAACTTCGGAAGTTTCAGTTCCCATGCCATTCCTGTCATCACATCAACGGCATCGGCACCGCCAACTCCGATTGCAACCATTCCGAGTCCCCCGGCATTTGGGGTATGAGAGTCAGTTCCTATCATCATTCCTCCGGGGAAGGCGTAATTCTCCAGGATAATCTGGTGAATGATTCCGGCACCCGGACTCCAGAAACCTATATTGTATTTATCACAGACAGAAGCCAGGAAATCATAAACTTCGCTGTTTGTAACCTTGGCTGAATTCATATCTTCCCTGGCGCCCGACTTTGCCATGATAAGATGATCGCAATGAACCGACGAGGGAACAGCAGTTTTTTCCTTTCCGGCCATCATGAACTGAAGAAGGGCCATCTGTGCAGTGGCGTCCTGCATGGCCACCCTGTCGGGTGCGAAATCGACATAATCGACTCCGCGTTTAAACTGTCCATCCTGATCTTTGTTGAAGAGATGAGAATATAGTATTTTCTCACTTAAAGTAAGAGGTCGTTCGAGGCGTTTCCTGGTTTCTGAGATTCTTGCCGCCAGTCCGCTGTAAAATGTCTTGATCAGTTCAATATCGAATGTCATTTTGCTTGTTATTTATTAATCAGTTTCTGATTTGTCCGTCCCCTTCGATAATCCATTTGTATGTAGTAAGAGCTTCCAGGGCCATTGGGCCCCTGGCGTGCAACTTCTGTGTTGATATTCCTATCTCTGCACCTAACCCAAATTCTGCACCATCGGTAAATGCCGTTGATGTATTGGAATAAACAGAGGAGGCGTCAATCAGCCTGTAAAACAACTGAACCTGCTTAATGTTCTGTGAAATTATGGCTTCGCTGTGTTTAGAACTAAATTCAGAGATATGCGACAATGCTTCATCAAATGAAGCGACTGTTTTTACCGCCATTTTATATGAAAGGAACTCGGTTCCATATGATTCTTTGGTGGCTTTTTCCAGAAGATTTGAAGGATATTTCCCCTTCAGTGCGCCATAAGCCTTTTCATCGGCATAGATAACAACATCCTTTTCAGAGCAGAGGCCTACCAGATAGCCGAGATCGTCGAGCCTGGTCTCATCAATTATAAGGCAGTCGAGTGCATTGCAGACACTTACCCTGCGTGTTTTTGCATTATTTACAACAATGCGCCCAAGTTCTTTGTCACCGGATTCTGCAAAATAAGTGTGGCAGATACCCGCCCCTGTTTCAATTACCGGGATTGTGGCATTTTCACGTACATAGTCTATCAATCCCCTGCTTCCCCTGGGTATAATAAGGTCGACATAATCGCGGGCGTTAAGCAGTTGTTTTGTCTCATCCCGGCCTGCCGGTAAAAGGGTAAGAACATTTTTATCGATACCGTTTTCTTCAAGTACCGACCTGATTATCTTTACTATGGCGGTATTTGAATGAATCGCATCACTTCCTCCTTTGAGGATACAGGCGTTGCCCGACTTCAGGCTGAGTGAAAAAAGATCGAGTGTAACATTTGGCCTGGCTTCATAGATAACTCCTACAACACCAAACGGAACAGAGATACGGGAGATCTTCAATCCGTTGGGTCTGACAGTAGCATCCAGAATCCTGTCGCGCGGATCGGGTAATGAGGCAACATTTCTGATATCACTTGCAATAGCGTCAATTCTTTCTGAAGTGAGCAGAAGACGATCATATTTTGGATCCGATTCATCCATACTGGCAAGATCCTTACTGTTTTCGGCAATGATAAAACCGGTTTCTGCAATGGCAGCCTCAGCCACCAGCAGAAGAATTTTATTGATGACGTCTGTCTCCAGGACGTTAAGCGACCGGCTTGCCTTCAGGACCTCTTTAAATATGGGCGTACAATCCATTCTATACTCTCGGTTATTGATTCTTTCTATCTATTGAACGTTAACTTTATTCCTTTCATTAATAACCAGGTGGTCATAATGGATGAAGGGTTTTCCGAATTTCTGGCCAGCCAGCTGTTCGACCTTTTTTGAGTCGTATTTTGCTTTCCCCAGACCAATATTATTTCCCTCATCATCGATTATCCTGACTATATCACCGCTCTTAAAAGAACCTTCGACCCGAACTATACCAATCATCAGCAAACTGTTTACCATTTCGCCGAGAAGAGCCTCCCTGGCGCCGGTGTTGACAACTACTGCACCTTTTGCAAAAGTATCGGAGTGCGATAACCATCGTCTGACACCGGTTTCCTTCTTATGGCTCGCTACAAAATGAGTATAGGGAACATCGCGTCCCCTCACAATATCGGTAATGATAGAATCGCGGGTCCCATTGGCTATATACACATCAATGCCAAGTGATGACATTTTCTTTGCTACGCCATATTTTGTGATCATTCCTCCCCTCCCGAAACCTGACTTAATGGATGAAATATACTTGCCCATGTCCTCCGAATCCTGATCAATCTTCCTAATCAGCTCAGTTCCTTCTTTTTCAGGAGCGCCATTATAAACTCCGTCGACATTTGACAGGATAATAAGCGATTCACAATCCATTAAAGACGTGATCAGGCCCGACATTTCATCATTATCGGTAAACATCAGCTCATTTATCGAAATAGTATCATTTTCGTTTACTATCGGGACGACCTTGTTTTCAAGCATAGCTCCTATACAGTTTTTCATATTCAGGTAATGACGCCTGTCGCTGAAGCTTTCTTTAGTCGCAAGAACCTGGCCTGCAGGAATACCGTATTTCCCAAACATGAACTGAAATGTCGACATCATCTTAACCTGTCCGATTGCAGCCCAGATCTGCTTGGCGGCAATAATATTTGTTTTTTTTGAAGGGCTTACTTCGCTTCTGCCTGCAGCCACCGCACCCGATGAAATAAGGATAACCTCGATTCCTTTCTTGTATAGGATGGCAATATCTTCTACAAGACGCAAAATCCTCCCTTCATTAAGCGACCCGTCAGTCTTCGTTATGACATTGCTTCCGATCTTAACCGCAATTCTGCTAAATCCCTGTCCGATGTTTTCCAACTTTTTACCTTTAACTCCTATTATTATACATTTTGATGTAAAAATAACAGTTTACATGAACAATTTTTAGCAAAATAAAATATTTAATATCATCAATATAAAAATCATCACAGCCTCATTTTCAGGTATTAACCAATCACTACCACACCAAATGTAGACTCCTGACAAGTTATTGACATAGTTAAGCAGTATTCTAAAACATGACATTTATCATATGCAGATATAATTATGGGCCTACACTGCTCACTAATTGTGCTTTTTCACGGGCCAGGATCAATCTAAAAACCGAGTAGTTTTAAATTCCTCCTTCCTGAAAAAAATTATAGTGGTAAAAACGTACCTTTATAAACGGAAACAGTGACTTCGGAATTGATTTAATTATTAAGATGATCCATAACCAACTTAAAAACGTCATCAGGACAATTATCCTGGCCAGCCTTTATTTAACAGGATGCAGAAATACTCCTGAAACAGGGGTGTCGCTCGATCTTGCTAACGGAAGAAAAAACTTAATCAGCAATATTGAATATACTCTGCGCTTTTCCATACCGGAAGAAAAATCGGAAATTATTGCCGGAAAGGCGGATCTGGAATTTGAATCGGCAAGAAGGGAAAATATTGTAATCGATTTCAGGGAAAATGAAAAGAATATCAGGGGAGTTTTTGTTGACGACAAGCTCATTGATTATAGTTTCGCCAATGGCCACATTATTATTCCCGGAAACAAAATCAAACAGGGCAGTAACAGAATAACTATTGAGTTCACTGCAGGAGAAGGTTCCCTTAACAGGAAAGAGGAATTCCTGTATACCCTCTTCGTCCCCGACAGGGCTTCAACGGTATTTCCCTGTTTCGACCAGCCCGATCTTAAGTCGGTTTACAACCTTACCCTCGACCTCCCGGCCCGATGGCAGGCAGTATCGAACGGGCCGGTAATAAACTCTACGATTAATGATTCGGTGAAAACAATTTCATTCGGGCCAACAAAATCAATAAGCACCTACCTTTTTGCTTTTGCCGCAGGAAGGTTCGATACCTTAAGCCGTGCTGAAAACGGCAGAAGAATTTCAATTTTCCATCGTGAAAACGATTCATTAAGTGTATCACGAAACATAGATGCAATATTCACTTCCCATTTCCGGTCGCTGGAATGGCTAACAGATTACACCGGAATAAAGTACCCTTTTCAAAAGCTCGACATCATACTTATTCCTGACTTTCAGTACAGTGGAATGGAACATCCCGGAGCCATCTACTACCGCGATTCTCCGATGTTCCTCAATGAGAACCCTTCGGTAAACCAGAGACTAAGCAGGGCAAACCTCATTGCTCATGAAGTATCGCATCAATGGTTCGGCGACCTTGTAACAATGAAGTGGTTTAACGATGTATGGATGAAGGAGGTATTTGCCGGATTCATGGCCGACAAAATCGTAAATCCCCAGTACCCTGAAATTGACCATTCCCTGGGTTTTCTTCTATCTCATTACCCGCGTTCATATTCCATCGACAGAACTCCCGGAGCAAATCCGATCCGGCAGAATCTTAATAATCTTTTATTTGCAGGAACCCTGTATGGCGATATCATCTATCATAAAGCGCCTGTCATGATGATGCAGCTCGAACTTCAGACGGGCTCCGAGCCTTTTAAGATGGGGATCAGGCAGTACCTTGAAAAATACAGCTATGGTAATGCCGACTGGAACGATCTGATAAACATACTGGACCCTTTAACTGAACGGGATCTTGCAAAATGGAGCAACAGCTGGGTTGAAAAAGCCGGAATGCCTGATATTAAATCATCTGTTACCCTGGATGATGAAGGTAAAATAAAAAATTATCAAATCCGGCAATCAGGCAAAAATCAGCTGTACGCAGCACTTGGAATGCAGTTCAGCCTTGCAGGCGATTCTTTTGAGAATAAAAACGGTAATAAAGCTGAAATGAAAACCGATACTCTCAGTATCGAATCACTTCATGATAAAATGTTCAAAGGCTGGATACTTCCCAACAGCGACGGCTTGGGTTACGGAACATTTTATCCCGACTCTGCTTCATTTCAGATCCTACTTAACGACACAACTTCCATAAAGAATAATCTTGCGCGGGCCTCATGGTACGTGATGCTTAATGAGATTTTTATGAACGGAGAGATTCCTTCTGATAAGTACTATTCCTATATCCTCATAAAAATATCCGAAGAGAAAGAGCCGCAAATAAGACAGTATCTGCTGGGTAACCTTGAAATGGTTTGGTGGAGATTTCTCACCTTTGATCAGCGAAGGGAAAATGGCAGTCAGCTCGAAACAGTCATATTGAAGCTTATCTCGTCAGATGAAATAAAGGATGAAGAGAAAAAGCCTCTTTACTGGACGTACGTTCGGGCAGCATCAACGAGTGAAGCGGTCAGATATCTTTTCAATGTCTGGAGCAACAAGAGTACAATAAAAGGCATTAAGTTTGACGAACCCGATTATATGACAATGGCATTCGAACTTGCTGTGCGGGGCAACAATAACACCGACAGCATCATTGCTGCCCAGGAAGATAGGATAAAGAATCGTGACAGGCTTGCAAAGTTCAGGTTTATGAAGAGAGCCGTATCACCCGACACCTTAGTCAGGTATTCTTTCTTCCTTAGTCTGTCGGATCCGGCAAACCGCAGGCCGGAACCCTGGGTTACAGAGGCCTTGCAGTACTTTAACCACCCTCTTCGTTCGTCGTGGTCAATAAAATACCTTAAGGCTTCGCTTGACCTTTTGCCTGAGATACAAAAGACGGGTGATATCTTCTTCCCGAAATCGTGGCTCGACGCTACTTTCAGGGGATATAATACAAAAGATGTCTGGCAGATAATCGAAAACTGGCTAAAAGAAAATCCCGGATTGGCTGAAAATTTAAAGAATAAAGTTCTGCAATCATCGGATTACATAAAAAGAATATCAGATTTTGATTTGGAAAAGTGAAGAATTACATACTAAATAAAAATCTTTTTACTGAATTTTGGCATTAACTTTACTCTTTAATATTAAGATTTTTTTTATGGATAAATTCCCGATAGAAAAATACAATATACTCCTTGCAAAAGCTGTTAAGCAGTTCTGGAAAACCAGGGATAGTCAGTCGAAAGTAAAAAAGAAATCTGATCAGGGAAACAGGAGTTCAGTTACTGGAGGTAAACAACTTGATGGATTTATTAATTTGCTGGTTCAGGTTTCAAAAGATTTGGGTATCCCTGAATCCTGTATATTTACCAAAGGGAATAACCTGCCGGGCTACTTTCGTCCATCTAAAGACTGGGATTTCTTAATTATTTCACCGAAAAATAAACTTATCGCAGTAATTGAGTTAAAGTCACAGGTTGGCTCATTCGGTAATAATTTCAATAACAGAACTGAAGAAGCTCTGGGCAGTGCTGTAGATTTATGGACAGCTTTCAGAGAGAATGGTTTTCCACAAAACCTCCCACCCTGGCTTGGATATTTAATTCTCGTTGAAGAAACCCCTAAATCTCAGAACAGCGTAAAACTACATGAACCATATTTCAAAGTCCGACCCGAATTTATTAAAACCAGCTATATTGACCGATACATTCTTTTTTGCCAGAAATTAATTCAGGAACGGCATTACTCTGCCACGGCAATTATCTGCTCAAATAAAAAGATGACTTTTAGCTGTCCTGTTGAAGATGTTTCATTTGAGTCTTTTATTTCATCTTATATAGGATTCATTATAGGAAAACTAAAAGAGTTTCCATTATGATATATGGCAACAGATCAAATGGAAATCAACATGGGCTAGTCCTAACTAAACCCCTTGTAGTTGAAAAAATGCTGGATAGAATTGGATATGTTCCAACGATTGACCTAAGCAAAAAGAGGGTTATTGAGCCAGCTGCTGGAGACGGTGCTTTCGCAATTCCAATAATTGAGAGACTATTTGAGTCTTCAGTAAACTTCAATTTTAGTTTTCAGGAATCCCTGAAAAATATTACTTTTTATGAGATAGATAACCAAATGACTGGTTTACTATCTGCCAGGATTAATAAACTGCTGATTGATTTATCTGTGAACTTGCCGGCTGAACTTATTAGGACTGAGGATTATCTTCTGGCAGATGTCAACCCTTGTGATATAATTGTAGGTAATCCTCCCTATGTACGTCATGAGAATATCCCTGATTCCAAGAAAAAATTGTATAGATCATACTTTAAAACCTTTACTCATAGAAGCGATTTATATATAGCGTTCTATGAAAAAAGTCTTCTGGTTCTAAAGCAAGATGGAATATTATCATTTATTTGTTCAAATCGCTGGTTAAAAAATCAATATGGGTTTTCTTTAAGGAAATTAATTGGACAAAACTTTTCTCTTAATGAGGTTATTGATTTAGAGGGAACTTGTCCGTTCGAGGAAGATGTGCTTGCTTACCCTGCAATTACTACAATAAGCAAATCAGATGAAAAAGTTACGCCAAAATACATTAAAATTAAGAACATTGAAGAATTAAAGGATTTAGAGATGTATCCATCATCAACCAGAGTTTTAAACACTCAAATTGCCAGAAACTGGTTCTCAATAAGTTATGCAGGTGAGGGATGTGAAAAACATATTGACACTATTGAAAACCAGGGATTCAAAATAGGGATTGGAGTTGCTACTGGTGCTGACAAATTCTATATTAATGAAAACTTTCGAAATATGGTGGAAAATGAATTACTTCTGCCTATTTTGACCTCTAAAGATCTCAGAGGTAATAAATTAAATTGGTCTGGTAAATATTTATTAAACCCATTTGCTGAAAATGGGGATTTAATAAATCTAAATCACTTCCCAAAAGCTAAGAATTACTTCAATAATTGTAAAGAGGAACTTATAAAAAGACACATTGCCAAAAAGGATCCGAATAAATGGTATAAAACTATTGATCGAATAAGCCCAGCTCTTTTAACTAAAGATAAAATCATTCTACCTGATATATCAGGCAATTCTTACTTATTTATAGACAAGGGACACTACTATCCTCATCACAACTTATATTATATTACAGGTCGATCATATGAAAAACTTGTGCTACTGGCATCAACACTAATGTCTGAATTTGTCAGAAATCAACTTGATGAACTGGGAAATAAAATGAATGGGGGCTATATCAGGTGGCAAAGTCAAAATATAAAAAAGCTCAGAGTCCCAATTATCGACTCTATACCATCAGATTTAGCCAGGAAACTACACCAAGCATACCATCTTAAAGATTATCAGGAAATTAACAGATTAATTAACTCGGACAGTATATCTAACTTTAAAGCCACTTTTGTTCAGGCTACACTCTTTGACAAAATTTAAAAGAATTATTGTCTGTGACTATAGGTCTAAAATGGCATAAAAATGCTTCGTAGGAGAACTGATGTAAGAAAAACTTCTCATAGGCCGGAAACCAAAAGTGCTTTGATTAGGTCATATCAGGTCAATCCGTAACGCAGCAGGTTTGAAGTGAGGAAATCATAATCCTTTTTTAGTTTTCTTACAATTATAGACTTCTGTTCCGGCAGTGACAAATTTTCTTCTCCTTTTTCAAGAAGAGGATACTCAACATGCAGGGTGACCGGTACGGATATTTTAAGACTTTTTACAGTAGTGAAATACAGGTCCCAGTCGACAACTCCCTCTCCAAGAGGTACGTTTTCGACCTGTGGCTTGCCATTTATGCTCTTCCATGTAAAGTCTTTAATCGCAAGGGTGTTGATATGAGGGGCAACCAGATTCAGCCCTAAGGGCCATGAACCGGCGCCCTCAATCATTGCATGCCTTACATCGTACTGAATGCCTGTGAATTCAGGCGAAAAATCACGCATTAGTTCATCGAGATCCCATACTGGTCCACCAATCGTGGTACCGCTATGGTTCTGATAGCTAAGGCTGATATTATATTTTCTGTTTAACTTGTCAATATCAGAAAGTGATGACCTGAATTTTGCAATCGACTCCCTTACACCCGATTTAAGGTCGTAAGTCATCCAGCCGGGCCTGTAATGACTGATTCCAAGTGAGGAAGCTGTTTTCAGAATCCTTTCGGTAAAGGGATCTGAAGCGGAAAGAATACCGGTAACCATCATGTCGGTTTTAATTCCGTATCTGACTGCCTTTTCAACAAACTGAGGTAAAAGGGTTTCCACTGATGCCGGTTCAATTTTTCCTCCGGCCCTTACTGTTAGATCGATTCCGCCTATACCTGCCTCCCTGATACACTCACACATAAAAGTTGTTTCATACCTGTCGAGGGGTTTTGAAAACAATCTGACTCCAAAACCTTTTTCTTTGCCGGATACCAAATTTGAAACCAGCGAGGAACCAAAGGGTATTGAAGCTCCTGCCATTGCTGTTGTTGCAATAAACTGCCGTCTGTTTTGTGTCATAACCGGGTAATTAAATAGTTGTCCAAACATGTTTTCAGTCCCTAAAGTAAATGATTTTCAACCTCCTTTTTTGCTTTTCAAAATAATACTCCGGTCCGCATCAATGTTTTTTGGTATTTTTATAAAAAAAGCAACCTGCTGGTATATTTAAGGATAAAAAATGAGCGTACCTGTATTCGTAATCAGCCTGAAGAGCTCTTCTGACAGAAGGGAGAATACCCATCGCCAGCTTGAACAGGCCGGAGTTAAATATAGGCTAACTGAGGCTGTCGACGGTAGTGCTCTGAATGATGATGATATCCGGAACAATAATGATTTTGGCATTTTCAAAACAGGTATCTATTCGCGATACCTGAGGAAGGAGGAGATCGGATGCACATTAAGCCACCTGAAAATCTACCGACAAATAATCGATGAGATGATCCCGAAGGCCTGCATCGTTGAGGATGACAATGTATATTCTTCCGGTTTCGGGAATCTGCTTGAGGCAATTGAGAATAATACGGGATTATGTGACCTTCTGTATATCGGACACAGATCAGAATGTTCATCCGATGCGGCTATTGGCAGGAAAACACCACTCTCAGGAATCGACGGATATTTTATTGGCGAACCGTTTGAACTTCCCTACGGTTCACACGGGTACATAATTACCTGTGAGGCAGCACAGCAATTGCTTGATAATGCTTATCCTGTTAAGGCGCCAATCGATGTCTATCTTGGCAATTCGGCAGCAATTGGCATACGGACGATGCTCCTGCAGCCTCCCTGCGTTTTCAGTGATCCCCTGTTCCTTTCAACCATTCAGGATGAGACTACAATTGTTGTTAGGAATCCCGTTTCGGGAGCAATAAGGAATTTGTTAAGGAAAAACAGGATGATATTCGGCATTCTTAAAAACGGAACAATAAAGTTGCGTATTTTGCGCAATTCGGTGTTACGATTCCTGAGAAAGAACGGGATCATAAAAAACCGTTATGCCCGCGGAATAAACTAGCGAAAGTGCATTATGGCAGGATATGAGATAAAACCATCGGGGTGGCTTACATTTGACTTCAGGGAGCTTTGGCATTTCAGGGAACTCTTCCTGTTCATGACATGGCGCGATATCAAAGTCAAATACAAACAGACCTTTCTTGGCCTCGCCTGGGTCGTACTTCAGCCACTTGCCCTTATGGCTATTTTCACTGTAATCTGGCTCAAAGTGATGAAGCCGGCAGAACTGGATATCCCCTATCCTCTTTTCGCCTATTCCGGTCTTGTTTTCTGGGGATTGTTCTCGTCGGGAATTAGCGGAGCAGGCGAAAGCATGATCTCTAATGCCAATATAATCAAGAAGATTTATTTTCCAAGGATAATCATACCGGCATCCGCTGCACTGACTGCTCTTTTTGATTTTGTGGTGACACTTTTCCTGCTCGTTCTTCTGATTTTATATTACCAAATTGATGTCAGCTTACCGAGATTCGCCGGTTTATTCTCCCTGAGTATCATGATTACAATGGCGGCTTCCTTCGGAATCGGACTCATTGTTTCTGCTGCGACGATAAGATACAGGGATTTCAGGTATGTAATGCCCTTCTTCCTGCAGGCTTTCTTCTTTGTTTCACCGGTTGTATATCCGCTCGCTCTCTTAAGCTCTGATTCTCTAAGGATAGTTTTATCCCTGAATCCCCTGGCCGGTGCCGTGACCCTTGCAAGGGCCGCAATTACAGGTAACCCTGCCAACTGGCAGGCTATTTTCCCCGGCACTTTGATGACGGTATTCTTGCTTGTCGCCGGACTGACCCTTTTCAGGAGGAATGAATCATCTTATTCTGACCTGCTATGAAGCCTGTAATAGAAATAGAATCCATCTCGAAAAAATTCCTCATACCTGCGAGTTCCCAGGGTTACCAAACTCTTCGCGAAAGCCTGACATCGCTGGATTTTTTAAGAAAAAAACGTGAATTCTGGGCACTCCGCGACATATCGTTCAGCATGGAACAGGGAGAGACAATGGGAGTTATAGGAAATAACGGAGCCGGAAAGACCACCCTGCTTAAGATCCTCTCAAGAATTACAAAACCAACAAGCGGAAAGGGAAGGATAAACGCAAGGGTAGCAAGCCTCCTGGAGGTTGGAACGGGTTTCCATCCGGAGCTGACGGGCAGAGAAAACATCTACCTTAACGGGGTAATTCTTGGCCTTAAGAAACGGGAGATAGACCGCCATTTTGACGAGATAGTTGAATTTGCGGGGGTAAAGGAATTCCTTAACACACCCATCAAACATTATTCAACGGGTATGTGGGCCCGCCTTGCATTTTCAGTTGCTGCCCACCTCGATCCGGAAATACTCCTTGTCGATGAGGTGCTGTCGGTTGGCGATGCGGAATTCCAGAAGAAATCCCTGGTAAAAATGAATGACCTTTCTAAGAACGGAAGAACAGTAATCTTCGTCAGCCATAACCTGGCTGCCGTTCGCCAGCTCTGCTCAAGGTGCATGCTGATAAGCCAGGGAGAAATCACCAGCATTGGAAATGTAAATGACGTCATCACAGAATATACTTCGTTCCGCGACGGAGATTCGCCAGGGACAACCGATCTGACATTAATATCGGAAAGAAAGGGATCAGGAATTGTCAGGCTAACAAGAATAGAATTACGAAACAGCGATGAACAGGTAAAGGGTACTTTCCTTATGAGGGACGACCTTCATATCCACCTGTGGCTTGAAGCACCTGTAAAGGTCAGAAATGTGAAGATTGTCGTCGATATTCTGAATTCTTTCGGGGAAACAATCACCAGCATGTTTGATTCTGATTCGGGATTTGGCCTTATCGAAGTTGAGGGTAGCGAACATATCTCAATAACTATTAATGACATAAGGTTCTATCCCGGAAAATACAACATCTCCGTTTCCGTGATCAGTCAGATCCTTAATCATAAATATGAAAGCTTCGACGAAATTGAAAATGCCATTACCTTTGACGTGGAAAACCAGCTGGTTAACCGTAACCTTACCAGAAGGACCGGTTTGTTATTCTTAACGCCTGACTGGCAGATACATAAGGATTAACTCAAAAATGAACAAAGCTCCTGAAATATCAGTTGTAACTGCATGTTATAATCATGGCAGATTCATTGGTGAAATGCTGGAATCGGTGTTAAGTCAAACCTTTGATGATTATGAAGTGATTATAGTAAACGATGGATCGACTGATGATACTGCCAGAATATTAAACTCGATAAGTCACGAAAAAGTCAGAATAATCCATACAGAGAATAATGGGCCTGCTGCTGCAAGGAACACCGCAATAATGAATGCAAAGGCAAAGATTATTATGAACCTCGATGCAGATGACATGGCTGGACCTTCTTTACTTGAAAAAGCCTTTAAAATCCTCTGCGATGATGAGAATACAGGAATAGTATATTGTGATGCAGAACTTATTGGGGCTGGAAACGGACGAATTGAAACCGGTGAGTATTCAAGGGAGGCGATGCTTATCCAAAACCGTATTATTTCGCTGGCTTTCTTCAGGAAAGAAGATTGGGAAAAGGCAGGCGGCTATTCAGATGAATTACTTTACGGTATGGAGGACTGGGACCTGTGGCTTGGGATCATCGGTCTGGGGCGTGAAGTCCGGAAAATAAAGGATGCATCGTTTTATTACAGGACTTATAAGAACCCTGCTGAGTCACGATCTGGTAAAAGGAAATCAGACCGCTTAAAGGCTGATATTTCTAACTGCATTATTTTTAATCGCCATAAAAAATTATATTCCGATTACCCTTTGATATACAAACGTTTTTCCAGATTTGAAAAAAAAGTTAAAATCAAACTGTTTCTAAACCATTTAATTTTTAAAAATCTTTTCAAAACAAAATATACTGACAATTATGCAGTCAGAAAATAAACCTGTCTTCTCAATTATTACACCAACATGCAACAGGCCGCTGCTGTTAAGGAGGACTATCGAAAGCGTTCTGCATCAGAGCTATACCAACTATGAACATATTATAGTGGACGATGCAGGAAACAAGGAGACAGAGGAGCTTGTTAAAGGTATTGATGACAAGCGGATTATCTTTATACAACACGATACAAGAAGTGGAGCCGGAGCCAGTTATAACTCCGGGTTAAATATTGCCAGAGGGCGATACATTCTTTTCCTTGATGACGATGATGAATACCTTCCGGTCTTCCTCGATAAAATGCTTTACCGGTTTTCAAATTCAAAAAAAGAGATTGGATTTATCTGGACAGGAGTCTCGAGGATTAAGGACACTGCAACCGGAGAAAAATTGCTTTCTACGAAAATATGGCCATCCTCTTTCAGCAACAAGGAGGAGGGTATTGTGGCTGCAACTTCAATTGGAAACGGTTATGGGGTTTGCATAAAGAGAGAATGCATTGATGAAGTCGGACTCTATGATGAGTCGATTACTACAGGACAGGATACCGAATACCTGTTCCGACTGGCCGGGAAATTTGAATTTGAAACCATCCCGGAGGTTCTGGTAAAACTCCATCAGCATGAAACCTCTCAGCTTACAAACGAAAGCAACAACCTTTTAAGACTTCAGCTGCGTGAAAAAATCCTCGCAAAGCACAATGATTTACTGATGAAATATCCTAAACTTTACTTTGTGCATTATAAAGTCGTTGTGAATTTATGTTTTAAACTGAAACTAAGAGAAAAGGGAAGAAAAACAATGATGTCAATTATAAAAAACACCCCGTTCCGGTTTCTGAATTACACAGATTTAATATTTTACGAACTTACAGGGAAGGATACCTCCGATCTTTATCATAAGAGCTTCATCAGTAAAATTGTTACATATTTTAAATAAATGGAAGTTAAATTCCTGACATCAGACTACTACGATCAATGGGATAGTTTCGTCGACGAATCACCTCAGGGCGATATTTTCTG
>CAIMVD010000025.1 GCA_903844815.1 uncultured Bacteroidota bacterium | reverse complement strand
CTTTTACCATTATCAATGCTATTTTCAAACTTTACGATAAGCTTAAAATTAGAAGAACACTGAACATTTTTTTCTTCTCCTGAACGTGGAATAAAAAATATTAAAGAGATTACACCTATGATGAACAATACTGTTATTATAAGATTTTTTTTCATTATTTCTTAATTTAAATTTATTTATTATGTATTTGTGGATTACTAAAAAGCCTTTCCTAATCCGATGCCAATACCACTTAATCCTAGAAATGAACGAAATATCATACCCTTACCATTAGGTCTTTGGTACCTATATCCGAGGTTGAAGATTGGAAAAAGAGAAGATAAATCTTTATCAGAGCGTTTACTAAATGAGGTATATCTTACGCCTAGATCAACCTCAAAATAGTTATTGTTTTTACCTATCAGATTATTTATACTAAGAGGTATAGAGTTACCATAGTACCATTTTGATATGGTAGTAAAGTACCAACCTCCAATGCCGGTATTTACAAGCATCTTGAAATGTTTTGTATCGAAAACGACGCGTTCATAATTGATAGAAGACATCCCTATAAATTTTAATGTTGCAAAGTCCACATAAACAGAATTTTTTTTACATTTCACATTTAAAGTATCTTGTCCACTAATTTTTAAGGTACAATTAAGTAATGCAAAAATAATAGTCAAGTATGTCAGTATTTGTTTAGCCGTTTTTTTCATAGTTAATTATAGTGGTTGAGAAAGTCCGGATTTTTAACAAAGCGATAGAATTAATATCTTTGAGTCCTGAATATAGTTGAGAATAAAAATCGTTTGATTATTTATAGATATTCAGGAATTCATCCAAGTCCAAATCTAAATCTTCCCGGATTATTTTACGCAAAAGCCCTTTAGGCAGATCTTTTGTGGACTGGTACGGTTGTAATACGGCCATCGGGATGTTTGAGACGGTGATGTGATCCATTAACACGTACGAGAATAAATCCTATTGAAAGGAGGAATTTTGTAAATTCTTTGCCTGAAATATTTGGCAGTTGCGGCATTTGCTTTAATTAAATGGCTTCTTTACTTACAGATATTTCCATTTCCCTGAAACCAATAAAACGGTTGATCCCATGAATATGTTCCTTCTCTTCATCCAGGCACATGTCAATTACTTCTCTGATATTAAACAGAGCGTCATCAACAGTTTTACCGTATGAGTGGCAGCCTTTGAAAACCGGACAACTAACTATATAAACATTATCTTCATCCTGCTCTATAAGAATGGGCAGGTGTAATGTTTTATTCTCAAGGTGTTCCATTTTGATATTTATTATAAGAGAGTTAACAAGAAGTATTCTGTTTATCATCTAATTTCCCCAAAGATACAATAAAGAGAAATAATAACAAATTTCACCCATTGGGGCGCCATTCTTCGCCAAGGCTTAGGATGTCAAAGCAGGGCAAACTTCAACCACCAAGCCTTGAATGGTGCTTCGTCCCGAGTGCGTTGCAACCCCTGATAACCAACGGCAAAGTATCATCTTCCGAGAAAGCTGTTGTTCCGTTTAAGATTAACGGAATTATAAAAGAGTTAAAGATTCAAAACGGACAAAAGGTTAAAGCAGGCGACCTGATGGCTGTTATCGACGACTTCGACTATAAAACTCAGCTTACAAGGGCAAAACAGGGTCTCGGGAAAGCGGATGGAGCCTGGATTATTTTTATGCGGAGTGCAATGCTTCGTTTGCCTGAAATG
This sequence comes from uncultured Bacteroidota bacterium, assembly GCA_903844815.1. GTDB lineage: Bacteria > Bacteroidota > Bacteroidia > Bacteroidales > VadinHA17 > LD21. The sequence goes on along the minus strand of CAIMVD010000025.1, from coordinate 1,042 downwards.
CCAGACATTGGTTTTTTGCATTGTTATTGACTGGCGGCTTTTTGACTTGTTAATTTCTTAGCATATTTTTTTCTGATAGCAGCTAATCTCTTTTCTCTTGATTGAGGATCATTCTGATATTCCGTATGACGTTTTTCTCTGATATCACGCATCATTTTAACAGCATCAAATTCTCTTTTACTTTTCATTGTCATCTGGTTTTAGAATTTCCCTGGGTGTTCGAATTTCGAGTATCGAAAATCCATTTTTGAGATTTACGGAATTGTACATTCTAATTCGATCGAGATTTACAATGTGTTTAAAGTTCCAGCTTGCAAGTACACTTACCTGATTTATTGTTGCAATGGCAATGTGTAGTGCATCTTCGTAGAACTTAAAAGAAACAGCTTTCTCAGTTATATATTTATCGGCAAGTAACCTTGATTCTTCATCAGATGTCAGAATTTCCATAGAGCTTTCAGGGATAGTTGAGAAGTTATCCTGAACAAATTGCGGAGCATCTGTTAATTCATCAAGGGTAATATCTGAAATTACGGCAATTTTTCTGCCAGATATAAAATCGTCAAACAGCCTTTTTGACCATTCTTCAAATTCAAGATCAAAACAACCTCCAATAACCGATGTATCAATATAAACCCTTTGTTTCATTCATCAATTGTCTCATTACAAAGATACAAAAGTTTTTTATCTTAAAATTGGAATCCTGCATCGCTTGATACTTATGATGCAATAACTGCTCTCCATGGCTGAATAAAACTACAATAACACCTGTATTTATTCTCCAATATACGGGGTTGTTGCAAACCTCGAGACGAAACAGTGGAACCCGAGCCAGAACTACAAAAACCTCTGCTCTGTTTTCTTCGACGAGACAATGGAGGTTCAGTTCAGTAAACCTGTACCCGACCGGTTGGTAGTCCCAAAAGAGGCCCTTGTAATCCGGCAGGGTAAGGATGTGATCTTCATCAGGCAGGATTCGCTTGCCATCTGGAAATATGTTACCGTTGAATCAGAGAATAGTACAAGTCTTTCAATCAGGTGG
>CAIMVD010000024.1 GCA_903844815.1 uncultured Bacteroidota bacterium | reverse complement strand
TTGCCGCCAGATACTTTTGCTCTTCCCGTAACACCATCTGATGTCTTTTCAGTTCCCGCAAATCCACCATAGATGGCAACACCCGCTTTGAGTATTACAGTTGCAGTTAAGTAATAAGTTCCATTAATTACCCAAACCTGATCGCCTGAAACGAAAGTAGTACCTGAAAAAAGAGGAGTTGCTAAACTTTTATCGGTAAACCATGCATTAAAAGAGGCTGCTACACCAGCATTTATTGTGGATAAGTCTACCATAGTTTCATCTGTTACTGGTGTGCGCCATGTAGCTCCAGTGCCTAATTGAACCAGATAAGTTGTTGCCGAAAAAATCGACAAGCTGCACATAAGTGCAAAAAATAAAGTAATTTTTTTCATTTTGATAATTTTAAATTGTTTGTTTTTTAATAAATACGTAAATGTTCGATTTTCGATACAAAAATACGTATCTAATTAATGTAAGATATTTCCTTATCATACCCTTTTTATTATCAAAATATCAAATAAACAATTTGACTCTAAAAAAGGTACAAATTAAGACATATATTCCTGAATTAAAATAAAAAAAAACAATATAACTCATTCGATAAGATATTATACTTCTATAAGTGTTAGGTAAACAAATTTGGATTTTGTTCTAACCGTCAACGAAATGGGATGACATGTGATATGAGTTTATTTGAAAACCAGAACTTGTAAGTTAAATTCTAACAGACTCTGTAAGTAGTAAAACTAGTTTAGTTTACAAAGAATGAATGGCTTAACAACTGATTTTTTTTTAATAAATTATTTCTTTTCAATCCCCTTATTTTTTCTATAAGTCAATGGAGCTACATTAAACATTTCTTTGAAACATTTGCTAAAATAATGAGGGTTTCCAAATCCTAACTTGTAAGTAATATCAGAAATATTAAATTCCGGATTATTTGTAAGCCAAAAAGAAGCTCTTTGAAGCTTATATTTTTGAATATAATCATTCGGTGAAAGTCCAGTAATGCCTTTAATCTTACTATAAATTTTATTGCGACCCACATTCATACTTGCAGCTATTCTATCTACTGTGAAACCTGTTTGATCTAAATTGTCTTCGATAATGTGATTTATTGTTTCAATAAAACCCTGATCGATTGTATTGTTTGCAACAAGTTCAACTGAGTTAATTTTTTGATTGGTATATTTCTCCTGTAACATTTTACGATTCCTGACAAGATTGTTACACCGTATTATCAAATGCTTCATGTTGAATGGTTTTGTAATATAATCGTCAGCTCCAAACTGTAATCCTTGAATCATATACTGTTCGGAAGTATTAGCAGTAAGCATAACTATTGGAATATGGCATGTATCAATAGTTGACTTCAACTTTGTTAACATTTCAGAACCTGACATTTGAGGCATCATAACATCCGTTAAAATGATGTCTGGCTGAAGAGCCACAGCCTTATCAAATCCTTCCTTACCATTACTTGCAGATTCAACGTTATACAAAGAATTAAATGCCGAAACTAACAATTGTTTTATTTCTTCGTTATCTTCCACTATTAATATAGAATAATTTTTTTCATTGGATGTATTGAGAAATTCTGCTGAAACCTGAGAAAAGAAAATGTCATCCGGTAATCCTACGTTGTCAATTGTCACAAATGCTCTTTTTTGACCTTCATCAATTTTTTGATCAGGGCTTAAGTGTGCATCACCATACTTTAAAATTACAATAAAATCAGAACCGTTCCCAAACTCGCTTTTAACACTTAATTGTCCGCCATGTAAATCAACAATTCCTTTAGCTAATGCCAGACCAATACCTGTTCCACCAAAATACTCATCATTATTTGCTTGATAAAAGCTATTAAAAATACTGTCAATATCCTTCTGTGGAATCCCGACACCGGTATCTGAAACTCTTATCTCTAGATTTTCTAACCTTGGTTCTATGGAAATTGAAATATGACCTCCTGCTTTTGTGAATTTAAAGGCATTTGACAGCAAATTATTAAACACCTTTTGTAGTTGCAAGGGATCAAACCATACTTGAATATCTGTTTCAGAACAATTAAATTGATAGGTGATTTTATGAACAAATGCAAAATCATTAAATGCCATGTATATTTCACGTACGAACTCAACTATATTAATTCTATCAACTTTTATTTTCAAGAATCCTTGTTCTTGTTTTCTGAAATCCAGCAATTCGGTTAATAAGTTGTTCAATTTTGTTGCATTTTTGTATATCGACACTAATTTCGAAGAGGTTGTTAATGTTTCTTTTTTCCCAAACAATGATTCTATTTGACCAACTATGAGCGTAATAGGGGTTCGGAACTCGTGTGAGATATTAGTAAAAAATCTAAGTTTGGATTGATTCTCTTCCTCTATCCTTGAATTTTCTTTTTTCTCGTATTCTAGTGATGTTTTAAGAATAAAATCGCGTTTATAAAATCGAATGCCAAAAAGACTTGCGGTTATTATAAGCAATAAATAAATAAATAATGCGAAATTTGAAGCATAAAATGGAGGTAAAACATTAATTGTCAATTCAATTGTATTCGTAAATAGATTAGAGTTCAGACTTCTACCACGAACCGTTAATTTATACTCTCCACTAGAAAGATTTGTCAATAAAACTCTATTATCAGTACATTTCAGCCACTGATCATTAACACCATCAAGGGAATATTCATATTCAACTGCATTTTCTTTAATATGATTTGATGTGGAAAAATAAATAATTATGTTTGAATCGGTGCTCTTCAATTTAATGCTTTTTGAATATAACAATGATTTATCCAAAATGCGTGAAGCGTCATTAGTATTTACCTTTTTATTATTGACATCTATTTCTGAAAAATAGATATTTGTAGGTTTAGATAGATTACTAATTTGTTGTTCATAGAAGGATACTAAACCGTTGACCCCACCCCAAAATATTTCACCATTTGAAGCTACGAATAAACCGCAACCATCATTTATTGATGTCAAAGGAACTCCATCACTCAACTTTATATTTTTAAAATTATTTGTTTTTTTATTAAATCTCGATAAACCATTTCTGTTTGAAATAAGAATATCACCATATTTTGACTGAGCAAGAGCATAACAATAGTTACTAAGTAACCCATCTGTTTGTGCTCTATAATTAATTAATTTATTGTTCTGTTTTATTAAGAAAATACCGGACCCCAACGTTGAAAACCAAATATTATGATCTTGATCTTCCATAATTGAACTAACAATTATGGAATGATTATTATCATTATTATTATCAAATAAATATTTGAAATTATCCGTTTTCTTAGTTATCATGTTATATCGGCTGATGTACGGCCTCCCATATGGATGATACCACAAATTACCTCTGGAATCAAAGAATCGCTGTTTTGAATATTCCAAGATGATATCATTGTCATTAAATTCGGGTGATGAATTGGAATTTGTTGACATTGTGACTAAACGGCTAAAGAGACCAATATACAGTGTATTGTTATAAATGCCTAATGAATATACAATACTTTCATTGATTTCATTTCCAATTCTGAGTGGATAATGCTTTATGTTCTGATTTTTGGTATCCATTATGTCTAAGCCTCCTTCATGATAACCAATGTATAATTTTTTGTTTATTTTATCAAACAAAAGTGCCTTAATATTTTTGAACACATGTTCGGAATTACTCTTAATTAACTGTGTAACAATTCCCGTCTGACGATTTAAATAATTTAGTCCTCCACCCTCTGTCGCAATCCACAAGTTGTTCTTTTCATCTTCAACAATCTTACCCACATAAGGGAAACTGATACTTTTAGCATTTACTGATTCAAGTGAATAAAAATTAAATACATTTATATCAGGATTAAAATAGGAAACACCCCCATAATATGTTCCAGCCCACATTGTCCCCTGATCATCGCAAAGCATAGAATATACAGATGAATGACTTATACTTTTGGGAAAAAACGAAGAATGAGTATAACATGTAAATTTACCGGTGTTGCCATCTAATTTATTTAACCCGGCAAATGTTCCAACCCAAATTGTACCATTTCCGTCTTCACAAACAGTTCTTACATAGTCAATGGAGAGAGTTGTATTGTCATTTTGTAGATGCTGATATGCGTTAAATTTAATTAGATTTTCATCAGTTCGGAATAATCCTTTGTTTCGAGTTGCAACCCATATATTCTTTTTGCTATCCTCAAACACTGAATGAACACATGTATTATTCAACAATGGAATAAAATTATTTACATCACTAACAAGATACAATGCGGTGGTGGATCCAATAAGTAATTTGCCATTTTTTGTTTCGTAAATAGCTGTATAAAAATTATTTTTGGGAAGTTCTGAATACCGTTTCAGTTTATAGTTAATTAAATCGTATTGATAAATAGTAGATTTTGTTAAAATCCAAAGTATGTCATTTGATTTGGATATATACATGACGTTTTTTAGGTCAAAAGTTGTAAAGTGCTCTGAAACCATATCATACTTCACAAACTTAGATTCACAGGTAAAATATATAGAACCTTTTTTATCGCCTGTTATGTATTCAACTATATTGCCTGGAATTGAATTAGTTGATTCGTTGGGAAGAAATGATTTGAATCTGAAACCATCATAACAGCTTAATCCTCCTTGAGTACCAAACCACATACGTCCAAATTCGTCCTGATAAATACTCATTACTGAGAGTTGAGACAAACCATGCTCAACACTTAAATGTTCAAAGTTTATTTTCTGAGCTGAACAGACAGCAAAATTTAATAAGAAAACAATTGCTATTTTTATTCTAATATTGGATAATAATGGCATAATTTACCAGTTTTATTTAATATTTATAAATTGAACGGTTGCAGTAAACCATCCAATAACATTCAATCCACCTTAATTTTAAAAATAATCTAATCATCAGAATAACTATATTTTAAACTGAATAGAATCTTTATGGAAATACCCTTTTTCGCAATATATTGGTCAAAAATAGTAATTTTTAATAAACAATCTATCATCATGTTTATTATATTATTGTTTTCATCAATTTTGGTCTTCCTTTCTTTTTGTTAAATCCTTCGACAAAATGGTTAAACGCTCTTCTTTTAACGTTAATTACTTTCCAATTAGTTTTACAT
>CAIMVD010000023.1 GCA_903844815.1 uncultured Bacteroidota bacterium | reverse complement strand
CTCAAGGCTATTATCAACCAGTTTCTTTATGTTGGCCAACTGATGGTTTACCTGGTTTTTCCTGGCAAAATTAAGAAGTCCTGCCACAATCTTCTTGCATCGTGCTGCCTGTTCAACTATCAGCTTAAGGTCCTCTCGTGCAGGATCGTCATCTGCCGATTCTTCAAGGAGAATGTTGCTGTACATTATTACAACTCCCAGAGGATTATTGAGTTCGTGGGCAATGCCTGCAGAAAGTTGTCCCATGTGTGCAAGTTTCTCCGATTGCTTAAGGGCCTGTTTCATCGAAGAGAGTTTCTCGTTCGAGAGTGCAAGCTCCTTTACCGACTTATGCAGCTTCTCGATAGTATATGGAAGACACATTTCTACTTCAGCCAGTCCCCGCTTGATTGCAATGGCATGCTCGACACAGCTTTCATAGCCACAAGCGCCACAATCGAGAAGATCCTTGGCTGTTTTCTTACCCATTCTCACGAGCACCTCATTAACATCATTTTCGTCGGGCGGTTCAATATGATGACCTTCGGCCTTATGACGAACGGAAAGGTCAATTTCCAAAAAATCATTGAATGAGCCCTGCCACTCTTCCGAATCGATAAAATCACTCTTGCTGCTCGCATAAGAACTCACAAGCGCACGGCGGTTATACTGCTTTCCGTTTTTTGATAATCCGGGGCCCATAATGCATCCTTCGCAACAGAGAAGTTCCATGTGCTGATTCTGAATCAGGCCGGCTTCGAATTCCTTAAGAGCTTCCTGGAAATCGGTTCTTCCCTCTGCAGCAATAATATTACCTGTTATTGCATTATCGCTGATCTTCGCCGTCTGCAAAAGACCCCTGGTGACCGGAAAGATTGCCCCTCTTCCGCCAATTGGCGGATCAAAATCCGAAGGAGAACCGTTCTCAGGCGAAATGCCCTTTTCCAAGAATAACTCCCTTAACTCTGTAAAGGTTATGACTTCATCAACTTCGGTACTTTCAGCCTTCTTTGCAATGCAAGGCCCTATGAAAACAATATGCAGATCCTTTCCGTATTTCTCCCTGAACACCCTGCTCATGGCAACCATGGGAGAAACAACGGGTGCGAGATTGTCAGCGAGTTCCGGGTGGTACAACTTTACGTAACTTACTATTGACGGACAATCGGATGAAATATAATATTTATGGTTATCCGAGACAAGTTTTTTGTATCTGTCAGCAACAAGGTCGGCGCCAAAAGCAACCTCCCCGACAAATTCAAATCCGAGCGATTTTATCATTCCCACAAGAAGACGATAGTCAGGAATATCTGAAAATTCTGCAGGAAAACTTGGAGCAACGATGGCTGCTACTCTCTGATCGCTCTCAAGAAGCCTGAGGACTCTGTTACCGGTTTTAAGGAATACCTTTGCCCCCTGGCTACAGACCTTTGTGCAGTTACCGCAGGTGATGCACCTCTCGTCAATTACCTCAGCCTGGCCTCCGACAATACGGATAGCCTTGGCAGGGCATTCCCTGACGCAAGTATAGCATGTACGGCAAAGTTCCTTTATTGTATAAACAAGCATAAATACAGGGAGTGTTTTACTAATTTATTAATATACCTCTGCAATTTCCAAAGAAACTCAAACAAATAATGCTGTAAATCAGATTATTTTTCTTTCAATACCTGTTCACTGTCAGGATCATAACAAAACATTCCTCTGCTCAAAATGAGTATGAAATATTTTCTTGTCGGCGATTTCGATGTCCTCAATGAGGAGTTTTTCATAAAGGTTGATCATGGCTGGCGATTTGCACGGAAGGTTGATTGCTTCGGTATCGTCGGCGCTATAAACCAGCCTGGGCCTGTTCCGGATCTCCTCCTTTGTACTGCTGAAAGGAAGCCCGGCTCCACGGACACAACCACCCTGACAAGCCATTACCTCGATAAGATCGTAATTTTTACCCGAGGCAAGTGAAGCTTTCAGCTTTTCAAGACCAGTAAGCCCGTCAACCACTGCCACGTTAACTTCAGTATCGCCAACCATAATGGAAGCTTCCCTGAATGAACCACCTGATCGTATTTTTTTAAACATCGGCTTTTCAGCCTCTTTCCTGAGCCTCTTAAAATGGAATGAACGCAGCACAGCTTCAGTCATTCCTCCCGAAACTTCGGCCATTAGTGCTGCAGATGATCTCATTGCCAATGGTTCATCGGCCTGCTCAGTCTCAATATTTGAAGTGTCGATACCGTAAAGCCTGATAAGTCTTATCAGCTCCCTGACAGTAAGGACAGTGTCGACGTCACTTATCCCCTTTCTCATCATCCCGTCACGGCGTGCTTCGAATTTCATTGCCATGCAGGGACTGGCAGATACTGAAAAAACCTGTTCCGGCTTAACTCCCAGCTGACCGGCTACCAGCGTCTTAATGAGAACGCCGGTTATTTGCTGTGGCGATTTAACGCTTGATAAATACGGTATTAATGATGGAATAAACTGTTCCGCATATTTAACCCATGCAGGGCATGCAGAAATGTAAAGGGGATTACCGTTCTTTTTATCAATTTTTTCTGAAAGCTGTTCGGTAATCTCCGTTATGCAGACATCGGTTCCGGCACCCGTTGCGTAAACTTTATCGAAGCCTATTCTCCGAAGAATTGCATTAAGCACCTTGTCGGTTTCCCTGTTGTACCTGATTCCCAGCGCTTCGGAAATTCCCATTGTTACCATCGGGGAATACTGTATAACCTTTACTATGTCAGGTTTATTGAGATAATCCTGAACCTCCGAGATATTATGTTTTTCATGCAGGGCCCCGGTTGGACATACAAGTACGCACTGACCGCAGTGGATACAACTCGAAAAGTTAAAGTCCTTGTCCATTGCAGCACCAACATGGGTTTCCTTTCCTTTCTTAATAAAGTCGAGTGAAGTAGCAGTTATTACCTCTTCGCAAACCCTGACACATCTGCCGCATAGAATGCACTTCGATAGTTCCCTGACAATTGCCGGACTTGACTGGTCGAGTCTTGGTTTGACTTTTCTTCCCCTTATGCGACGCTCCCTGATGCTTAGCTCTTCTGACATTCGCTGCAATTCGCAGTTTAGGTTTCGCACACAATACAGGCAGTCGTCGGGATGGTTTGATAATAAGAGTTCAACAATGGTTTTACGCGCCGTTATCACCCTGGGAGAGTGGGTCTTTATTTTCATCCATTCCTCCACCGGCTGAGAACAGGCTGTTACAAGTCTCTCACGGCCTTCAACCTCCACAACGCACATTCGACAGGCTCCTGTCGGAGTAAACTCCTTCATGCGGCAAAGCGTCGGGATGATTATCCCGTGGCGGTTAAGTGCTGAAAGGATAGTTTCACCCTTTTCGGCTTTTATTTTCTTATTGTTTACCGTAATTGTAAAAAGCATACAGGCTATTTAACTGTGATTGCACTGAACTTACAAATATCATGACAGATGCCGCATCCTATACACTTCTCTTCAACTATGAAGAAGGGCTGAAGGCGGGTTCCGTATATCGCGTTTACCGGGCATTTTGAGGCACAAGCCGTACATCCCGTACATTTGTCGACATCAATTGAAAACGATCTCAGGCCCCGGCATACATTTGCCCTGCACTTCCTGTCGAAAATATGTTCCTCGAATTCATCCCTGAAGTTTTCGAGAGCGCTCATAAATGGGTTTGGAGCAGTCTGGCCGAGCCCGCAAAGGGAAGTATCCTTCATAACAGAGGCAATCGTTTCGAGCTGCATAACACCCTTGAACCTTTCGAGGGTAGTACCCGACTCTTCGTTTAAAGGCTTCCTTATGACCCCTTCAAGGATCTCAAGCATCCTGCCGGTACCTTCACGGCATGGAATACATTTTCCGCAGCTTTCATTCCTGATGAAGTCCATATAGAACCTGACGAGATCAACCATACAGGTATTTTCATCGATAATTATGAATCCGCCGGCACCCATGCCTATTCCGTTTTCGCGAAGAATATCATAGTCAATAGCTATATCAAGGTGCTTTTCGGTAAGAAATGAGCCGGAAGCACCTCCAAGCTGTATCGCCTTAAATTCCTTTCCATCGCGAATTCCATCGGCTATATCTTCAAGTATCGTTCTGACCTTTGTTCCCATTTCAATCTCAACCACTCCCGACATGCGTCCTTTTCCGGCAATGGCAAACACCTTTGTACCCGGACTGTTCTCTGTTCCCAGAGATCTGAACCATTCAGGTCCGTTTTGCATAATAAGAGGAATATTCATTAACGTCTCAACGTTATTAATAACCGTTGGCTTTCCGAATAATCCTGATGTCGTTGGGTATGGAGGCTTTAGCTGGGGCATTCCCCGTTTCCCTTCGAGCGTATTGATGAGCGCTGTCTCTTCCCCGCAGACGAAGGCACCCGGTTCTTTCCTGATCTGAATATCGAGATTATATCCGCTTGAAAAAATATTATGGCCAAGCAGACCATATTCCCTTGCATTTTCGATTGCTTTCACCAACCGGTTCCTTGCGTGATCGGAACCCGAGCGCATAAATATGATTGCATTGGAAGCTCCGATAGCATAGGCAGCAATTGAGATCCCTTCAATAAGCCGGTGTGGATCACTTTCAAGTATTGTACGGTCGGTAAAGGCACCGGGGTCGCTCTCCTTGGCATTGCAGATAAGAAACCTGGCGTTGGAAGAGGTGTTCAGTGCATGCTTCCATTTGAGCCCCGTGAGGAATCCTCCGCCACTTCGTCCCCTCAGACCACTTCTTTCAACAATATCACAGACCTCCTCGAAGGTGTAATGCCTTATCGCCTTGACAAATGCCCTGTATCCTCCCCTTGCAATATACTCCTCAATACTTTCCGGATCGTAGCAGCCACAGTTGCCCAGAATTACTCTTTTCTGGTTTGCAAAAAAAGGAAGCTTTTGCATAAATGGAATTCCTGGCCATGATTCGAATCCCTCAGTACCGGTCTGACCAGCCAGATCTTCCTCGTTAAAATCATTATGAAAGACCCCATTCAGCAGGGAATCAACTTTATCCTCGGTTATATTTCTGAAAAAAAGCCTGTTCTTTCCCGGAATATGAATGCAAACCAATGGTTCATAATTTGAGGGCCCGGTACAACCGACTCTGATCACCTGTGAACGATTTTGATTATCCTCGATATAAGCCTCAATTGCAGTAATCGTTTTTTCCGATCCCGAAATGAGGCTGCTGGTGCCTGAAGACACATAAATCACAGGGCTATCGGGCTTATCGCGCCGGACCTGCTGAAGTATCTTTTCAACTTCAGCCGACAATGTATCGGATTCTGATAAAAGAACCTTATCAGTCAGAAAAGTCTTAAGATCTTTCATAAGGTTTTTGTACAGAATTAGTCATTATCAATAACATATTTGAGTTTTTTTATAAGCTCAGGAATCTCTTCCGGTTTGATATGTGTATGGAATTCCCCGTTCACCAGAAGAAGAGGTCCGTTATGACATCCTCCCATGCATGAAACAATCTCATAGCTGAAATTGCCGTTTCTGGTTGTCAGTCCGGGTGCCACTCCTATCTCTTCCTTCAATTTATTTATCACCTCCTGGGATCCGTTCAGAAAACAAGAAGTGCCTCTGCAAATTTTTATCTGTATCCTGCCGGCCGGTATAAACCTGAACCTGTCATAAAATGTGGCAAGACCGTAGATCTTCGTGGTACTCAGGCCTAAGAAACTTCCTGCCTTAACAATTGCTTCCTCCGAAATATACCCATTTGCCTCCTGGATCTCCTGGAGCAAAGGGATCAAATCCTCGCGTTTACCCTGCTTGTATTTCTTAATGATTATGTCGAGATCGCCACCCATTTTTTTCATTTGTAAATAACCATATGACAAATATAATTTATTTTATTGTTAATAAATAAACATTGTTATTTTATTAACAATAAAAACCCGGGATAAACAACTGACTCTTTTGAAGCGTATCTTATTACTCTGGTGGTTTTTACAACAACACCCATTTCCCGGTTTGAAAATCCGATATTCTGCATTAAACGAATGCCCGACATTAGAACGTTTCAAATGCGCTACTTTTCTATAGGAGCTTTTGGAAGCAGCCATAAAAAAAATATTACTTTTGATGATGATGTTTATTTATAAACAGTATCAGAGATGGCTTCAAGAATTGAAATGCAAATCTGCCTTGGCAGTTCCTGCTTTTCCAGGGGAAACAAGGATGTTGTAATGTTTATCCGGGAATATCTCAGGAAGAATCATCTGGATGACAAGATAGTCTTCAAGGGGGCACGCTGCATGGGATTATGCAGCCATGGACCTAATATGATAATAAATGGAACCACATTTGAAGGGGTGACACTTTCGAAAATTGAAGCAATTCTCGAAAAGGAATTAGCCAGTTTAATTTAATCCTCAATTATAAGGTATGACAGACAAGAAGCCTGTACTGTACATAAATAGCGATAAATGCAGGAACTCCTATTCCTGCGTAAGGGTTTGCCCTGTCAATGCCATTGAGGTCAAGCCGCAGAAAACTCATCCCAACATTCTTCCCGACAGATGCATAGGATGCGGATTATGTTTTGTCGAATGTTCGCCACGCGCAATTGAATTCCGCGATTCGAGGGAAGAAGTAAAGAATCTCCTTTCATCTGACAGGAAGACCGCAGCTCTTCTTGAGCCAAGCATCGCATCGGAATTTGATGACGTAACGGACTACAGGAAATTTGTAGGAATGGTCCGTTCCCTGGGATTTGATTATGTTCATGAGGTATCGTTCGGTGTGGACCTTATCGCCATGGAGTATGCAAGGCTCTTCTCTCTTGCTGAAGGCAAATATATGATAACAGCCAATTGTCCTTCGATTGTAAAAATGGTGGAGAAGTTCTTTCCCGAAATGGTGCCAAATCTGGCTCCCCTGGTTTCGCCGATGATTGCCACGGCCATGGTGGTGAAGGAAATCTATGGTCCCGATGTTGCCACGATACAGATAGGCCCCTGCCTTGACGCAAAAGACGAGGCTCTTCAGTATAACGACGGAAAACTTGTCGATCAGGTTCTTACTTTCGTCGAGTTAAGGCAGCTTTTCGACGAGTTCAAGATCCAGGAAAGGCTGGTTAAGATCTCTGATTTCGACCCGCCTCACGGAAACTGGGGCGCTCTCTACCCTCTTCCCCCCGGCATTATCCAGGCAGGAGGAATAAAGCGCGATATGGTTTCAAGCAGCGTAATAACTGCATCGGGCAAAGAGGATATTCTTGAAGCCATTCACGATTTCGATAAGCATATCGACACTATAAGACATCATTTCAACCTGTTCTTTTGTCATGGGTGCCTTCTTGGGCCTGCCATGGAAAAGCATAATGAGAGGTTCAGAAGAAGAGCCCTTGTAAGACTTTACGCTGAAAAAAGAGTTGAGGTTCTCGACCACGAACTGTGGCAGGAAAACATTGAAAAATGGTCAAAACTTGACTATTCGCGTACCTTTAATCCCAACGACCAGAGGATAATGGAACCACCTGAAGAAGCAATTATTGAGGTGCTAAAAATTGTCGGAAAAAATAATCCTGATGAAGAGATCAATTGCGGAGCATGCGGATATCTCTCCTGCCGCGAATTCGCTTCAACGGTGGCAAAAGGGCTGGCTGTTCCTGAAATGTGCCATACCTTCAACCTGAGAAACAAACAGGAATATATTGAAACTCTCAGGCAGACCAACAGGAAACTCGCCGAAACCAAGAAAGCCCTGAAGGAATCCGAAGAGCTCGCCCGCCGGGAAAAAGAGATAGCTCAGAGTGCTTCTGACATGATGAATAACATGCTTGAAAAACTTCCAACGGGAGTGGTGATTGTCGACAGTAACCTGAAAATATTGCATTCAAACCAGAGTTTTATAAACATAATCGGTGAAGATGCCAGGGATATAGCAGAGGTAATTCCCGGTCTCGCCGGTGCCGATATTAAAACACTGATCCCCTTCAATGTTTATAACTTGTTCACCTTTGTTATAAGGGAAGATGAGCCCGTTGTAAGCAAGGATGTCCATTTCGAAGACAAGATGCTTAACATATCGATCTTTCCAATCAAAAAAAACAAGATGTGCGGAGCAATAATCCGCGACCTCTATTCTCCTGAGGTACAGGGTGAAGAAGTAACCTTCAGGGTAACAGAGGTCATTGAGAAAAATCTTGAAATGGTACAGAAAATAGGATTCCTCCTGGGCGAAGGGGCTTCTGAGACTGAACAGATGCTCAACTCTATAATCGAGTCATATAAAACAAAAATCAGTCCACTCAAACACAACCTGAAATAACGCGGCGTGAACAGGAACTTTTTCATAGAGGTAAACAGTCAGCAAAGGAACCACGACGGAGAGAGAATCTGCGGCGATGTATTCCTTAACAGGTACATGAAAGAGGAAAACAGGGTTATAGCTGTTCTCTCCGACGGCATGGGGCATGGCGTGAAAGCCAATATCCTTGCCACCCTGACTGCCACCATGGCGTTAAATTTCACAAGAGAACATAAGGACGTCGACAGGATAGCCGAAATTATAATGAATACACTTCCGGTCTGTAGCGAAAGGAAGATCAGCTATTCGACTTTTACAATTGTCGATATCGAAAGCAGCGGAAAGGTCACGATACTCGAATATGACAATCCTCAGACAGTGATTCTCAGAGGCAATCAGGTTTTTGATCCCGATTGGGAAAAGGTAGTACTCAATAAGGGCAAACATGCAGGAAAGGTACTCAAGAACTGCAGCTTCATGCCCGAAAAGGAGGACAGAATAATTTTCTGCTCCGACGGAGTTTCTCAAAGCGGAATGGGCAGCGAATCATATCCTTTCGGATGGGAAAGGGATAACATTGCACATTTCGCTGCCACTCTTGTTTCGAGTGAAGCCTCAATATCTGCAATGATGCTGGCCGGGAAAATTGTGAATATGGCGCATAAAAACGATGCCTATAAAGCGAAAGACGATATCAGCTGCGCCATAATTTATTTCCGTGAGCCGCGACAGCTTCTGATATGCACCGGTCCTCCGTACGAGAAGGAAAAAGATAAGGAGCTGGCAAACAGGGTTCTGGGATATAAAGGCAAAGTAATTCTTTCGGGAGGAACCACTGCCGATATCGTGGCTCGCGAACTCAACAGGGAAATTGTCGATGAACTGATATTTGAAGATCCCGAATTACCGCCGGAAAGCTTCCTCGAAGGGATCGATCTTGTAACTGAAGGAATACTCACACTTCAGAAGGTCAATGAAATTCTAAAGACCTACAATAACAGCGTGAGGCTTGGTAAGGGTCCTGCCGACAAGATCGTAAGGCTTATTATGGAAAGCGATGAAATTCATTTTATCATAGGAACAAGGATAAACATCGCACACCAGGATCCAAATCTCCCTGTGGAACTGGAGATCAGAAGAACTGTAGTAAAAAGAATCGCACGCCTGCTTGAAGAGAAGTGGCTCAAAAAAGTCACCTTCGAATATATATGATCATAATTCAATGTATTCCAACGTCTTCCTGAACAGAAGCGGCTGAATATCGGGATGAGTGGGATGCTCGGGAATTGTATCGAGCAATACTATTTCTGTAATTTCCGAGATGTCAGGAATCGGACCAAGCTCCTGAACATCTGCCAGATAAAGCCTTCCCCATCCTGTTTCACCATCTTTTCTGACAGAGTAAGTTGCGATACATTCAAGGTTGAACTGAATTGCACCGGTCTCTTCCATAAGCTCCCTGACAGCAGCTTCCAGCGAACTTTCACCGTCCTCAATATGCCCCCCGGCTATCTCAAAAGAGGTGCGCTTATGATGCCTTACAAAAATCCATTTATCGTTAAATCGTGCAGGTATTACCGAATAAGTGAGTTTTACACCCGGTTCGTACATGGCATCAAAAAATCTGACTTCGGTCCCTTCGGTTATCATCTGTTTAAGTATAATGGTTTTGTGCTCACTGAAATTTTAGCTTTACAAGAAAAATAAAAGCAAAAATATGGTTTTTAACTGTCAAACTGAATCCTTGGTTGCCAAATGCGGATATATTTTTCAGATATAACATTCGTCCGGGACGAATGAATCATCTATATTTATTAATTGATTACTTTTAAGGAATATTTTGTTTTATGGGATTATTTGTTCTTATGATCATCACAGAGGCTATCGCTCCTATCGCGCTGGCCCGGTACCTGACGAAAGTGAGGGGAAAGAAATTCTACGCTATTCTGATGCTTCATTTCATCCTGAGCCTCTGGCTATGGGTACTTTTTTTCAAAACCCGGAATTTCGGGACTTTCTACGATTCACCCCAGCATATATGGCTTCAAATGCAGCTAAGAGGAATGATTGTTGCAGTGGTTGTGCCCCGGGCAATCTTCATAATCTTTCATTTTGCAGGCAGATTAATCAAAATCGGGAAAGGTGACTATTCCAAAAGCTTGTCGGTTGCAGGCATGATAATAGGATCTGTAATCTTTTCAGTAACAGTCTTAGGCGCCTTTATCGGAAGATTTAATTTTAAAACCGAATCGCTGACAATTAAGATTGAAGGACTTGATAAGGATCTGGACGGTCTCAGAATAGTCCAGATTTCCGACCTTCACCTGTCAGGTTTCTATCACCATACCAAGCTTTTACAGGGAGTTATTGACGAAATAAATTCCCTTAAACCCGATATATTAATCAATACAGGTGATTTTATTACCTACGGGTGGAGGGAATATGGAAGGAACGACACAATTCTCTCAAAGGCAAAAGCAAAATATGGCAGTTTTGCCATAAGGGGAAACCACGATTCAGGGGGGTATAACCCCGATTTTACTGAAGCCGACAAGGATAATAATATCCTGATAATAAACAATATGATAAGGGCTTCGGGGTATACCCTGCTTAATGACGAATTCAAAAAGGTCAGAATAGGGTCGTCTGCTATAGCGATGATTGGCATTACAACCAGCGGCAGCCATCCCAACATCATCCATGGCAACCTTTCAAAGGCAATGAATGGCCTCGATTCTGTGAATCTGAAAATTCTTCTCAGCCACGACCCAAACTACTGGGATGAGTCAGTAAAGAACAAGACAGATATAGACCTGACCTTTTCAGGACACACGCATGGCATGCAAATGGGAGTCATGACAAAAAAATTCAGCTGGAGCCCCTCAAAATATTTCTATCCCCACTGGTATGGCCTTTATTCTGACAAGAAACAACTGCTTTATGTCAACCGCGGACTCGGTGTGCTGTCAGTTCCCTTCAGGATTTGGATGCCTCCGGAAATAACGCTGATAACCCTTAAGTCAGAATAATGAACCTACTCCGAAAAGTCTTTTTTTTTGCCACGAAGGCGCAAAGGCACGAAGTTGATCCAAAGTAATTAATTAATAATAAGTTATTTGTGAGACTTAGCGTCTTCGTGTCTTCGTGGCAATTGCATTTATTATCTTTTTCGGAGGGGGCTCAATAATGCAGACCAAATGATTAAAAAAAATGAGGGACTAAGAAAAGCAGGCACCTTTCTTTTGTCCCTCATACAATCAAACTAACTTAACGCATAACTCCAGTATTCCGATGAAAAACAGAAAATAATTCTGTAAAAATCATCTGAAACATGGTTAACTTATTGTTTACTAATTCTGGGCTGGAGGTGGTCCTTGCGGCCTCATTGCCTGTCTTCTCTCTGCTTCCTTAGCTTTAAAAGCCTCGAATGTCTTATCACCAAGAACCACCTTTAGTTCTTTATCTCTGGCTTCTGTTATCTCGGTCATCTTTGCTCTCATCCCTTCACGATCGCCAGCCTGCATAAGTTTCTGACGCTCATCTGCAGACTGTTTTGCAAATTTCAGGATCACATCATAGGCTTTCTTCTGGGTTGCCTCATCGATTTTGAGGTCAGTTTTCATCCACTCAACAGTGGTTTTAGCCGTCTCCTCAGGTGTCATCCTCTGAAATCCACCCTGGCCTTGTGGCGGAGCTCCCGGAGGGGCACCCTGCTGACCCTGCTGTGCTGATAATGATCCCATTAGCATCGCCAGAACGATGACTGATAAAAATCTTGTTACTTTTTTCATAATTGATGATTTAAGTTTTTATGCTGATAAGACAATCTGAATCTTCATTCTGTTCCTTGAATGAAAAGATTTATGAATAATTTAACAATATTTATTACAGAAGCACTTGCTGAACTCCGTGAAACTCGATGAATTTCCGTGCTAATTCTTTTAAACAACCGCTGGCGCCGATTTCCTGCTGGAGCCGATTTCCTGCTGGCGCCGATTTGCAATCGGGGCCAGCTTCGGGTGATCGGTTAGATTAATTTCATTTCCATGCAACTGTGTTTTGAAAAGGAAAGAGCCATTTATTCAATATTTACTAAATTGCAGAGACTCAGTAATACCTTCTTTAAAATGAAAAATATTCTCATTTTGTTAATTGCGTGCACTTTAACAATTAACGCATCCGGTAAGGGCCAAAAAGATTCATGGATAAGGATCAATCAGCTTGGTTACAGAAATAACGACATAAAAGTTGCTGTCTTTTTAAGCACGAAACCGGTAACGCTTAAATCATTCAGGGTAGTCGATGCAAAGAGTGGAAGAACCGTCATGACCTCGAACGAAATCACCCAAAAAGAACCACCTGAACCTTTTAAGGCCTGCTTACGACTCGATTTCAGCAAAATTAAAAACAAAGGGCAATATCTGATTTCTGCCGGAGATACTGAATCACCCGCGTTTATAATTGGAGAAAGTGTTTATGACGATGCCGCCGATTTCCTGTTAAACTACATGCGTCAGCAGCGATGCGGATTCAATCCCTGGTTAAAAGATTCATGCCATACAAATGATGGGTATGTTGTGTATGGAAAAAATAACGACCAGAAACATATCGACGCAACCGGAGGCTGGCACGATGCTGCAGATTACCTTCAGTATGTTGCCACTTCAGCCAACGCAACATATCAAATGCTGTTTGCATGGTCCAAAAATCCTGCTGCCTTTGGTGATAATTTTCAGGCCAACGGGTTACAGGGAAGCGACCGGCTGCCCGACGTGATAAATGAAGCAAGGTGGGGACTCGACTGGCTTATAAAAATGAATCCGTCACCAGGTGTGATGTACAACCAGATAGCAGACGACCGCGACCATGTAGGATTCCGCTTCCCTAATAAGGACACGGCAAATTACGGTAAAGGAAAAGAACGGCCTGTCTATCTCTGCACAGGAGAACCTCAGGGTCTGTTCAGGTATAAGAACAGGGCAACAGGAATTGCCTCAACAGCGGGAAAGTTTGCCTCGGCCTTCGCAAAAGGATCAGAGGTTTTCAGCAGGTGGGATCCTGCATATTCCGATCTTCTCCTGAAAAAAGCGGTTGAAGCATTCCGGTATGGACTCGATAATCCCGGAGCCTGCCAGACTGCCCCCGGAACTGCACCCTATTTCTATGAGGAAGACAACTGGACTGACGACATGGAACTTGCTGCTGCGGAATTATTTAACCAGACAAGAGATCCAAAATACCTTGAATATGCCATAAAATTCGGCCGTATGGAGAAAGTCACACCATGGATGGGAAGCGATACGGCAAAACACTACCAGTGGTATCCTTTTATAAACATGGGCCATCCGCTGCTGGCCAAAAATGAAAAGAAACAAAACCTCAGTGAATTTGCGGGTTTTATGAAGGATGGTCTTAATCGTATAGCCACACATGCAAAAAATAACCCTTTTGGAATAGGCGTACCATTTATCTGGTGTTCGAATAACCTCGTAGCTGCAACCCTCACTCAGGCACGCCTTTATTCGGAAATAACCGGAGATTCCTCTTTTGCGTATCTCGAAGCCGCACACCGCGACTGGCTGTTTGGCTGCAATCCCTGGGGAACAAGCATGATAGTCGGACTTCCTGATAAGGGTGACTATCCATCTGACTCTCATTCGTCCTATGTACTGAAAGGAGAACAGGTTCCCGGCGGACTGGTTGATGGCCCTGTTTACCCGTCAATATTTGCCTCACTAAAATATATTTACCTCGCAAAGGGAGATGAATACTCACAATTTCAGACAAAAATGGCCGTCTACCACGATGACTTTGCTGATTATTCAACAAACGAATGTACTATGGACGGAACTGCCAGCCTTGTTTATTTTCTTTCTTCACTTCACTCCGGTAAGAAAAGTATCCCCGGAAACCCGAATGTAACAAAATCACAAGGTGCAGTTGTAAGGATGGACACTACAAAAAAGGAGATTTGGCTTTGCTTCACTGCTCATGAATTTGCCGACGGCTTTGACACTATTATTAAGACACTTGACAAACGAAAAATCAAGGCTTCATTCTTTCTCACCGGCGATTTCTGCAGAACCTATGGATACGATGCAATTATTGACAGATTGAAAAAAGCAGGCCACTACCTTGGCCCCCATTCTGACAAGCATCTCCTTTATTGTTCATGGGAAAAGAGAGATTCACTGCTTGTAACAAGGAACGAATTCCTCAACGATATTATTAATAATCGTACCGAACTCGAAAGCCATGGAATATCCAAAGAAAAGAGCAGGATCTTTCTTCCTCCCTACGAATGGTATAACGACAGTATCTCATACTGGAGCCGTAAGGCAGGACTTATACCGGTAAACATTTCGTCGGGGACCATAATTAACCAGGACTGGACATTTCCTGAAGGCAAACCGTACTATTCAACTGATTTCCTGCTGGATAATTTCTTTTCATATGAAAAAGAGAAAGGACTTAACGGCTATATTCTGCTAATTCATCCCGGAACCGACAGCCGGAGAAAAGATAAATTATATCTTCGCATCGATTCAATTTTGAATTATCTGGAAGGAAAAAACTACACCTTCCACTCATTTTCAGAAATTAACTAACTGTACACTAAATATTTAATGCAAAAGATAATAAAGCCGCACTCTTTTGAGGATATTGAATTCAAAATAACTTTTTCGGGCAGAAGGACACTTGGCATAAGTGTTCTTCCCGACTCAACTGTAGTAGTCCGTGTTCCTTTCAGGACACCTGTAAGTACAGTTAACAGGATAGTCAGCGAAAAGGCTGACTGGATAAGAAAACACCGCGACGGTGCAAAACAGAGGGTAAACAACCGGCCCGACAGTATTTTCACCGATGGAGGAGTTCATTTGTTCAGGGGAAGTGAATATGTCCTAACGATAATGAAATCGGGAAGGAATTACGTTCGCTTTTTTGACGGGACGGTTGAGATGGGGCTTGAAAAGACCGAAGACCATACAGCATTAAAAAGGCTGATGTATGAACATTATAAGGACCAGGCTGCTTCTTTATTCCCGGGTCTACTTAATAAAATGGTTGAAAAGCATCATGAATCAGATTTCAAGCCAACAGGACTTGTGATAAGGACAATGAAAAGACGATGGGGAAGCTGTTCCTCAAAAGGGAAAATTACGCTAAGCACTGAGCTCATAAAACTACCCGATCTTTATATTGAATATGTGATTGTACATGAATTATGCCACCTTAAACACCATAATCACGGGGCAGGGTTTTACAATTTGTTATCGGAATTGTTCCCCGAATGGAAACAGGTGAGGAAACAGATGAAAATGTATGTTTCAGTCTAAAAACCTTCGTGCCCTTAGTGTTCCCGAGTACTCGGGATTGAGCCCTTTGTGGTTAAATTTTCTTTTTTTCTTTTTTTACCACGAAGGACTCTAAGGTTTTCTCAAAGTGCACAAAGGGAAAATACCAGATTATGCGATATTTGTATAAACAGCCTGCACGTCGTCGTCGTCCTCAAGCCTGTCGATAAGCTTTTCTATATCGATAAGTTGCTCCTCGGTAAACTCAACTGAATTAAGGGCAAATCTCTTCAGTGCAGCCTTTTTCACCTCGATTCCGAGATCCTCAAGGGCCTGCGACATGACTCCGAAACTTGTATAGTCGCCATAGGCATATACAATGTCGTCGACCTTCTCAATTTCCTCAAGCCCCGACTCAATGAGCTCAAGTTCAATATCTTCAAGGCTCTTAGCTTCAGGCTGTTCAAATTCAAAAACAGCTTTTCGCGAAAACATAAACTCAAGAGAACCTGTAGGAACCGTGGCTCCTCCGTATTTACCGAAGTAAGATTTTACGTTTGCCACGGTACGGGTATTATTGTCGGTAGCACATTCCACAAAGACGAGTACCCCATGAGGGCCTTTTCCTTCATAGCAGACCTCCTCGAAATTAGCCGAATCTTTACCCGAAGCCCTTTTAATAGCCGCCTCGATGTTGTCTTTCGGCATATTCTGCGATTTTGCATTTAGGATTGCTGTCCTGAGTTTAGCGTTCAGGTCAGGATCGCCTCCCCCCTCTTTGGCTGCAATTGTGATATTCTTTCCAAGCCTCGGAAACAGTTTCGACATCTTGTCCCAACGCTTCTCCTTCGAAGCCTTTCTGTATTCATATGCTCTTCCCATATTCTTGTTTTGAAAGCTGTGATTTAACGAAATATAAATTGCGTGGCAAAATTAGCAACCTGAATGATTGTACGCTCAATTTATTCCTGTTTTTTTCAGATTTCGTACTCCTGCCCTTTTAAAGGAATCTCAATGTTTCTAAAACCCTCCTGTTTTAATGCTTCTGCGTATTTTTTCTGGGTCTCATATTCGCCATGAACAAGGAAAATTTTCTCAAGCACACTCTTGTCCTGGCATCCGAGGAAGCTGATCATCTCCCTGTAATCGCCATGGCCGCTGAATGATTCAATCCTCCTGATATCCGCTTTTATTTCATGAACAATCCCGTGAATTGATACCTCGCTTACCCCGCTTTGGACACGCGCACCAAGTGAAGTTGGCGAGCAGTATCCCACAAAAAGAATTGTATTCTTCGGATCTGAGATATTATTTGCCAGATGATGCTTAATACGGCCTGCCTCAGCCATGCCCGAGGCTGAAATAATAACACAGGGCTTTTTACTTTCGTTGAGTTTCCTGGAGTCCTCAGCCCTTGTGATATAAAACAGGCTGTTGAAACCAAACGGATCATTATCTGTTTCAAGTACATGCATGAAATCGCGGTTAAAACATTCATGGTGCATGCGAAACACCGTTGTAGCGTTCACTGCCAACGGACTGTCAACATAAATATCAACTTTAGGAAGTCTGCCTTCATTGAAAAAACTATTCAGTGAATAAACAAGTTCCTGGGTACGTCCGACGCTGAACGACGGTATAATAAGCTTTCCACCTTTGGTTACACATGTTTCAATCATAACATTGAGCAGGGCGTCCTCAGCTTCTTTGGTGTCGTTGTGCAGCCTGTCGCCATAAGTCGATTCGGTTATGAGATAATCGGCCTGAGGAAAAGGAACGGGAGGAGCAAGTATCCTGTTGAAAGGCCTTCCGATATCGCCTGTATATGCGATCCTTTTGGCATCACCGTTTTCCCTTATTGTTAGATTGGCAACTCCGCTTCCTAACATATGGCCGGTATTGGTAAACCGGACCTTTATATCATCGTCGATTCGGAATTTCATGTCGTTGGGCACACCTATGAAGAGCTTCATGACTTCCTTGGCGTCGTCGATTGAGTATATCGGCGTAACAGCCGGGATACCTTTTTTTAGTCTCCTTTTGTTAAAAGTTTGCGTATCATGCTCTTGTATGAAGGCTGAATCGGCAAGCATTAATGTACAAAGGTCGCGGGTGGCGCTCGATGCAATGATTGACCCCCTGAAACCAAGCTTGTACATGTATGGAATCAGTCCTGAATGATCGATATGTGCATGGGTAAGAATCAGATGGTCAACCTGTGAGGGATCAAAACCCAACTCCCTGTTCATGCTGTCTGTCTCAAGGCCCTTTCCCTGGAACATTCCGCAATCGAGAACGATTCTTTTCCCGGAATTCGTTGTTATAAGATGTTTGCTGCCGGTAACTTCGCGTGCAGCGCCTATGAATTTAATTTTCATGATAATTTTTTTATGTCAGATCAAAGTGTTTTGATAATATCCCCCAGCAGCCTGTCAAAGTCAAGCTCATTATCGGGTTTGTGCGAAAAGCCCAGGACAACCACAACCAGATCTTTTGAGGGAATAATAAAAATCAGTTGTCCGTCGTGACCCTGGCATGAGAACATATCCCCGGGAGCTGATGGATACTTTTTGCTCCTGTTCAGCCAGAAGAATGAACCATACTCCCCGTTGCTGGCAGAGGCCGGTGTGGTAGTGTATTTTACCCAGCCTACAGGAAGTACTCTTTCACCATTCACTAAACCGTCATTAAGATACAGAAGGCCCAATCGTGCATAGTCGCGTGCGGTGGCATATAAGTAAGAGGACCCAACGAAATCACCCGAAGGATCGGTTTCAAAAAATGCATCTGTAATTCCAGCCTTATCAAGGAAAGCTTCATGCGTATACTTGTAGAAAGAAGGACGATCGGGAAATAGTTTTCCTGCAAGTTCGCTTACTATGTTTGCACTTCCGGATGAATAGTACCAGAATGTGCCGGCAGGGTGTTCAATTGGCTGTTTGATGGCATAGCCTGCCATATCAGCCTTATCGAAGAGCATGAGGTTCACATCGGAACGGCTTCCGTAGTCTTCATTCCACTTAAGTCCGCTCTGCATCTGCATAAGGTCATTGAGGGTAATTTTACTCCTCTCATCATTTTTCCATTCATCAACACCAGCCGGTTTATTGATATCAACTTTGCCATCCCTCACAAGAGCACCGATGAGTCCGTTTGTGAAACTCTTGGCTACTGACCAGCTAAGAAATCTGGTTTTTACATTAAATCCGGGTTTATAGGCTTCGGCAACAGGAACGCCCTTGTACAGGACCATGAAGGCAAATGCATTTCCCTTATAGCCATTATCTGATATTATCTTTTTGGTAATCTCATCAAGTTTTGCCTTGTCAATTCCGGAGGGAAGTGTATCGGCCAACTTGTCCCCGAGAGGCCATGCAGTGGTGTCGGGAAGAAATCCGGGAGTTTCAGCCGGAAGTGACGGGGTTTTTCGAAGGTTTTCCTCCGGAATGTCAGTTACAAGAGTAGCGCCAAAACCTTCCCTGTAAATGGCTTTCGATTTTCCCCAGAGGAACCTGCTTGTAACGCTTTTTTCATTTGTGTCGACACTGTTCTTTGTGTATTTGATAAATGAAAAATTAAGATCAATCGTTTCAATGCTTTGAGCTTCTCTTCCGGAAACAAAAACATTTGAGCACAGATTTTTAGCTGCATAGCCGGTTATTATTGGCAGCAGTGAATTAAGATAAACAGCGGCGGCAGCCAGAATTAGTATCAATATTACAGCAGTTCCGGCAAATAGTTTATTTCTTTTCATTATTCGAGACATATTTTCTGATTAAATGTAATAAATAATGCACTATCATAGAGCATATTTTAACAATAAACGCGCTATAAGGAAGCAAATTAATAATAATACATCAATGTCGTTTAGTTAAGCCCGGGTAATCAGTTTCTTACTCCCCCATTTTACCCCCCTGCCCCCCAGGGGGGGTGTTCTTAAATCCCCCCTTGGGGGGTTGGGGGGTAAAAACACAAGAATAGTAGAGTGGTCCCTGTG
>CAIMVD010000022.1 GCA_903844815.1 uncultured Bacteroidota bacterium | reverse complement strand
TTCGGCTTCATTACAATTTCGTAGCGATAGGTTAACCTGTATGAATTAAATTTATATGTTCCCTCAAGGTCTGTATTTGCAGGAAAAGTTACCCCTTCAAAAATTAGGTCACCTGGCAGTTTCCCTTTTGAAACAGTTTCGAGCGGTGCGTATAATAGTGATAAAGTATGACGGGACTTTATTGTGTAATTGACTCTTATCCTGTAAAACAATTCTGTTTTAGAAGTTAAATCATCTTTCAATGAAAAGAGGGTACCCTGGTTACCGGGAATGCGGACATTATTATAACCAGTGCCTAAAGCTCCGGTTTCAAGGTCGAAAGAAGCCTGGCTATAAAGTGAGAAAACATTAAGCGTCAGGATAAACGCAAAGCATGCGGTCGAAATTAGAACTTTATTCTTCATTATTTCTTTTTTTTACAATCTGTAATATATCATTAAAACTCTAACAGTAGAAGTTTAAAAATGGTTCAAAAAAACATTATTAACTTACAATACCAAGCCAAAATATTTTGTATTCCGTCACAGGAATCCCCGGGTAACTATATTTATTATTTTTCTTTCCAGTCGACTGTAACAATAATTTCATTTCTTCTGCCAATAAACTGGAATGGAGGGTTGTACCCTAAAAATCTATAATTCCCGAAAGAGGAGATCTTATTTTCTTTCAGAAGATTTTGAAGTTTTTCCGAATAGAATTTCAGGTCTTCATCAGAGGCATAACCGCTAAATCTTATTACGGCAGCATATTCATCAGGCGTGTTTTTAATAAGCACATTTGGGTCATTTGGTTTTGGCAGATTCTCTTTTGTATATTCCGAAGGCATTACAAAACTCATTGTAGAAACAGAATCATTGATATCCATTTGAACAGGGGAGGTCATTGAAATTTTTGTATTGGCCACATTGCCGCCAAAGATATAACCTGCAAGTTTCCGAAACCCCGGACCAGAGAGATCCTTGTAAGTTTTTGCATTCGAATTAATTGTTGCAATAGTGGCAGAGGGATAAAACCTGATTTCAAAATCCTTATACTTACGAACGACCGAATATTTTTGTTCCTCGGTATTATTTGCAGACATTATTGTAAAAGATTGAAGCGACAGAATTATTAGAATTGATGCAGTTAAAATTAGGAAAAACATTTTCATATTTACTTGATTTAATTTAATTTATCGCAAATTGTCGATGAATATTGAAAGGGCCCCTGAGTTGTTTATCAGCTCAATCTTTTTATAGACCAGTTCGGCTCGTTTTTCATTGTACCTCGACTGCTCTTTCTGAAAATCTATTTCATCTGTTAACAGATCATATGCGTTGATCTGCCCTTTGTCAAATCTATCCTGATTCAATGAGAGATTCTCCTTATAAAGCATTATGTTCTGTCGGGATAAATCGGCCTGGTATTCAAACTGCCTTATTTCTTCGATAAGCAGGAGACTTTTATTACTCACACTGTTAATCTCATCGTCGAGCCGTGATTGAAATCCTTTTTCCTCAAGTTTTAGCAGGGTTACCCTGTTCTTTGTACTTCTTCCTGAGAGTATCTGAAATCTGAGACTGAGTCCCACATAACTGCTTCCATACCAGCTGCCCGGGAGGAACGGATTAAAAGTATCCGTATACTGGTTTGCTCCAAGGAATCCATCCAAACCAATAGTGGGGATATTTTTCATCCTTTCTGACTTCTGCTGCTGTACCAGAAGTTCAGCCCTGAGCCTGAGGCTTTTCACGGAAGGAATAGAGTCTAACAGGGGATCTGTATTCCCTGTTTTCAGTACATCCCCGGAAAAAGGTGCAAAGTCAAATTCCCCATCAAGTAAATTTTCAAGAGAAATTCCTGTAAGGAAGCTCATATAGATCTTTTCCCTTGTAAGGGCACTCGAAACGGCAACGTAATCTGAAATGGTATTATTATGGTTCAGAACGGCCTTGTTGACTTCTGTTTTCAGTACCTTACCTTCTTTCGACTTAACCAGAAAAAGCTCTAAAGTCCTTGAAGTACGAAATGTGTCGAGTTCGGCCGAACGAAGCTGTTCTTCCCTGAGCCATATATTTGTATAGCTCTTTATGACATCAAGTTTCAGATCCCGTTCAGCGGCGGCCGCATCAGTATTCTTAAGCTTCTCATTAATCCTGCTTTCTGCAATCCGGCTCTTTATTGAAAAGTCGATTATAGGCTGATACAGATTTAATCCTGAATTCTGCTGCCATTCGGTACCGAATTTTATTGGCCTTTTCTCATCTGTTGGTATCGGACTGAACTGCCCGACAGGAATTATCTGTGTCGGAATTACAGGATTATACCTGTAATTGTAATTCAGCGAGAGATCAGGAAGATACTTCTGATAGGCTGATGAAGTCTGGAGTTTAGCTATTTTGATATCAGTTCTGACCGAACGTATATTTCCTCTGTTTGCAAGAGCAGAATCAATACAGGTTATAAGTTTTATCTCCTGCCCTGACAGGCTGTTGGATAAGCTAATAGTAAGAATTAGTATTATTGAGGATATTGTGGATTTCATTTTTATTGCACTTTTAATTTTTCAGTTGCGGAATACTGCAGCCGGTTCAACTTTATTGATTGTTCTAATGGAGAAGAATAGAGAGCTGCCTACTGAGATAAACACTGTTATCAGGAAAAGGGCAGCATATTCAATAAATGAATAGCTGAATACAAGGCCGGCATTTGAAACTCCTGACCTGAATCCTTCAAGCAGTATCATTGCGATTATAAAACCTGTAACAGCGAACAGGAAGCTCTGTGTGAGAATAAGCCTTGTAATATACCCGTTAGTTGCACCTATAGCCTTTAGTGTACCGTAATCCCTTATTCTGTCTACAGCAGAAGAATATAGTGTAAGGCCGATGATGAAAAAACCGCTGATAACAGCAAAAATAACAAGAGAACCGATGCTGGTCCCAATGTTTGACGATATTGTGATATAGCTGACAGTTGTTCTTCTTAGTTTTTCTGCATTCCATGCTTTGATACCGTAAACTGACCTGTTTATGTTATTTACAACATCATCAACAGAATAGCCGGGTTTGACCCTGATTGCAATTGTGCTTACTTTCGATTCAGGGAATGATGTATAATAGCGTGCCTTCGATAGTGTTGTATAGAAAAATGACCCTGCAAAACCCCTTGCATTTTTTGTCTGCAGTTTTATAGTGGCACTTTTACCGTTAATCTCAACTCTTGTTCCGAGTTTTACAGGGTAATCGAATACCGGCTGGTCGTAAAACTCAGCTGATACAGCTTCATCATCATTTAACGAAAGAATGTTACCCTCGTTTATTGATTCAGGTTTAGGACCGGCAATAAACAGAGGTGATTCGCTGCCAATAATGAGCACTGGTGCAAGCTTGCCATTATCAAATTTGACCGATGCCCCTGAGACAACTATCGGATAAGTATTCATAACACCCTCTATGCTCCTTAGTTCCCTTACAAGGCTCTCATTAAGTTTTGGAAGTTCATTAGCATTCCTTGTAATATTATCGACAACCCAGATCTGGCCAATATCCTGTCGCGAGTTACTAACCAGGCCACCCATTAATCCTGTCAGAAAACTTAGTACACCAATCTGCTGACCAATTAGGAAGATGCTGACAACGATACCGATAATTACACCAATGCTCTTTACCTTGTCGTACCTTATGAACCTGTATGCAGTGGCTATCATAACTGGCTCTTTTTAAGTGCAATTACGGATTCAACTTTAGAGTTCAGGATAAGTCTGTTATCTCCCTCAAGCTTTATTATTACTTCTCTGACAAGTCTGTCTTCCTGCTCATTTGCTTTTTGCGAGAAAAGCGACTTCTTTTTGAGGTAGGGGGAAAGGAAGATGATTTTTCCCCTCGCAATTACCGAGTCGCTCCCAACAAATCTGATATCAGCATCAAGTCCTTGACTTAACCGGCCGGCAAAAAGTTCATCGACTTCAGTTCTAACAGTCATTGGTCCTGCAGGAGCAACTTCAGCATATTTTTCAAACTGATTTACTGCACTTCCCTTTTCAATATGCATATCGAGCATAATCCCTTCATAAGGTGAACGCAATATCTTTTTCGAAGCTTCTGCTTCAGCATATCTTACCTGTTCAGCCAACTCTCTAAGCCTGCTGGCAGAAAGTTTTACAGCAGCCCTGTCTCTTTCAACATTAAGAGTAAGGGTAGTTACCTCGGTCTCAAGATCATCGAGAGTCTGTTTTGTCTCGGCCCCTTTTAAGGCCAGCCTTCTTACCGATTCGAGGAGCTTTATCTTATTGGAAAGCCTTGCTTCCGACCCGTTCAGATTAATCCTGTCAATATCTTCCTGAGATGTCTGCGAGTTATACTGACTTTTTAACTGCGATACCCTTATGAGTTCAAGATCATCATCGAGCCTCACCAGTGGCTCATCTTTTTTTATACTGTCGCCGTCGTTCCTGTAGACCTCCTTAACAATACCACCGGTTGCTGCTGCCAGACTGATTATCTCTTTTTCAGGTTCAACCTTGCCAACCCCAACCACTTCGGAAACATCAACTATAGCACTGTTAACCGAATTCGATGAAGTGACTGATTTTTCTTTTTCTCCCTTACTGTCGATACATCCCGAAAGTATCAATGGGAATATTATCAGGTAAATAATGTTATTCATTGATTTCGTTTTATATTCTGATTTACTTTTTTGATTTCTAATTGTGAAATATTTTATCCTCTGAGGGTTTGTCAGAAGCGATCCCATTATTAACATAGATTATCCTGTCGGCAAAGGGTTTCAGTCTGAGGTCGTGAGTCACTACAATAACCGATTTTCCTGCCTCTGACAGCATTTTCAGTTCTTCCATAACTATGCTGACACTCCTGATATCGAGTGATGCCGTTGGCTCATCGCAAAGCATTATCGATGGTTCGGTAACAAGCGCTCTTGCAATTGCAACTCTTTGCTGCTCTCCACCACTAAGGCTTTTTGGCAGGCTTTTCAACCTGTTTTCCATGTTTACTTTCGTAAGTGCTTCCCCAGCCCTGAGTTTTGCCTCCTTTTTACCGATTCCCGAAAGCCTAAGAGGATGCATAACATTTTCAAGTACATTAAGTGGGGCAAGAAGGTTGAAGCTCTGAAAGACAAAACCGATCTTTTTCAGTCTCACTCTTGCCAATTCCTTATCGCTTAGATTATTAACGAGGAGATTGTCGATGTATACTTCGCCTGTGGTTGGGAAAATCACACATCCCATAAGAGAAAGAAGAGTCGTTTTACCTGAACCTGACGGACCTATTATAAGCGTAAGCTCTTTCTTATTGAAATCGAAAGTAGTTGGCTGAAGAGCAGTAATAACAGTGTCGCCTGTTTTATACACCTTACTTGCTCCCCTTATACTGGCTGCTATTTCCATGTTTTCTAAGTTTGTATTGACACTTTAACAATGAAAGTACAGAAAAGTTCAAAATAATAATAAATGATACGGAAGTGAACTAATAAAATTTAATTTTGTTCTTTATCAGATAGTATAATTGTTATGAAAAAGAATGAAATACTGAATACTCTAATAAACAGTTTCTTTTCCTTCGATGCTGAGAAGGGCAACCATGATGAGTATTCGATGGATGAGTTTATTGGTTACCTGAATGCAAAGTCAGAAGTACAAGAACTGGAGATCAGAAAAATATCGGGAGAGAACAAAGAGTTATTAAATTATGAATACTCAAGTGCTACCAGAGATATTTCGATTTTGATAGTTATGATGAATCGGTATGCAAAATGGTATATTAAAAAAGTACTAAAGGATAGCCTTTTACAGACTCCTGATGAGTTTTCATTTCTAATATCACTTATGACCTACGACAGTCTGAGTAAGAGTGAACTGATAACCAAACAGATAATGGAAAAGACTTCCGGAACAGAAATAATCAACAGGCTTGTTAAAAGAGGTATGATTTTTGAAACTGCCGATCAGAATGATAAAAGAAGTATAAGAGTTTCGATAACCCGATCAGGAAGAGAGGAGATTTTAAGGATACTACCATTAATGACCA
This sequence comes from uncultured Bacteroidota bacterium, assembly GCA_903844815.1. Lineage (GTDB taxonomy): Bacteria > Bacteroidota > Bacteroidia > Bacteroidales > VadinHA17 > LD21. The sequence continues at coordinate 16,702 of CAIMVD010000022.1, read as the reverse complement.
ACGTGACAGAAATCGTTGTTGGAAATCTGGGTGTTGAAGAGATCAACACACTTTCATATCTCCTGAAAAAGCTCGACTATTTTCATAACAATATTTATATCAAAAGTAGAGGGAACACTTTGAGTGATATATTGAACGAAATTCCAGACAGGAAAAATGATCTGAAAAAATGAATATGTAAACTATTCTAAGTAATTAATCTATAAGTACTTTGATAATAATTTCCTGGCCAGTGTTTAGCTTTATGTATTTCAACTTAACCAGTAGAGTGACCATGGTAATCATGCAGGTTAACTCCCTTGATAGTGCTCCGTTTTTGATTAGTACCAATTTATGGTTATTGAATCAAAATGTAATTAGAAAGCCAATGTATGTTAAATAAGTGAGCAAGAAAAAAACTCCTTCCATCTTTGTAATTCTCCTCCCTTTCCCGGTAAAGATAAACATGAACAATAAAACGCTTGCAAAAATATTCAGGATCATATCAAAATTTGAAAACGGTTGTAATTCAACAGGATGAATAACTGCGCTTATTCCTAAAATGAAGAAGACGTTAAATATGTTTGATCCGACTATATTTCCGATTGCCAGATCAATATTTTTTTTTCTGGCTGCAATAAAGCTTGTGGCTAGTTCAGGAAGTGATGTACCTATAGATACAATTGTTAAAGCAATAACTCTTTGTGAAAGTCCGATTGCAGATGCTACATTTACGGCCGAAATCACAATAAGACGTCCACCAACGATAAGGAGAACAAGACCAATAAGAATAAGAAATAAAGATTTGAAAACCGTTTGGTTTTTAACTAAAATCTCATCATTATATTCTTCTGATTTTAAGAGTGTTATATTGTATGAAAGAAAAATAAAGAAAAACAGCAAAAGAAGGTAACCATCAATTCTGCTTATTACGGAGAAGTTCATTTTATCAATAATCTTATCATTCGCCAGCAGGATAACTGCGACTGCTGAAAGAAGACAGAGAGGAATTTCGATCCAGGTTGTGTTTTTCTTAATAGCCAGCGGATAAAAGATTGCTGAAATTCCAAGTATCCCTAAAATGTTGAAAATATTGCTGCCAATAATATTCCCCAACGCAATATCTGAGTTTTTTTCAAGTGAAGCGAAAAGGTTTACAACCAGTTCAGGTGCAGATGTTCCGAAACCTACAATTGTGAGGCCAATAACCATCGACGGGATATTTAGCCGTTTTGCAAGAGAGGATGCATTATCGACTAAAAAATTTGCTCCGATAATTAACGGTAAAAATCCGGCAATTAATAAAAGAAGATACCACATAAAACTGCATTTATTAAGTTAATTCAATTATCTGATAGCTAATCTACTTAATTGTGTTCTGGCTTTTCTCCAACAGTAGTCGACTGATCTCTTGCAGCTCTTTTTTAAATCGCTGTAATTATATTCTTCAACTCTCTGAAATGCAAATTTTGAGCTGATTAGTTCAATACTAATTTTTTGTAAGCAATATTGTGTGTTAAATATTTTTCATTGAAGGATTTTCAAAATTGGTAGACAAATCCAGTCGAGACTGTTAGAAAGTTAAGCCAGTTTTTTACATAACCATCTCCGGGCCATACATCCCCTGTATCAGTTCCGGTAGCACCACCCCCAAGATATCTCAAGTTAAGAAATAATCTGCTCGTCTCATTAATTTGTGCTCCCATCCGTAGGCTGGCATCGAGTATGGCGCCAACAATTTCATTATCGCTCCCGTTCAGATAACTTACCGGGGCATATATTCCATCTGCCTCAATTTCAGCATAAAAACAATTATTCAGCTGAGTCTTGCCACGAATTTTTAATGCCGGAACAAGTCCGGTTCCTCCATTAGTTGTGAAGCGCGACCCATCCGTTGATTCAAATGATATTGTTGCATTACGTATCTGCAGGGTACCACCTATGGCGAACTTGTATCTGGGATTATCGGGCATAAGTTCCCTCAGATAGCTTAAGCGGTAAAAAGGGAAGTTATACAGACAGTTTATTCCGGTTAATGCAGGAAATGTAATATCGTTAAAAACAACATCCGTCCTGAGAAACGACTGAGACTCTATCCGCAAAGGCTGATACAGCAGAATAAAAGTGTTGCGTTTGTTCACATCCATCTCAATAGAAAAACGCGTTATAGGGAAAAGCACATCCTGCCCTCCGTCTTTTACATAATCGAAATAGGTTCCATTCTGACCAAATTGAACATGATGAGCAAGAACCGATGCAAAACCGATTTCTGAAACTAAACGGAATTTAAATTTCGAAGTGTCGCATTTTATATCAGCATTTTCGCTTTGAGCTTTTGCAGAAAGGTAAAAGAACAAAGACAGAATAGTTATGGAGATTCTTAATTTCATAAGTTTAGCTTCTTGATTTTTATTGCTTGTAAATTTAATGAATTTCTTAGACTGTAATAATGAACGCAATGAAGAGATTTTATGCATTCGGCATTTATTACCGGAAATATCTAAAGTAAAAAAAGCTCTGGCAATATTTATTTAATTGCTTACTGGCATATTCTATAGAATTCTCCCTAACCGGAATCTGTCATCCTGACGTTTAAGAGCAATGGAGGAAAACTGCAGAAAGTGCAACGGAATTCCCCCTGGACTTGACTTTGAATTTATGGTTAATGGAAGCAATGAACACTAACAATAGAAGAATGACTAAAAGGCACTTAGAACTCTTTCAGCGTATCTGATAAAATTGTAACTTTGTTTTCAGCCCTGTTAGTCATTGTCAGTATTAGGATTTGTGATGAAACTCTAACTAACATCATATAAAGGTTATATCCTGATGTATGAATGTATTGTTAACAACAATATCTGTATAAAGTATTAATATTAAAGATATTATGGTTTTTTGTCATGTACTGATGTCGCTGAGAATGAGGATTTATTCAGGGTCGTTTTTTATCGCAGGATTACTTATGATTTCATTCAATCTTTCTTCACAGTCATTTAAGGTTGGTCACACAAGTATGTTATTTGTTGATTCATCAAGAAATAATCGGAAAATCAGAACTGAGGTGTATTATCCTTCAGACATCCAAGGAAGGAATGCTGTTATTGCAGAGACTTTCCCGGGTAAATTCCCTGTTATCTGCTTCGGTCATGGTTACCAGATGTCATGGGATTCATATAGTTACCTTTGTGATTCTCTGGTACCCTACGGATTTATTATTGCCTTCCCAAAGACAGAAATGAAAATGTTCCCGTCACACATTGGTTTTGCAAAAGATATTGCTTTTGTTCTGTCGGAAATTGATAAGTCAGGAAAGAATCCATCATCATTTTTTTATAACCGGGTTGATTCAATGAATTGTGCCATGGGTCACAGTATGGGAGGTGGTTCAGCTATCCTGGCAGCCCGGTTTAGTTCTTCAATTCGCTCTCTTGCATTACTGGCACCATTGAATACGCGGCCCTCTTCTGTTGATGCCGCATCGGGACTTGAGATACCCTCGATGATAATTGCAGGAAAAAATGATTGTATAACCCCGCCAGAGATTCATCAGGTACCAATATATTTAAATTTTAAAAGTCTTTCCAAAATAATAATCACAATTAAAGGAGGCAGTCACTGCCAGATGGCGGACAGAAGCACTATATGCAAGCTTGGTGAGTCTACCTGTAAGCCCAAACCTGATATTTCAGATAGTACCCAGCATGAAATTATTGTAAAATATCTTTTACACTGGCTTAATTTCCATTTGAAAGGCGATCGATCATCAGCCGATCAGTTTGATTCATTTTTAGAGTCAGATGAATCAATTGAATTTGTGAGAAATAATTAAGTAGTTATTTTTTAAGGCTGGCTTTTGAAAAAATGTAATCGGCAATAGGCACATTGAATTCAATCTCTTCTATTAAAAATTCTGTACCAGAACCTTCTTTGAGCATATCCTTAAATACTATTTTTTTCGGGTACCACCGTCCATTTATACGTTGAACATCTGATAACTCAGTTTTTTTCAGGAGGGTCCCGCTTTTTGCAAACATCTCCTCACGGAGGGGAATATTTCGTTCCTGGTCTACCCACAGTTTTTGTTCCTGGTAAGCAATCTCCGGAACGAAAGCAGTAAGCTGAATAATCCAGCAATTATGGCCATCGACTATTTCAGAACCGGTTACTTTGGCAATATACTGATCAGTAAGTTTTTTATCCTCCATCAGATCTTCATATGAGAGGTCGGAACCCATCACCGACTGACGGAGCATATGTCCTGTAATCTGGATTATGCGGTCGGTAGAGGGGGAGTATATCCACAACTGTTCTTCAAGCTTAAGCATCTTTGTGCCCTGTTCGCGGACCGGAAAAAGGTATTCAGTGAACGACTTATTCTCACCTGCAGTCCATGTTTTGAGTCTTATAGTATGAGTTGTTCTTCTTCCGTGAATTATCATCGACGATGAAAATACGCGGTTCTCAGATGACAAATTCTGATCTATTTTGTCAAGTATCTGTTTCCCGTCAGGTAACTGGGCATACAAAGTGCTGAAGCCCGTAAGTAAGAGCAAAATAAGTTTTTTCATGATTCAAGTTCTTTAAATAGCTGAGCGGTCTGACGCTTATAAATTCCTATTCCGGCAATCATTGTACCAAAGAGAGATGAAAGGACTCCCGGAATAAATCCTATATACCATGCTTCCGGAGTAATACGTGCTCTGAAGACCTGCGGCATCATTATTGAAGCATTTTTCATCATTGGCCCCAGGTCGATGCCGTATGTCTGAAGATAAAATGAGATAGCAAGTCCTATGATAGTTCCTGCCATAGAACCAAGAAAACCGATTATTAATGACTCCATCAGCGTAGTCCTGTAAACATGGCCCTTTTCTTCCCCGATAGCAAGGCGCATACCAAATTCGCCATATCGGCGCAAACCTCCTAACAAACCAGCATTCCAAAGAATTAATGACATAGCCACGATAAAGACAAATACAAGAATACCCTTTAGTTTTGAGGAGTATTCAACAAGGAAACCCATATTATTTTGCTCAGCCAGGCTTTTCATCAGTAATGAAAAATCATCCTTCTCAGAGTAATAGCTTTTATTAAAGCGGGATGCGATATTGGTTGCTTCTTCATTATTGTAATGCCCTATACGTGAAAAACCGAGGATCTCTCCGGTAGCATCAGCCATATTCAGTGCATCCCTTACATCAGTTATATCAGCAATCAGAGTTCCACGGTCAAGGGCAGTTGTACCAAACTCAATTGTGCCGCAGAGAGTGAAATTGTAAAGGGCAAGTTCACCAAACATTGTTGAACTGACAAGGGTCAAAGTATCTCCGATATGCAGTCCCAGCTTTTCAGCAAAAGTTCTGCTAAGCAGAGCTTCCCTGCGTTGCTGCGGGAGCGAACCGCTCTTGAGTGATGACGGAATATTCAGGCGCTCAATCTCTGCCTGGTTTCCGGAAAGCATATCTATTCCTATACCCATTGAAGGACCCTGAGCCCTGGTTTCACCTGACAGATCAGGCACATCAACCAGTCCTGCAAAATAAATACGTTCGGAAAATTCCATCTCAGGGAATTGTTCTGAAATAATTCTGGTCAGAGTATCTGTTCCAAGTATAGCAAGATCATTTGGTGTCTGAGCAGCGTTTTTTGAGTAAGCACTTGTCATTATCTTCACATGTCCGGCTGCGAAACGAGCATTGAATTCAATGCTGTTACCTAACACGCCGGTTATCCAGCTGTGGAACACAACAGTAAGCATTACCCCTGTTGCTGTGACAATGAATGGTATCAGGCTGCGGTGCCTGTCGCGCAAAAGTCCTTTAAACAGAAATCTGATCATTGAATCCTCCCTCTTAAAGCTTCGGTTGGGCTTAATCGGCCTATCTTACGTGAAGGCCAGTAGCTGACAATTGTTGTTACTATAAGTACCACAATAACAGTTCCTGTGATAAGGGTAAGACTATAAACCGGATATAGTTTTGCAGCCATGGCGATACCAAAATCCTTGCTTTCAACAGGAATAGAAATACCTCTTATTGCCTGAAATGTCAGAAGCGGGATGCCGTATGCTGCGGCTACCAGAGTTGCCAGCACAGAGTGCATGGCTCCCTCAATTGTAAATAGTTGCACTACCTGCCCTCGCGTCATACCCAGAGCAACATAAGTCCCTATCTCTTTTTGTCGTCTGAAAATTGACAAAACCTGAGTGTCAAAAACCGCCAGCATAGCCATCATAAGGAGAATTGCCCATATTAGTATACCTACAAAGCTTTTAGCTTTGATAATATTTTCAATATCAATTAGAAGCGTTTTCTGATCCTTAAAAATCCATTTATCAGATTTTTCTGTTTTCCATCCTTCTTTGTTTGCTACCAGAATGGTTGCCTCTCCCGGAAGGAGCATCATTTCACGGACATTATCGATCGGCAGCCATACCTGTCCAACATCAACGGAGGGTACGTTGGTTTGATAAATGCATGCTATCCTAATCTCAGCAGCATCAAAGGTGCCGTTTTTATCTCTCCATCGGGCAGTAACATAATCACCCTCTTTTAGCTGTGTACTTTCAGCCATGGAGCTTCCAATGATGGCTGGAATGTAAGTTCCATCTGATTTCAATTTCAGTGTGGGCAGAGCCAGCACCTTCTGTTCGGGGGAAATCCCCTTGAACAGTACCGACTGCATCCTGCCATTTGGATAGATAGTGCCCTGAGAAATAAGAACAGGAACAAGGGTCCCGTTGGTAACAGAATCAGAAAGAACATCCGGAATGGTACTATGACTGTCCAATAGCGTAAAAGGATCGAAGGGATCATACGATGCCTGCCAGAACTGACCACCACCTATTTCCCATTTAATCATATCGTTTTTTGCCTGCCTGTCCCATCCTTCAAGCAGACCCTTGAGCCAGATAATTATTATAAAGGAGAACGAGAGGATTATAACATTCAACCAGGTTCGCAAACCTGCCCCCAGAAGGTTTCTTAATGCAAGTTTAAAAGCCAGCATCTGATTATCTTACAGTTAGTTTTTTTCAATCTTCTCATCCTTTGCCACCTTGCCATCAAACAGGAATATCTTCCTCCTGACATATCCTATCACCTTCTCATCGTGAGTTGCGAAAATGAAAGTAGTTTTAAGCTCCCGATTCAGTTTCTCCATTGTCTGCAGTATATTATGAGAGTTAGCGGCATCAAGATTCGCCGTCGGCTCATCTGCCAGAACTATTGCCGGCTTCTTTACCATTGCACGGGCTATGGCAACACGCTGACTCTCTCCTCCTGATAGTTGGGCAGGTTTTGACTTTATCTTGTCGGTAAGTCCAACCCATTCCAGGGCATCGAGAACCATTTTCTTTCTTTTAGATGCTTCAATTCCCTGCAGAAGGAGCGGAAACTCCACATTCTCAAATACTGTATATACCTGGAAAAGGTTATAGCTCTGAAAAATAAAACCAAGTTGCGACTTACGCAATAAAGCAGAAGCCCGGGCAGAAAGGTTACCCACCGATTCTCCCAGAATAATTGCCATTCCTTCTGAAGGTGAATCGAGTGTTCCCATTATATTTAGCAAAGTGGTTTTTCCTGAACCGCTCGGACCAATCAGACCGGCAAACTCACCCTTGCCAAATGAAAGATCAATACCGTTTAATGCTGTAAATCTTCCGCTTCCCACCGGGAAATGCTTCTTAAGTCCTTCTATTGTAATTATTACTTCATCATTCATATTTTTCCATGGTGTTAACACGTTATATATCAAGTACTAACATTATCTGAATACCCTTTCCTGCAAAAATATTATTGTCATCCGGGCCACTGTAAAGAGTCTGAACATCAGGATTCCAAAAGGCCATAAAGTAAAGACTAAGATAGTCATATTTTAACTGAAGGCTAAAGTATCTGTTCCATTCCTTTGTTTCCCAGTTATAATAAACAAAACCTGACATGTTATGAGACAGGGAAAGTGGGTAGCTTAATGCAAGGATTGAATAATTTCTGTTTATCTTTTCCTGTCGCTGGGCAGGATTATTACCATAGTGAAAAAATTCTGTGATAAGATTCAGTCCGTTACCTAAAGAGAATGTGTAGTCAAGTCCTATATTATAATAGGTTTCCCACCTGCTCACAAGCTGGTTATCCTTATCGTTGAGATTTTTCGAATATTCAAACCATAATCCTACCCCAAGATCCCATTTTCCATCCACTGCCATTCTGTTCTCATTGAAAAGGGTTTCATTTATGAGTGGCAAACCTGAATATATTTCAGAATAATCAGTTCTGCGGTGATGATAACTGATTGCAATCTCTCCCTTTGGAACAGGTACCTGGACCCTTCCACCGTATTCCGGAATATCTTTGACTGAAGGAGCCGATTCCCAACCCTTAACTTTATCATTCCCATATAAAGTCCATAGCCATATATTAGTGTTGTTATTGAAATAGTAACGTCCGAGCAACCCATAAACACCATCTGTAAGTTGCAAAGGGTCACGATAGTCCATTTTGTCGAACCACATCAAAGGACGCAGGATGTTTGCAGAACCGAAGTTGATCTTCTGAAGTCCTGCTCTGAGCTCAAAATTTGAAGTGGAGTACCTGAACCACATTCTGTACGGCTTGAAGTCATAATTTGCAGTATCAAAACCTGATCCCTTGAAGAGCAGGTTCCCGTAGGTATTTACCGAGAATTCAGCATCGAGTTTGCTGTTTTTTCCGGGTTTCCACCACGGGCTGAGGGTTGGAATATACCTTACTCCGGTCTGATATCTTAACGGATCCGAAAAATTGCAGCCAACCCAGCCAATTAACTGGTTCTGGAGGTCAATACCTGTCTTCTGACCTGCAACGGATTGCCAGACAAGAAATATTATTGCAAAAATTGTGTATATAATTCTTTTGGTCATCTGCTCTTTGTTCTTATTTCCGGGGTCTGGTTTTTAATTTTTTATAAACAGCATAAAGACTGTATCTGTCAAGAGCCCGTCCCAGGCTTTTTCCCATAAGTATGAACTCGGAGACGTCCTCCTCTGTGAACTCAATTCCTTTTTTCTTTTTTAGTTCGATGAAACGTGTAAGATCTTTGCTCATCGAAAGCCAGAAAAAGAAGTTGAGAAGTATCATAAACAGGGCATAGCGCCAGTCATTAAAGTAATACCAAAGCCAGAATATCATTAACACATATCCGCCCCATCTCACTACTAGTACGCTTCCCGTGATAAAACCCATAATTGTGGCAGCAAGGTTTACCAGAAGAAGTCCAAACCAGTTTATTACCAGAAGAATGCCCAGTATGGAAGATTCTCCCCGGCCTCCTTTAAACCTGTAGTAAACAGGGAGATTATGACCAATGACACCAAAAAGTGCAGTAAGTAAAAAGTAAGGTTCTGAAGGAAAAAAAAGCTTAACAAGCATTGTGGGAACTGCAACTTTAACCATGTCAGCAATTGAAGTCATGCAGCCATATCTGGCTCCGATTTTTTTTGTAACCAGAGTGGCGCTTACCAGATCTGATTCGAAGATCTCATCAGAATGGGGAACCTTTTCAGAAAAGGATTCAATTTTTCTGTTTTTAGTGACAATGAAATAGACTATGCGGGCAAACGACACTGAACCTATAAGATATCCGGTCACACTGCACAGAATTGCCAGCAGCCAGGGTTTTTGAAGTAAATATGCAGCGACTTCACTCATAATCATGAATAGTTAAAACTCCGTTTGAACCGTCTACTGTTGCATTTAAACCACTACCCAGTGCACATGCATTTTCTACTGAAACAAGTGCAGGAATTCCCATTTCCCGTGCAATAATTGAACAGTGTGAGAGCATACCGCCTGTTTCAGATACTATGGCACCGGCTTTCACAAGGATTGGTGTCCAGCTGACATCCGAAAAAGGGATTAGAAGAATATCCCCTTTCCGAACTGTGGCAAAATCATCTGTTCTCTGCACAACCCTTGTTATACCTGAATAAGTTCCTGATGATGTGCTGATCCCGGAATGATTCTTCGCTCTTCCTCTTTGCAGAATCGGGGCTTCATCACCATAAATAATTGAAGGTAGTACTATATCTTTAGTCTCCTCCATTTCGTTTTTCCGTTTTTGAATGATGTCCTGATACCTGTATATCCGGGAAGTTTCAATTTCTTCAAGAACAGCGTCAATTTCATCTTTCCTCAGGTAGAAAATATCATATTCCGAATCTATAATTCCCCTTCCCTTCAAATCTTTCCCAAGTTTAATAAAAAGTCTGCGAAACTGACCATAGCCATAAATATATAAGGAACTTATCTGTTCGCGGTAAACTTTAAAATTGCCTGCTTTCTGATATTTTCTGCGTAACGAAGAACTGATTTTTAGTCCTTTTATCCGTAAATCGTTAAGTGTAAACGATCTGGCCCCATGCTCAGAAGGTGAAGAATTCAATATGAAATTAAAAACAAGCTCAGGATTCTCCTCCCATTTTGGGAAGGAGAAATCATTGCCGCTTTCACTCAGGTGTCCGAATTCTTTTAAAAAACTTTCAATCTCAATGACAATACTTTCGGCTTCTTTAAATGTTCTGAGTTTTTCCAGAGAAACACACTGCTCTTTCAGGTCCTCTGGCAGATTATCAATCTGTTTCTTAATTTTTTGAATGGAAGGTAGGGGAGTATAAGAAATTAACTGAGGGAAATCCTGTCGGAAATCAAGATTGTCATAATCAAGATTTTCTTTTGCCAGGTGCTTCTTAAGTCTCTTATGATACAATGACATCAGGATTGGAGTCAGAATATTCAGATATGCCAGCTTTTCACCCTCAGTAAAAAGTGTTGAATAGATGTCGTTGTAAGAGTTGGGATTAAACTCTTCATTCAATAACTCATTAATCTGCCGGTATTTTACCTTCAGATTGCTGTACTCTTTCAAAAAGGTCTTTTCAAAACTAAGCTTGGAGTAGATAAAACCAATGATCCTGAAGGTGTGTTTTAAGGTTTTAAGCCCTGGTTTAAAAGATGGTCTTGAATTGTCATTCCGCATCATAAGGTATTCCAGACTGTCAGCCGACATTCCGAACTCACTAAAGATTTTTCCAAGGGCAACAACATTGAAATAGGTTTGATAATAAAATGGTTTTGCCAGGTCTTCGGGTTTTATATTCAGGGTTCCGGTAATCTCTGATAGCAGTTTTATCCAGGTACCGTTTACCATTGGAATATTCACTGACCACACAAGAGGTTTTATCTGACCCGGAAGCATCTCTTTAGCCATTTTATTTGAATAGATCTGAAGATCCTTTCTTACGGTTATTTGCCTGAGCTGAAGGTAATAAAGCTTTTTCCCATCGTAAGTCCACTCTATATCAATATGAGATCCAAAATATCTTTTTAACCTTGTCGTATCTGCTGCCACCTGCCTTATAACAGAATAATAGTGGTGATTCTCATTACCCTCTGAAACTATATCCCTTCTTATTCTCCATCGTAAAGGTGTAATACCCTTTTGAACAAGGTCTTCGCCGTACCCCTCAACAGCCTCAATTACAATTTCATTCTGATTTGTAACAGGATTACGGCTGAAACTTACACCGGCCAGTTTGGACGCGATCATTTCCTGAATAATGACTCCGCACTTAAGAGTGGAAATATTTGTCTTTCTTAGATATTCGTTATCAATCAATTGTGATGCAGAACTCCATACTTCGTGAACAGCTTTCAGGATATTCTCTGTTCCACTGATGTTCATCAGGGTTTGAAACTGCCCCGCATAACTGTAATCTTTTGAATCTTCGGCAGTTGTTGATGAGCGGACTGCATAGTTTAAATCGGGGAGCTTCAGAACCTCTTTTCTGAGTTCTTCAAGTAATTCAGAACCCTCTTTGAGAAACCTCTCATATGCACGGGTTGTTACAAGGTAACTTATTGGAATATTGAAACCGTATCTGTGAAGAAATAACAGGGAATTAGCCTTGTTACCTGTTTCATCTGCTTTCAGACCAGCTTTTAATCTTTTAATCAATTCAGGATGGTTCATATTGTTCTAAGGCAAGGATTCCGGACTTTTTCATTCCTAATTTTATTTATCAACTTGTGAAAGTATTTCTGTTAATGATGCCACTGCTGACCCGACAATATATTTGCGGTATGGTCCAACCGGGCATCCGGCATAGATACCAGTAGTTTTTCCTTCCCGGAAAGTTCGTACCAGAGGCTTTTCCCAATCCGGATAAGGAACCGGCTCATATGGATCGTAGGTGCTGAAAGCTTTAAATTTCTTCATAGCGTGCAGTATCATCAGGTCTGTGTTTTCAGCAATAAAGTCTGTGGGAACCTCGAGTGCATAGTCGAATCCCTCATTAATAGCCATACGATAAGCAGAATAGGTTGACAGTTTTGTATTCCCCGGGTCCCAGTATTCATCGGCATACTCATCATCGCTCCATACCAGGTCCCATGCGCCCCCCCTTTTTTCCATCAGACTTCGCATCTCAGACTCAAGAGGTACACGATATTCTGCTCCTCGTTTGTCCTGGGTCTCTTTCCTGAATGGGTGGCCGTGTTTTGACAGTATCAGGAGGATTCTGGCTTGTGAAGGTAATTTATCCAGCTGGTTACGGATTATCTGCACATACGCTTCGCGTAATGCCGGCTGGTTACCTAATTGATCAGCACAGATGATTTTAGCCCGTCTTTTCGCAAACGTGTGGATCTTTGGCAGGGCGTGTGCATAATCCTCAAAGTCGGAGTATGCCGGATTGCAAAAACACTGGTAAACAATTGTTTCACAGCCTTTAGCTAACAGGTCTTCAACCGCCTGACTTAAAGATTCTTCATAGGTGTAATGAGCATGACGGAATTCGGTTTGAGGGAATTCTTTTTTAAGTGTGGAGACTGTTTCTTCATAAACACATTTGCACTGGTGCTCCCAGGCAACTTTTTTTTCAGGCAGCAGATGCCCATAATACCAGCCAACTACTTTGGCCCCCGTTTTCTGACATGCGTCAGGCGATCCACCCTTTCCGTCGCCGGTGTAGAGAAAATAGCCGTGATCCGCAGGATTCTTCTTCATTCCAGGCGGACGCCAGGTCACTTCGCAATCTACATATGGACGACCTTCCCGATTTGTAAATGAGCCATTCATGTCAACCAGATGGAGAGGAACAAACGGTTTTCTGGCCAACGGGTTGGCAGGATCAATCAAAGCGATGCCCCTGTCAGCAAAAATGAAATGTTGAAGAAATACAGGCAATGAATAATTAAAAACATGGGCCATGAAATTGATGTAAAAATCAGGTTTATATGACTCAGGCATACCTAAATCGGAAAGGATAATGCCAGTTTTACCATTCGGCCTCCGGTCCTGTTCCCTGAAGAATGTCTCGTATGCATACTGATTGCCAAATCGCCAATGTCTGATCCATTCAAACATAGATCATGAGTTAATTTCCTGTATTTTAAAATGGAATAACTGTTTTGCTGCTTCTAAATTAATAATTAAATCTTATTTAAGTTTTGAAATCGTCTAAAAGTTCATAACAAATCGCTGCGTAAAACAGTTACTGCACATAATTCATTTTATTCGCGATTCCTGATTTTTTTTAGTAATCACGAACTAATTCTAATTTGACAGAATAGGTTATTTCTTGTATTGTTTGTTAATGTCTTTTTGACGAATGGCATGGCGTTTTGCTATACGATTCGTCAGCTGATCAGGAAGAATAGTAATCTTTTGCTGCCGCTTCCATCAGAAGATAAAAAGCCTGGGCTTCAGGTGAATAGTAACTTCTGTCGAAGGAAGGGCAGCCGCAGACATCATGAATATATCCAAGTTCATCGACCCTGTCATTTGCTGCTTTTCTCATAAGTTCTGCTTTCGCGATATATTCTGAGCCAATAAACCCGGATTTTGTTCCTCTGAAGATCGAATAAGCAAGCATCTGTGAAAGATTTACTTCAATGAATGTTTCAGGTTTATTTAAGACGTCATGAAATGTCCCATCCGGATTCATATATTTTAAGCATCCGTCAATCAGATCTTTTGTATAGCCAATCAGCTTTTTCTTTTCTTCCGGCATGGTATCGGGGAGCATTTTAATTACCCTGCAAAACCCGGCAGCTGACCAGCCGTTTCCGGTCCCCCAGAGTTCTTCGCGCTTGAAAGACTGATTATCGTAATCGTAGATGTGGTAGTAGAGTTTTTCTTTTTCATTTAGCAGATAGTGGCGCCAACCGTCGATCTGTTTAATTGCCTCCTGGTATTCTCCACATGCTGTCAGGAACGGGGGCAGCATATAATTTGCATCGCTCATCATCCATTTAGTTGGTTCCTGGGTATGAAATAATATTCCTTCGGGAGTCTTATGATCTGACTTTTTAAATACGTCAAGCATTTCATCAGCCCCTTTCCTGAATATAGGATCGCCGGTTTGGATTGCTGCAAATAATACCACCTCACCTATGCTTGAGCAATCTGTTATCGGGCCATTTCCCTTTAATACTGAAAAACGTCCTTTCTCCTGACGCAGAATCGCCCCGCGTGCGAATGATATTGCAAGATCCGGTTCACCCATCTCCATCAAGGCCTGACCCATTGTTCCCTGCTCCCAATCGTAGCGTTGCATTCCTAAAGCAGCAGTCTTTACCCGTTCAATCCTGTCTTCGACTGAACCAGGTTTACCCAAAAACAATTTCCCATTATTTCGGGATTCAATTTTATAATCGGAAACATTACATCCTGATAACAGTGTGGCGCCTGCCATGCCAATTGATATGCCTCCGGCTTTTTTTAAAAAGGTTCTCCTGGAACGTGAGTCTGATTGGTCCATGTTAAAAAAATTGGTTGTTAGCAAAGGAACATCTCACAAAAATGTGCTTAAACAAATTTAACTTTTTTTGAACCAGGAAAGGACAAAAGTTGAAGATGATAAAGGGATTTAGAATGATTTGTATGTTTCTGATGAGTCGGGTACAATTTAGAATTCTCACCTCTTCCGGAATTTGCTGCCTCAAACGGACAATAGTTACATCCAGATTTGTAAAATTGCTTAACGGTAAAATCTCTGATTTTGATTTGACCGGACTGCCCTTAAGCCTGCAGCACGATTTTAGCAAGAAAAATTATGAAGAACTTATTTTTCGGGAAAATGGATTTGTGTTCATTTCTTTGGCAGCGACGATGAAGTATTAATTTGATTAGAATCAAGAATTGGATTATGGAAACTTTTAAAATATCTTTATTCAATCATTTTTCAATTTATGACATTAAAGTATATAATTGATTTAACAGCATATACTAAAAACATCTAAAGGAATAAAACTATGAAATCATTTAAACTATTCATTGGAATAGTGATCTTTTGTTTTTTAAGTAAAACACCGGCATATGCACAAAGCGGTGATCAGATCCTTGACGGAATTGGAGAAACAGGATTAATTGCCCGATACATATTTAGAAGTGATACAAAAGATTGGTCGCGTAATAATTTACATGCCAGCATTCAGGGCTCTGATTATAGGTTTGCAGAAGACGAACTGTTTGGGAATGTGCTGTCTTTACAAGGTGATAATGAGGCATTTATTTCAATTCCCGGAGAATCGGTGACAGGAGAAGAATCACTTAGTATAACCGGATGGATTTACCTGCGTTCAGCAAAAAGCGGGCAGCTGTTTTTCGATTTTGGGAAAAATGGCATGTCGCATTTCTTAGCTGCCCCTACAGGTACTTCAGACAAAGAAGGTTATCAGTCTCAAATCATTAATAATAGCTATAAGAAAACTGCAGCTTCACCATCGGTGTCAGTGAACAGATGGAATCATCTGGCTGTTGTTCTTAATGTTCCGTCGAAAACTATGACTACTTACCTTAACGGTGTGCTGGTGAGTGAGGTAAAGGATGCGGATGTGGAGTTGGAACAACTATTCGATTATGATTCAGACGATAATAATAAACTCTATATAGGAAAATCACTCGTTGCTGATAATACATATCTGAATGCAAAATTGCACGATTTCCGGATCTACAGGATCCCTCTGAGCGAAATGCAAATAGCCACAATTCACTCTAATGGTTTAAAAAAGGAAGAACCGGTGGTCAGCAGAAGAGTTGAGCCAGACCGGAATCTTTCTGTTTTTCCCGACACAACTCCTCAGTTGTATAACGAATTTCTTACCAGCGTTCCTGATATTCATGTTGCGACCGAAGTGGGTTATCTTCCACGATTACCACGCTATGCTGAAGGAGTTTATAGCAATAACATCGAAGGACCGGCAGTAAGAGTGATCTGGCCTGCACCTGTTGATAATAGTCAGGTTCTAAGTGCCGGTGCATATACAGTTACAGGAAAGATTGCAGGAACAAATATTCAACCGAAAGCGATTGTAACCGTTAAAAAGGCTGAAACGCCTTCCACACCAAATCGTACACTGGAGGCCTTTAGTCTCGATCAGGTAATATTAAACACCGATTTTCATAATCACGACACAAAATTTATTGAAAACCGCGATAAATTTCTGGCAGGCCTCGCAAATACGAATCCCGACAATTTCCTTTATATGTTTCGCAACGCCTTCGGGCAGAAACAGCCTGAGGGAGCAAAACCACTGGGGGGATGGGATAGTCAGCAAACTAAATTGCGCGGTCATGCCACAGGGCATTATCTCAGCGCTATCGCTCAGGCCTATGCAGGCAGCAGCCACGACAAAACTCTTCAGGCAAATTTTGCTGCAAAGATGGATTATATGGTGAATAC
>CAIMVD010000021.1 GCA_903844815.1 uncultured Bacteroidota bacterium | reverse complement strand
TGAAAAAGCTTATTTAACAACCATAGTGGAAAACGCGGGTAATTTCACTACACCGTATATTGATTATTACCCCTGAAAAAAATTGGGTCACAAAGTAGTCAGCGACTATGGTAGAAGAACGCCATGGAAATGCAGAAAACATTGAATATACTGAATAAAGAACCAAAGTTGGTACTTATTAAAGATCCTTGAAGTGTTTAAAGATTCAAAGCAGAAAAAACTTCCCTATGAGTTGTTATGAGAGATATTCTCATTCAGGAATATCGAATCTTAAAGGCGATCAGGTAAATTAGCTTTGATAAAGTTAGTAGATATTGTACCTCCTGGAATCTGATACTAAGTGTAAAATCCGTCCTTCTTTGACCAATTCAGAATCAGGTCTGATAACACATAACATACAAAACAAAAAAGATTTAACTCCGGGGCTGGGTGGTCAGAGGAGCAAAATATATGCTATGAAGTATATTGGATTAATATAGTAAACCTCTCCATTGGAAGATTCACTAAATGATTTTTGTACCTTTAATCCCGTCTTAGTGATTTATCTTTGTCCCGATCACAAAGAAACTAAGTTAATCTTTCTGATCTATGATAAAAATTGAAGGTCTGAAAAAAAGATTCGGCGAGCTAACTGCAGTTGACGATCTGAATTTTGAAATTTCAAGAAATGAAATATTTGGCTTATTAGGTCCGAACGGAGCTGGCAAAACAACAACAATAAGTATGATCTGCGGATTGTTGTCCCCTTCAGAAGGCCAGATCATTTTTGAGGAGTACGATGGTAAAGACCGGAAATCATTGATTGGTTACTGCCCCCAGGAGAATATCTACTATCCCAGGCTGACCTGCATGGAGCAATTGCTCTTCATTGGTCACCTGTACGGATTATCGTCAAAGTATGTACGATCAAGAGCTGAAGAAATTCTGGATCTGCTGGGGCTGAAGGGAAAGTCCAGTGTACTGGCAGGCAATCTGTCTGGAGGCATGAAACGACGGCTGAATATCTGCCTTGCTATAATTCATGATCCTGAGATCCTTATTCTTGATGAACCTGAAGCAGGCCTCGATCCACAGAGCAGAATAATGGTCCGTGATTTTATTAAGGCCTTTGCCTGTAAGAAAACCATTATCCTCACCACTCATAATATGGATGAAGCCGATCGCATGGCTGACAGGGTTGCGATTATCGACCAGGGGAAACTGCTTATGCTCAATACTCCTCAGAAACTGAAAAACACTGTGGGCGAAGGTGATATCCTCGAACTTGTTCTTGAAAACAGCACTGAAACAGCAATAACCCGGTTTTCAGAAATGGTCTCATCACTTTCCATGAATATAAAGGTAAGGTCCGGATCAATACTGATAAAATACCCAAATATTTTGGAGAACCTTCCGGCAATTAAGAATATGGCAGAGAAGGCCGGTCTGACTGTTTCCGAGATAAAACTCCGTGAAAATACGCTCGAAGATGTATTTATTCATTTAACAGGCAGAAATCTGAGGCAATGAGAATTTTAAGAGTTATCTGTAAAAGTCTGAAAGAACAGTTAAGAAGCTATTGGTTGCTTCTCCTCTCATTGTCCATGGGACCATTCTTCATTCTCGTCTATTTCCTTATAATGGAGACATCTGAACTGAAGTATACATTGATCATTGTTAACAACGACAAAGGTCTGTCAGCAGATGGAAATGCAATTAATTATGGCGACAGCCTGATCTCTTTTTTCAAGAGTATTAAGAATGATACAATTGCATTCCCACTCATTGTCCATCAATCGTATGACAATATCGCTGCTCTGGGAGCGATAAAGAATAATAAGGCAGATGCTCTGATAGTAATCAATGAGTCCTTTTCTCAGACGTTGCAGCGAAAAAAATCAAATGATACAGTAGCAGTATCCGGTGTTGAATTCATTGGTGATCTTACAAGTACCGGTTATCTGGTAAGCGCTGTATGGGCAAATGAGATTGTGAACGAATATGCCCTGCTGGTTACTGACAGTAAACGGATTATCGGGGTTAAGGAAACCGCACTTGGTACTTCAGCCACTGCAGGCGGTTTTGATATGATTGTGCCAGGAATACTCATCGTTTCACTTATTATGCTCATGTTCACTTCAAGTATAGCTTTTGTGTCGGAGGTAGAGAATAAGACAATAATGCGGCTGAAACTTTCAAGACTTACTGCATTTGAATTTCTGAGCGGGATCTCATTCGTTCAGTTACTGGTCGGCATAGCATCGGTTCTGGTTACCCTTCTGACAGCGATCCTTCTGGGATTTAATTATTCAGGTTCACTTACAATAATGATCATAATTGCAGGGATGACAAGCCTTTCGATCATTTCATTCAGTCTCATAATTGCAGCCGTAGTAAAATCAGCCAATGAGGTACTTGTTGTCGGAAACTTCCCGATGTTCCTGTTCATGTTCTTTACGGGGGCAGCCTTTCCGCTGCACAGTGAGCCCTTATTCTCAATTGCAGGTTACGAAATAAATATACAGGGACTGATGACCCCAACACATGCGATCTCAGCATTGAACAAAACACTCATAATGGATATGGATTTTCAAAGCATTATACCGGAGGTAATATCCATCCTTGTACTCACAATAATATACTTTCTGATAGGAGGCATTATCTTCAGGCGCCATCATCTGAAACTTAGTTAGTGTGAAAAGACCTTCCTTTTATCCCCCAAAACTGGCAAGATTTTTCTTGAAGATCATGAATGATTTAGCTCACAGAGCTTCACTCTTTAAACTAGAGCATAACTGATTGAATTAGACATTATCTATTGTGATTGATAGTCTTCTGTATATTCCCAAACAAAGCATACCCCTTGTCGCAAATCTGTTGCACAACACGCCATTGAAAATTAAAACTCATGAGCGCCAATATCAGGACTTGTACCTCTGGTGATTTTGAAATAGTCTTCGGTCACCACGGGAAGTACCGTGGCTTTATCTATGGCCGGCGAAGCTGGCAATAATTTGAAGAAGTCAGCTTTCAAAGAGCCTGGCCCCCGGGAACCTGTGAGAGCCAGTTTTGGATCTCCAATTACATCATCTGTTCCTGGCACGGCTACTGGGCGGCTTTCCTGCCAAAGATTGTTGCTCCATGTTATTCCGGATGAGGGATAAGATATGTTTCCACTGGTAGTAAAGATGTTATTGATAATCCGGTTGCCGCTATTTATGATACCTGTGTTCAATTTAGAATTAACGAAAGTGTTGTTCGCGATCAATACATTTTTCAGACCGCTCCCTGCGACAATGGTCCAGGAAAAGGCATTGAGATCAACATTTAAAAAAAAATTATTGATAAGGGTGTTGTTAGCTGAACGGGGTACTTTCGAAACTTCATCAGCCAGACTTGATTCTCTTTGCACGCCTACAACATTATCAGGAGTGCTATAAACCATATTCCTCCGAAACATCACGTTGCTGGCATCTGATATATATACATTTTGTGCATAGTTATCGTAAACGATGTTGTCCTCAATAAGTGTTCCCTGAGCTTCGTATGTTGAAAGACCCTCACCCCAGTTATTGTAAACCGTATTTCTTCGGATGATGGCATTATCGGTAATTCCGTTTTCATGATCTCTTGCTGCACTTAATCCTGACGCCCAGCCCTTACGTTTGTTATTAACATTATTATAACACGCTTGCCAAACCCTGCTGTCTTCAACAATGCCATAATCTCCCTGAATAAGGATGCCGTTATCCTGAATATGGTGTACATTGAAGTTGCTTACGGTATTATGATGCCCTCCAATATTTACGCCTCTGGATGTTTCATTGGCGGTGTTTTTTACTTCAAACCCTGAAATACAAATATAATTTCCGTTCATGTTCACCATTGCGGTCCATTCAGTAACAGGAAGTTTGTTCTCACCGTCAATGACCGGGAGCTCGCTGTTGTATGCTGAAATCGTGACTGGTGCAGATTCTGTTCCTGAAATATTAATTTCAACTACTTCTTTATATGTGCCTCTTCTGACATAAAGGCTGTCCCCTGGAATTAATTTAGCAATTGAGGCATTTAATGTTCTCCATGGTGAGGCAAGCGTCCCAGGATTAGAATCTTTTCCATTAACTGATACACAATAACTATTTAGTGTCTGTCTCTAAAGTCATGTTTTTTTAAACTTTCACATCGTTTTTTTGGTTATCAATCATTGATAGTTTGAAAAAGGTTTCAAAAATGCATTTTCATTGCTTCAAGCACCTGACAACCTTGTTAATAACTGCCAAAAAATGTTAATAACCACTCATTTTTCGTTTTTTGACAATTTCTTTCCACCTCATTACAAAGTCACAATAAAATAATTGATTTATAGAATGTTATTCGAGAAGTTAGCTCGTTGGAACTGCCGTCTCTATCTGTTTAATATAGTATGA
>CAIMVD010000020.1 GCA_903844815.1 uncultured Bacteroidota bacterium | reverse complement strand
TCGGTTGTCTTTGACCCCGCCAGGAATGAGTATATTCTTTATCAGAAAATCGGGTCCATCAATTCCCGCACACCAGTTCATATGTCGCCGGAGGAATTCCGCAGGTACGAATACACCCGTGCTATACGCGACTACTGGCAGTCAAGGATCTCAGGGCAGGAAGAGGGATTCAGGTCAAACCTGATTCCCCAGATCCAGATCGGGGGAGCGGCCTTCGATAAGATCTTCGGAAGCAATACGATCAACATAGTGCCTCAGGGATCAGCGGAACTTATTTTTGGAATCAATATTTCACGTACTCAAAACCCTACCCTGTCGGAGAAACTTAGGACCATTCCTACCTTCGACTTCAAGGAGAAGATCCAGATGAACGTCACCGGAACCATTGGCGATAAGATGGAACTGGGCGTTAACTACAACACCGATGCCATGTTCGATTTTGAGAACAGGACAAAGCTTCAGTATTCAGGAAAGGAAGACGAAATACTAAAGAAAGTTGAGGCGGGCGATGTAACCCTTCCTCTGACAGGAACCCTTATTTCAGGCAGTTACAGTCTGTTCGGACTTAAGACCGAAATGCAGTTCGGGAAGCTTACTGTTACAACTGTTTTGTCGCAGCAAAAGGGACAATCTTCGGTAGTTGATGTTAAGGGAGGTGCACAGCAGACAGAATTCGAGATCTATGCCGATGAGTATGAAGCAAACCGCCATTTCTTTCTTTCTCAGCATTTCCGTGATACCTACGACGAGGCTCTCAGGAATCTTCCTGTTGTCAGTTCGGGCATTAACATACAAAGGATTGAGGTATGGGTCACGAACAAGTCGAGCCGGTTCGAAGAGGCAAGCAACAGGAACATAGTCGCCTTCATGGACCTTGCTGAAAATACAAAACATATTTACAACGGAGTACCTGCATTTCAGGCAGCCCCCGGCTCTTTTATCTACCCCGACAACAGTGCAAATAAGATGTATGAGCAGCTTACCACCTCATACGGGATGATAAGGGACGTTGATCAGGTTACAAATGCTTTCGAACCATTGTATCCGGGCTTTCAGATCGGGCGTGATTTTGAGAAGATCGAGAATGCAAGAAAGCTTAGTGATCGTGAATATGCTGTCAACGAACAGCTTGGATATATTTCGGTAAACAGCGCTTTGAATAATGACGAAGTTCTTGCCGTTGCATATGAATACACTCTGGGCGGGCAGCTTTTCAAGGTTGGTGAATTTTCGACCGACGGGATCATGGCACCGCAAACTCTTATTCTCAAACTTTTAAAAGGTACTACTCTGAGCCCCAGGCTGCCTACCTGGGACCTTATGATGAAAAACGTCTATTCACTTGGTTCCGGAAAGCTCGAGAAGAAAGATTTTCAAATGAATGTTCTTTACCAGGATGATAAAACCGGTAACTCAATCAATTACCTTCCCGAAGGAAAACTGGCTGACAAGATCCTGCTGCAGGTAATGGGTCTCGACAACATCAACTCCCAGTCCGACAGGGAACCCGACGGCTATTTTGACTATATCGACGGTGTAACAGTGATGGTTGATAAGGGGAAAATAGTATTTCCTGTCCTGGAACCTTTCGGGAGCCATCTGGCCAGGATGATCAATGATCCGAAACTGGCAGTCAAGTATGTCTTTCAGGAGCTTTATGATTCGACCCAGACAATTGCACGCCAGATGGCTGAAAAGAACAAATTCAAGCTGATGGGACAGTACTCTTCGGAATCAGGATCAGAGATAAGACTTAATGCAACCAACATACCCCAGGGAGGGGTTAAGGTTACCGCAGGAGGTGTACCTCTGACCGAAAATACTGATTATATTGTTGATTATAACGGCGGTACAGTAAGGATAATAAACCAGGCCCTCATCGAATCACAGACGCCTATTCAGGTTTCCCTCGAAAGCAACCAGTTCTTTGGCTTCCAGACAAAAACACTTGTAGGAACTCATCTTGACTACAAAATATCAAATAACTTCGATATCGGAGCAACAATTCTTCACCTGACTGAACGGCCATATACTCAGAAGGTAAACTTCGGGGAGGAGCCCATCTCAAACACAATATGGGGTTTGAATACATCGTATAAATCCGAATCACAATTTCTTACAAAGGTTATTGACAAAATACCCCTTCTGAATACAAGTGCCCCTTCCTCGCTCTCATTCTTCGGGGAATTTGCGAACCTTATCCCGGGCCATTCAAAGGCTATCTCAAATGCAGGGAATTCATATATCGATGATTTTGAGTCGAGCGAGATTCCTCTCGACATGAAATCTTTTAATGCCTGGACCACCTCAAGTATCCCGCAGGGACAGGACCAGCTCTTTCCCGAAGCACGCTTCAACAACAATCTCGTCAGCGGATTCAACAGGGCTAAGCTTGCCTGGTACGTCATCGATCCTCTCTTCCTAAGGAATGGTTCCTCTACACCCGATCACATCAAGCAGAAGCCCGATGAACAGTCGAGTCATTTCGTCAGGGAAGTGTATGAAAATGAGATCTTCCCTTACAGGGAGAGCCCAAGCGGAATACCTTCCAATATTTCTGTGCTTAACCTCGCCTATTATCCTTCGGAGAAGGGGAGCTATAACTTTGATACTGATCCCGGTCCTTATTCCAGGGGTATTAACCAGGACGGACAACTTAATGACCCGAAGACACGTTGGGGGGGGGTTATGAGAGAAGTGCTGACGAGCGATTTTGAAACTTCAAACATTCAGTATGTTAAATTCTGGTTAATGGATCCCTTTGTCGAGGACCCGAATCTGAAAGGTGGCGATCTTTATATAAATCTTGGTAATATTTCGGAAGATATTCTTCGTGACTCCAGAAAGAGCTTCGAAAATGGTCTTCCGGGCTCCCCCGAACTGAAAAACATCGACTCCACTTCATGGGGAAGGGTGCCCACCGTTCAGGCTGTCGTACATGCATTTGATAATGCCATCGAATCGAGAAGATACCAGGATGTTGGTCTTGACGGACTTGGGGATACTGATGAAACCAGTTTTTTCAGCGATTACCTCCGGAAAACATTGATCCGGACTACTCCTGACGTGTATCAGGAGATACTAAAGGACCCATCAAGCGATGATTTCCATTATTTCAGGGGATCAGATTATGATTTTGGGCAGTTAGGCATTCTCGACAGGTATAAGAAATATAACGGACAGGAAGGCAACAGTCCCACTGCCGAAATGTCGAATGAACCCTTTCCGACTTCAGGCTCAACGCTTCCTGATATGGAAGATATTAATCGCGATAATACCCTGAGTGAAACGGAAAGCTATTATCAGTATAAGGTCAGTATTCGTCCTGAAGACCTGAAGGTTGGCTCTAATTTTGTGGAAGATGAGATTGAATATGAAGCTACCTTTGCCAACGGTAAAAAATCGAAGGTAAAATGGTACCAGTTTAAGGTTCCCATTATGGATTATCAAAAGGTGGTTGGACCAATTAAGGACTTTAAATCAATCAGGTTCATGAGAATGTTCATGAAAGATTTCGGGGAACCAACTGTTATGCGTTTTGCGAAGCTCGATCTCGTAAGGGCTGAATGGCGTAAATACAACATTTCGTTTATGGAGGGAGGGGAGAGGATTACAATCCCTGAAGCCACTGACGGGACCTTTGAAATAAGTTCAGTAAGCATCGAGGAGAATTCAGGAAAACTACCTGTTAATTATGTTCTTCCTCCGGGGTTTGACCGAATAACCGACCCTCAGAACCCACAGTTGCGTCAGCTAAACGAACAGTCGATGGTGCTGAAGATCCAGAACCTCGAGGATGGCGACGCACGGGCAGCATTCCGGAATGTCAATCTCGATATCAGGCAATACCGCAGACTCCGTATGGAGGTCCATGCAGAGGCTCTTATTGGGCAGCCCCTGCAGGATAACGAATTGACAGCTTTCATCAGGATAGGATCGGATTATAAAGGTAATTTCTATGAGTACGAAATGCCTCTGAAGCTCACCCTTCCGGGGAGGTACGATAATAACAGTGACGGCGAAAGAGCTATTGTGTGGCCAGAGGAGAACAGTTTCAACATCGATCTGTCTTTATTGCAGGAAGCCAAGGCGGAACGAAACAGCCAGATGGGTAAGGCAGGTTCTTCGCTAAGCGTTTCCGACGTGTTTATTTACTCAAAGGGGGGGATCAGGATTTCTGTTTCAGGTAATCCGAACCTTAGTAACGTCAAGGTCATTATGGTTGGAGTAAGAAATCCAATCAAAACCAGAAGCAACAGTATTGATGATGGCAATCCAAAATATGGCGAGGTTTGGTTCAACGAACTCAGGTTAAGCGACTTTATTGAAAATGGAGGCTGGGCTGCGAATGCTCATATGCAGGCTAAACTGGCAGATATTGGAACTGTTGATATGGTAGGACAGACGAGCACTCCCGGATGGGGAAGCATTGAGAAGAAGGTGAATGAGAGGAGCAAGGAGCAGGTTATGAAATACGATGTCTCTTCGAGTGTGGAACTTGGAAAGTTTTTCCCTGAGAAAATAGGGGTAAGGCTTCCGGTTTATGTCGGTTATTCCGAAACCAGGATCAGGCCGCAGTATAATCCGCTCGACCCTGATGTCTATCTTAAAGACGCTCTTGACAATGCCGCTACAAAGGCTGCAAGGGACTCTGTAAGAACCATTTCCGAAGATTATGCGCGAAGGAAAACCATAACGGTAAGCAATGCAGGGATCACAGTCAGGGGTGAAAAGCCTCACCCATGGGACCTCGCCAACCTCAGTGCAAATTATACTTACAACGAAATTTACAGGAGCAATACCAAGACTGAAATCGACCTTGAGAAAAACTACAGGGGCGGAATCAGTTATGATTACCAGGCACAACCGGCAAATATAACTCCTTTTAAGAGTGTCGGCTTTCTGAATGCCCCGGCCTTGAGAATCATTAAGGATTTCAATTTCTATGTCTTTCCGAAAAGTCTTTCTTTCCGTACAGATATCAGCCGTTACTACAACGAGATAAAAACCAGGAATATCAATAACCCTTATCTTAAGGTAACCCCGTCGTTCAGAAAAGATTTCGAATGGACGCGGATGTATGATTTCAAATTTGACATCACGCGTCAGCTTAAATTCGATTTCACGGCAAACAGTATAGCACGTATAGATGAGCCTTCCGGGGGAGTAGATAAACAAAGATACAGTGACACTTACCGGGATTGGCGTGATTCCGTCAGGGTTAATCTCAGGAATTTTGGCCGGACAACAACCTATAATCATTTCATGAATCTTACCTATAACATACCTGTGAATAAGCTTCCGCTGCTTTCATGGGTAAATGCAAATGCACGTTACGGGGCAGATTATACCTGGCTTGCCGGTCCTGTCTTTCCCGACAGCATGAAGATTAACATGGGGAATTCAATAAAAAACCATAATGAACTGACGTTGTCAGTGATGGCAAGTCTGTCGACAATTTACTCCAAGTCGAAATTCCTGAAGAACATTGAGAATAATACCCGCCCCGATGCTCAGAAGAAAACTAAGCCTGAATTAAAGACAGTTACCTATAAAAAGGAAAACATAAACTTCAGGCCAAATGCCGTCAAGGCAATTGTACACAACCTTAAGACACAGGATATTGATGTTAAAGTTACCAGAAAGGACGGAACTGAGGTAACGGGAAAAATGGTTATTGCCGGTGAAAACAAAGTTAATTTTACTACAACCGAAAGAGTCGACGGAGCCACAGTTACGGTTGTGGGTCAGGTGGAGAAGAAGCGTAGTCCCTTAATTATTGTTGGAGAATACACTATAAGAGCCCTCATGGGGATCAGGTCGGTAAGTATTACACGTACTTCGGCTCAGGGACAGTTCCTCCCCGGCTATTCACCCGGTACAGAATTTCTTGGAATGTCAAGTTCTAACGACATGATGGCACCGGGATGGCCTTTCATTATGGGATACAGCGACAAGGGTTTCTTTGAGGATGCAGTAACCCGGGGATGGGTTTCTACTGATACCCTGCTTAATACCCCTGCATTGTATGACAATAAACTGGATTTTTCTTTAAGAAGCCTCATCGAGCCCTTCCCCGGACTAAGGATTGATGTAAATTCCGACAGAAGATACCTTGAAGCCGTAAGTTCTTATTATATTGCTGATTATAATGGAAATTTCCCCGACAGCACTCGTAACCGTTTCATTACCGGCAACTTCTCCCTATCAATTATTTCATGGGGAACAGCCTTTGAAAAGATCTCAAAGGACAATGATTATGTATCACCAACCTTCGAAGCCTTTAAGAAAAATACAATAGTAATTTCCGGAAGAAGGGCTGCCGACCGGCAAAAAGCGGATCCGGGGTATAACCCTGATATCGATCCGAATTCAGGTTTACCGGTGGAAGGACCTTATAAAAGCGGATACGGCGTCACATCAAGGGAAGTTTTGATTCCTTCATTTCTGGCCGCATATACTAAATCAAGTCCGGATAATGTTACCCTTGAAACTTTTCCTTCTGCTTTCAGGATGATGCCTAACTGGAGAATTACATTTGACGGATTGTCGAAGTTCGAATTTGTTCAAAAGGTTTTCAGGTCAGTCAACCTTTCACATCAATACAGGAGTACCTACCAGATTGGATCTTACACTACAAACCTGAACTATCACCTCGACCAAAACGGAATAAACAGTATCAGGGACCTACAGAACAATTATATTCAGCAGTATGAAATTAATGTTGTATCGGTAAACGAACAGTTCAGCCCTTTGATCAATATCGATCTTAACTGGAAAAACAGCCTGACCACGAGGTTTGAATGGAGGAAGTCAAGGACCGTATCGTTGAACCTTACCAGTAACCAGATTGCCGATGCAAGGATAAACGAAATAATAATTGGTGCAGGCTACCGTTTCGATAATGTCCAGATCATACTCAAGACCGGCGGAGGACAACGAGCCCTTAAGAGTGACCTTAATCTCAGATTCGACCTGTCGATACGCGACAATAAAACCCTTGCCAGGAAGCTTGTTGAAAATGTGAATCAGCCTGTTGTGGGTCAGAAAGTATTCAGCATAGGCACCACCGCTGACTATGTGCTTAGCGACAGGTTCAATCTTCAGATCTTTGCCGACCATACAATGAATAATCCATTCGTGGCTAATACCTTCCCCACTTCAAATACTAATTTCGGGTTCAGTCTTAAATTCACCCTTGTACAATAGATTACCGGTTTGTCAATAATTTCGCGCAGGTGATTTTGTTTGAAATCAATAAAAATAGACTAAATCTACGGAATTATTTAGAAGACCTTCTTTATGCCTGTAAACCAGCGGGTCAAAGCAAAATATATTTCCCGAAAGCATAGATATCAAACCAATTTCCCTATTTTTGTTCAATTGTCCTAGTTCTAAATCTGATATGAAATACCTTCTTTCATGAAAAAAACAAAACCCGCCTTAACCTTTTGGCAAATCTGGAACATGAGTTTCGGATTTCTCGGAATACAATTTGGTTTTGCACTGCAGAATGCAAATGTGAGCAGGATTTTTGAAACCCTCGGAGCCCGGGTTGAAGATATTCCCATCCTTTGGATTGCCGCACCTGTTACAGGCCTTATTATTCAGCCGATTATTGGTCATATGAGCGACAACACCTGGAACCGTCTGGGCCGCAGGCGTCCCTACTTTCTTGTCGGTGCAATACTGGCATCCCTGGCTTTGCTGTTTATGCCACATTCCCCCGTATTATGGATTGCAGCAGGCACTCTCTGGATTATGGATGCATCAATTAATATTTCAATGGAACCATTCAGGGCATTTGTTGGCGATATGCTTCCGTCGGAGCAGAGAACAACAGGTTTTGCCATGCAGAGTTTCTTCATCGGGACAGGTGCCGTTGTGGCATCTGCATTACCTTATATACTTACAAACTGGTTCGGGGTATCGAACAGTGAAGCTGAAGGAGCCATTCCTCCTCATGTGAAACTTTCATTCCTCATCGGGGGAATAGTGTTCTTCGCAGCGGTTCTATGGACGATATTGAGAACAAAGGAATATTCTCCGGAAGAACTGGCTGAATTTGAAGCTGTTCAACAGGAAAAGGCAAACATACCAGTTCCTGCGAAAGAGGAATTATTTACTGCCGCTAAGTTTTTCAGGTTATCTTTCTGGTGGATCTTAAGCGGGTTGATAATCAGCGCCCTTGTTTATCTTGCCGGTATGCAGGCAGAAGTTTATATCCTGGGTGTAGGCCTCATCGTTTTTGGACTTATCCAGCTAATTACCGGCCTCTTCACAAAAACAGGCAAAACCGACAATGGTCTGGTTATCGTTATCAATGACCTGTTCAGGATGCCTAAAACAATGATTCAGCTTGCCTTTGTCCAGTTCTTTTCGTGGTTCGCACTCTTTTCCATGTGGATTTATACCACCGCAGGAGTGACGAGTACCAAATATGACATGAAAATTGACAATAACCTGTTTTTATCGTTGAAACAGACAATTGAAAGGGTTTCGGTTTTGCCGGAAGCAAAGGAACTTGGTAATCTGGAAGGTATAAAAACAGATATGGCTGTGCTGGAGAAGAAATTCAGCAAAGGCAGGGATGTTGTGATAACAATGAGGATCGTTCAGTTCTTTGCCGATGAGAAGAAAGATGTTATACTAAAAAGCGAGCCTGCAGTAAAGGAAAGGCTGGCCCATATTCAGAAAGAATATAATGAGGGGGCCGACTGGGTTGGTGTTCTGATGGCGGTATATAATGGATTTGCAGCAGTAATGGCTTTTCTGCTGATTGTCGTGGCAAGGATGACCAGCAGGAAAACAGTGCATGCAATAAGTCTTGTTATAGGAGGATTAAGCCTGGTTTCATTTTACTTTATAGGAAATCCAAAGCTGCTAATGATATCTGAGCTTGGAATAGGTCTTGCCTGGGCAAGCATCCTGGCAATGCCCTATGCGATTCTTACCGGATCCCTGCCCGCAAATAAGATGGGTACCTATATGGGAATTTTCAATTTCTTCATTGTTATCCCCCAGATCATGGCTGCCAGCCTACTTGGATTCCTTGTGAAAAGTCTTTTTGGCGGCGAGAGTATTTTCGCGCTTGTTACCGGAGGTGTTTCAATGTTTATTGCAGCTGTGCTTGTTCTGTTTGTCACTGATGTTGATGATGTAAAAAGTAAATGATGAAAACCAAAGCCTGTATATTTGATCTTGATGGGGTTATTGTCGATACCGCAAAATACCATTTTCTTGCCTGGACCAGGCTTGCAGAACAGATTGGAATACATTTCACCGAGAAAGACAACGAACGTCTGAAAGGAGTGAGCAGGATGGATTCACTCGATATTATCCTTGAAATTGGAAATGTGACCCTGCCTGAAAGCACTAAACTGGAATATGCCAAGGTAAAAAACGACTGGTATGTAGAATACATAAGCAAAATGACACCTGAGGAAATACTTCCGGGCTGCCTTGATTTCGTCAGGTTGCTCAGGGCTGCCGGAATAAAGACTGCAATCGGATCGGCGAGTAAGAATACCCCGATGATCCTTGAAAGGGTTGGTATAGGTGAATACTTCGATGCAGTATCTGACGGCAATGTCGTAAGCAAGGCTAAACCAAACCCCGAGGTCTTCCTTAAAGCAGCAGAGATGCTGGGAGTTACGCCTTCGGAATGTTTTGTATTTGAGGATGCGCAGGCAGGTGTTCAGGCTGCCCTGAATGCCGGTATGATGTGCGTGGGAATCGGATCGGAAGAGGTTCTTGATCAGGCCCATCATGTAGTTCCTGGTCTGGAGGGGATGAACCTCGAAAAACTTGAAATAATCGAAAAAGGGATTAAAATATGAATGAATTTTATAAAGTAGATGAATGGCTCATTGTAGAGGAGGGTTTTCATCCTGAAATGAACAGGGAGTCGGAAAGTATTTTTTCGATTGGAAACGGCTACATGGGCCAGAGAGCCAATTTTGAAGAACAATATTCCGGCGATAAAATGCAGGGAAGTTATGTCGCCGGTGTCTATTACCCCGACAAAACCCGTGTAGGATGGTGGAAAAACGGTTATCCGGAATATTTTGCAAAGGTACTCAACGCACCCAACTGGATAGGAATTGATGTTTCATTGAACGGGCAAGCCGTCGATCTGGCAACAGCGGATATTAAATCATTCACCCGGACCCTCAATATGAAGGAGGGATATCTGGAGAGATCCTTCAGCCTGACATTAAACGACGGGAAAATAATTGAGATAACTGCCCGGAGATTCGTCAGCATGGCTGAACCTGATCTCGGAATCATCAGATATTCAGTCCAATCAATCGATTTTACCGGGTCTGTTTCTTTTAATGTATATCTTGATGCTGATATAAGTAACGAGGATTCTAACTATGGAGAAAAATTCTGGGAGGAAGTAACCAGGGAGATCAGTTCAGGATCAGGAGCCATTGTTGCCAGAACATTGAAGACTGATTTCCATGTTGTAACGGGAATGACTTACGACTTATTACTGAACAGTGTACCCGTTTCTGTTAACCCGGAAATCGTTGAAAGGGAAAAATATGTTGGCAACAGTATTTCTGCAGATCTGAAATCAGGTGACGAAGCAGTACTTTTAAAATATGTGTCTGTCCTTTCGTCTCTCAATAATGCCAGAGAAAATCTTTTAACTGATGTTAAGGTTCGCCTTGGGGAGGCAAAGAAAAAAGGATTTGATAAGCTCTTCAGCGGCCATGTTAATGAATGGACCAGAATATGGGCAGCATCTGATGTAGTCATTACAGGAGATCCTGCAGCACAGCAGGCCATTCGTTTCAATATTTTCCAGCTTAACCAGACCTATACAGGCAAGGATGAACGGCTTAATATCGGACCAAAAGGGTTTACAGGTGAAAAATACGGAGGCAGCACTTACTGGGATACTGAAGCATACGGCCTTCCCTTCTTCCTGAAGACAGCAGATCCCGAAGTTGGCAGAAAACTTCTGATTTACAGGTATAAGCATCTGCAGAAAAGCATTGAAAATGGTGCAAAGCTAGGCTTCAAAAAAGGAGCTGCACTCTTTCCCATGGTTACCATGAACGGGGAAGAGTGTCACAATGAGTGGGAAATCACTTTTGAAGAGATCCACCGTAACGGAGCAATTGCTTTTGCAGTATATAATTATATCAGGCATACCGGTGATCATGTTTATATGGCCGACTATGGCCTCGAATTGCTAATTGGCATATCACGTTTCTGGAGCCAGAGGGCAACATTCTCTGAAAATCTTAAAAAGTTTGTTATTCTGGGAGTCACTGGTCCTAATGAATATGAGAATAATGTAAACAATAACTGGTATACGAACTACCTCGCAAAATGGACCCTTTCATATACACTTAAGAATATTGAGACCCTTCAAAGCAATCATCCCGAAAAGCTTAAGGATTTATTCGGGAGGATAGATTTTAGTTTTGAAGGCGAGAGTCCCCGATGGAAGGATATCATTAAAAGCATGCACTTCCCTTATGATGATAAGCGAAAGGTATTTCTGCAGCAGGACGGCTTCCTCGATAAGGAGATCATTCCTGCAGCAAGCCTCCCTGCTGAGGAAAGGCCTATAAACCAGCATTGGTCGTGGGACAGGATCCTGAGATCATGCTATATTAAACAGGCTGATGTGCTTCAGGGTTTATATCTCTTTGAAGATCAGTTTGATACTGAGACGATTAAGCGCAATTTCGACTTCTATGAGCCGATAACTGTTCATGAATCATCATTGTCGGCCTGTGTACACTCTGTTCTGGCTTCAAGGATCGGCATTATTGAAAAGGCATATGAGCTCTACCTGCGAACCGCAAGACTCGATCTCGACGATTACAATAAAGAAGTTGACGACGGACTCCATATAACAAGTATGGCGGGAACATGGCTTGCAATCGTGGAAGGTTTCGGAGGGATGAGAATACTGGACGGGAAAGTTCTCCTGCAGCCTCTTATTCCTGATAAGTGGAGTTCTTATTCGTTTCATGCCAGGTACCGCGGCCAGCTCTTCGAGGTGGCGGTTTCGAAAAAAGATGTCTGGATAAGGAATCTTTCCCTGCTTCCTTTGACTATAGTTCTTTCTGGAAAAGAATATGTTATCGAAGCGGATTCCTCTCTATTCATTAATTTAAAAAATTAAAATCTGAATTTAACACAGTTAAACCGAAAGTAATTTTTAATATAAAAACAGATGAAGATGATTGTTGAAAAATTGCCATTTGGCATAATTGGTCTTGTGGTTATAATTGCCCTGACGGTGACCGGATGCCTTGTATCAGGTAAGAAAAAGGAGCTCAAACCCATCGTATCGGAGGTAGTTCACCCCGAATGGTCGAAAAATTCAGTACTGTATGAAGTTAACGTAAGGCAGTATACTCCCGAGGGTACCTTCAATGCTTTTGCTGAACATCTTCCCCGCCTTAAAGCGCTGGGCGTGGATGTGCTATGGTTCATGCCAATGTACCCGATAGGCGTTTTGAATAAAAAAGGAGAACTTGGCAGTTACTATTCAGTCAGGGATTATATGGATGTCAATCCTGCCTTCGGGACACTCGATGACTTTAAAGCAATCATAGCCAAGGCTCATGAACTTGAAATGAAGGTTATTCTCGACTGGGTTCCAAACCATACTTCATGGGATAACAAACTTGCGGTTGAACATCCCGAATGGTATATGAAAGATTCGAAGGGAAATTTCATTCCGCCGCTTGGATTCGACTGGACCGATGTGATTCAGCTCGACTGGAAGAACAAAGATATGCAGAACTATCAGCTTGAGGCGCTGAAATTCTGGATCAATCTTGGTGCCGACGGCTTCAGGGTTGACCATCCCCATAATACACCAAAGGAATTCTGGGAGAGTGCCAGGATAGAGCTTAACACTATCAAGCCGGTTCTGATGCTTGCTGAAATAGAGGACCCGACATTCATGGAAAAAGCGTTTGACCTGAACTATGCCTGGGAAATGCATCATCTTATGAACAGCATTGCACAGGGGAAAGACAGCGTAAATAAACTTAACAGGTATTATAAAAAAGAGTGGGCAACCTATCCTAATAATGTTTACCGTTTGCAGTTCCTCACAAACCATGATGAAAATTCCTGGGCCGGCACAATTGACTCACTCATGGGTGATTCGCAGAAAGCATGGGCAACGCTTATTTTCACAGGACAGGGTGTACCCCTTATTTACAGTGGTCAGGAAGTATGCCTGAACAAAAGGCTGAAATTCTTTGTCCGCGATACAATCAGCTGGGATTCATGCAGTCTTACAGGGTTTTACACTGACCTTGTAAAATTGAAGAAGCAAAACAAGGCGCTCTGGAATGGTGATTTCGGAGGTACTATGGTAAGGCTTGATACAAAGAAGGACGATAAGGTATTTGCCTACTCCAGGGAAAAAGATGATAACAGGGTTATAGTTTTTCTCAATCTTACAAAGAAAGCTGTATCAGTGAAGCCTGACCTTAAAAGTCTCGAAGGAGAATATACCGAGCATTTTTCAGGGAT
>CAIMVD010000019.1 GCA_903844815.1 uncultured Bacteroidota bacterium | reverse complement strand
TTAATTGGAACGATAAGAGGAAGTATTGCGTTCAGAAAGCTTTTGAGCAGCAGCGGGTGCTGTCCGAAGATCTTCCTGAAGGTCAGGTCATTTTTGGGATCGAGATAGCGCATGGCCGGCATTTTGCACAAAGGTACAAAATAACTTTAACCTGAATGAGATTAAGATAAGGACAATAACCTCGCCGCCAATCAGGGATATTGATTTCAATCTCAATACGGCAATGTACATTGTTAAGGTAAAAACTACAAAACAGATTAAAACCAATAAGATAGTTCTTTATTAAAAATGGTTACACTGAGGAAATCCGGAGAAGCACAGTCCCGAGTACTCGGGAACACAGAGGTCTTCCTCTGTGGCTCTCTGTGCTACTCTGTGTATCTCTGTGTAAGTTCTTCCGATAAACGAAAAACGAAAAACGATAAACGAAAAACGAAAAACGATAAACGATAAACTTCTAACACAATGAAAAAACTACATAAGAGAATCCTGGTCCTGGTATTTCTTCTCTCACTCTCACTCCTGCTCTCACTCTCCCTTCTGTCCGATCCTGGCGCTCCCGGAAGTGATCCCACGATAGCCGCCACAGGCTGATTTTCCGTGTTCTTAATCCGTGTTAATCTGTCCCGAGGCCTCGGGATCCGTGGTAAAAAAAAAGGATTTCACCAATTTGACTTCAGGAAATTAATCCGCGCTTTTTTAAAATTACGGTTACCTCTTCCCCTGTAATCTGAGCCATTTTTAATAAAAACTCAATTGTGCCTCCTGAGGGATCTTCCGCTTACAGAAACAGGTATTTTGTTAACTCATTCTTATCATGAGCAAAAACCTCAACTATATTAACAGAGAGCTAAAGATGTGATGAAAGATTAGCTTCAAACGGAGGGGAGAGTTTTACCTTGCCGGTATGCTGGCTCTATATTGATTATACCAGAGCCACAACGGGGCTAATTCTTCCCAAAACGATCCGATATATACCTAAGCCCTTCGCTTATGCTTATTGCATTACTTGAAGGCCCTATCCGGATGTACATTTCCTCTTCAAAGCCAGGCTGTCGAAGAAAAACAGGCCGGTTTGAGGGGCTGCATGAAACAATACATACGTTTTTTTCATCAATTTTTTCGATCCGCGTACGGATGTACGTACTGAAATCCCTTCCCAGACAGGTACGTATGAGTGTCCACAGATGAAGCAGAAACTTATCCTCATTTGGGAACTTGTCAGTAGCCAATCCTTCAATTGATCCGTCGTCGCGCACGCCAATAAGGAGGTTGCCTCCTGCCGAATTGAGAAATGCCGAAATTGTTTTCAGGCATGCCCTTTCTATAGACTGACTCGTTTTTCCTGCTCTGATATCCCAGCGCAGAGTTGATTTGAATTCAATTGAATCGCCTTCTCCCCTGGCAATTAAAGAAGACAGGTCTTCCTCCCTGCCCTTCTTCTGCAGGAGAATTTCAAGCCAGGTCTGAACAACTGCCACATCGGAGAGCAGGGAAGGAAAGATTTCCTTTTCAGCTAGTTTCAGAGCAATGAGTCCGTTCACATATTCAACTGAAGTAAGTTCATCGGATACAAGCAAAAGCGGCAGTACAATTCCCGATTTATGCAGGCCGCTGAGTGCCTGCATGGCTGCTTTCTGTCCGGAGGACAATCCATCATAGCTTATCTTAAGCAATGTGGGAAAGGGATGCATATCGCCTTCGTCGAAGCTTGCTTCGGAGATTACTTCGGATGTATAGTTATTAATTGCTGAGAGAAGACCACCCAGGGTATTGAATGAGAACCCGAAAAGAGGATCATCGGGCAGGAAAGAAACTGATGACGGCTTTCCGCTAACCTTTATATTTACAAAAGGATCACAAGCTATCTGGTTATTCCAGAGAGTTAAGAAGGGATCTGCATCTTCTGTCAGCATATCCCTGAGGAATGAAAAAAGCAAAGAAGAAGTCAGTTTTCCGGAAAAAGAGTTTCCTGAAAGCTGAAGGTCAGTAATAATCAGCCGTATCATCGCTTCAGAAGCATGAGAAAAGCTATTTTTACCTGGAGTAAGTACCAATTCTGAACCCTCAAAGATGCTAAATCCTGAGTTGTGAATACTGTAATCAAGCATCCCTGTTTCGCAATTAACTGTAAATGAACTTGAATATTCCCCAAAAGCCTGCATTAGTTTATTTATTAAATGATTGTAACATAAATATTTCGCAACTGTACCTATTGAACTCAGAAGGGCGTTTCGCTTCCAATATAACAATCGACCCCTGATGCATTAAACATTTTCCTTATCGTTTCAAGGCTTTCCTTTACCGGTACCGGATGGCTGCCTCCGGTATAACTTTTTTGCAGCATCTGGTACTTTTCACGACCTAAATGATGAAGGGGAAGAATATTTATCTCCTTCCTTCCTGTATCCTTAAGAAATGAAATAACTGAATTAATGTTTTCTTCAGAATCATTAAAACCGGGGATGAGCGGAATCCGGAATATCAGTCTTCCCGGAAACTCCGTCGAAAGCCGTTTAGCATTCTCAAGGATAAGTTTGTTGTCAGCGGAGGTTGCTTTCAGATGTAAATTACTATCAGAGTTTTTAAGATCAAAAAAGATCCAGTCGAGATAGGGAATTACCTCCTGAAAATTATTCCACGGGATATTTCCGCATGTTTCAATGGCAGTGTGAATGTAATCCTCATGGCATTTCTGCAGTAAGGATTTAACAAAATCCAGCTGCAATAATGGTTCTCCTCCTGTTAGTGTCAATCCTCCTTCGCTTCCCCAGTATTGGCGGTCGCGACGTATAATACCATACAACTTCGGCAATGAAATTTCATATCCGCTTAAACGGAGGGCACCCGAATAGCACTCATCAATACAATTTTGCTGTTCGCAACTGAGGCAGAAACTGCGCGAAATATTCAGTTTCCCGTCTTCAATATTTATTGCATGATGTTCACATTTCCCTGCACACTCGCCGCAGAGTATGCATTTTGAAACGGAGTACATAAGTGCAGGCTTCGGACTTATTCCCTCGGGGTTACAGCACCAGAAACAATTCATTGTGCAGCCACTTAGAAAAATCAATGTCCTGCATCCGGGACCATCATGAACCGAAAGTCCCTGAATATCAAAAACAAAGCCTTTTAAATCTGAGGAGCTACTGTTTAAAGTCATCGCAGGTGACCGCATTCATTTCCGGATAAGCCTCATAACTGTTCATGCATGTTCCCAGATTGTCAGCAGTTGCGGAAAAATTTGAACAATGTTTGCATTTCTGCGCATATTTAAAGCTCTCGCAGGCAGGGTCATCGGCATTTATGCTGACTTTGTCGCGTTTACATATTCCCTTGAAAACATCTATGTTCAGGTAATATTTGCAGTCGTAGTGTTTAATCTCATTCATTTTAACCAAATTGTTCGTATTCAGTACGAGCGATAACTTCATCCTGGATTTGCTTCCCGAGTTCTACCCAGTACTGTGTAAACCCGGCTACCCTTACCATCAATCCCCTGTACTTTTCGGGGTTTTTCTGAGCGTCCTTAAGCATTCTTGAATCAACTATATTGAACTGTGCATGAAATCCTCCGCGTCGCAGATATGCCTTAATCATCTCAAGGAATTTTCGCGATCCTTCCCTCCCCTTAACAACTGAAGGATGAATTTTCATGTTTAGCTGGGAGTTCTGAGAAGATGCATGGTTGTAACAGGTAGCGGAATTGAACAGGGCATAGGGACCATTTTTATCCGATCCGGGATATGCCGAAACTGAACCGTCGGCAAAGGTAGTACCGCACAGCCTTCCGTCAGGAGTTGCCAGGGTGACCGCGCCCATAGGAGCATGAGTGGATACGGATATCTGGCATGAATAAAGAGGCTCGTCGTAGAGTGAACGGTAGTTTTCGCACATTTTACTGAACCAGATCTGCCAATCCCTGAAAATATTATCGGCATACGGATCATCATTGCCGTATTTTGGCGCATCGAGACAAAGCTTATGAATCTTCATCCAATCCTTAAAGGTTCCTGTCTTCACCTGCTCGGTTAAGCTGTACGATCCGGTTTCAAGGGCGGAAAGATATCCGAAATTTGCCTCTACCGCAGCTCTGAGCTCCTTCAGAGAGATCTTCTTTTCATCAAAAACATTCTTCTTCACCGAAGCCAGCGAATTGACAAGGTTCACGCCCCCGCATATTTCGACATTAAAAGTCCTGTTATACCTGCTGCCTTTATGGCTTATATCCATTCCTGAATCAAGACAATCGGGTTTGAGCATGCTGTTCACTATCGATGGTGTAACTTTACCCCAGATGTCGTGCTGAATATTGTTTGCAAGTGTCAGAACTTCAACAGTAAGGCTGAAATATTGTTTAAAAGCAGTCCAGATTTCCTCATATGATTCAAGGGGAGAATCATGTGCCGGATAGACCCGTCGGCCCGTTCTCTTATCGATGCCATTAAATAAAACAGCTTCGAGTACCTTTGGAAGGGAAATGAAATGAACGCCCACGCTTGTTGCCGGAGCGGAACCGCCGGGAATATAATGTCTTTTCCCGTTAAGGTCAAGAGGCATCCAGCTTCCCGGGGAGGTCTCTAGACAACCTCCTATAGCCCAAGCCCTGGCTTCTTCAGTTTGCATTCCCTCCTTTCCATAGTTGTTAAGCAGAAATTCCATGGCAACACGGTTACTTATCCATGCCGGATATCCCGTTCCTATTTTTGTACATTCTACGCCTTTAAGCAGAAACTCCTCAGGCAGTTTTTCATCAAAAAGCAGGCTGAGGGTAGGCTGTGGTGTATCGCACGACATGGCTGATTCCAGGATAAGTTCTTCAAGTTCATTAGCGGCGCTGTTACCATCCTTATCAAGACCGCCAATGCACAAATTATTAAATGTATTACCGCTTAATACGCCGCCTACCACTCCCATCGAGGCGAAACAATCAATTTCTGTGAACTTAACCCTCATGCATTCAAGCAGTTCAATTGTTCTCTCCTTCGAAAGCACACCCTTATCAATGTCTTCCTTCCAGTAAGGATAGAGAACCTGCCCGAGCCTGCCGGGAGACAGTCCGGAGATGGCATCCTCGTTGAGCACGGCGACATGAAAAATCCAGGTTAGCTGAAGGGCATCGTGAAATGACCTTGGCCTGTTAACAGCCAGCCAGTCGAGACGTTCCGCAATTTCCAGGTATTCAGATTTTTGGGTTTCATTTTCTTCAAGAGATGCCATGAAACGGGCCTCCACGGCATAATTCATTATCCACTTCTGGAGACCTTCAAGCATGATTATTACTGCCCTGTAAAAATACAAACGGTCCATCGGAGGCTGACCCGCTGATTTGTCCTGGTTTTCCCTGCAGATATTTTTAATTCCCTCAATCCCGAATTGAAGCGGATAGTAATAATTTATTACTTCCCTTCCCTGAGGAAGAGTATATCCGGAATCGAACATACAGATCACGGCACGCATTATCTCCTCTTTAGTCTGGTAGCCGGGGATAAGCTGCTCATATTTGTGGCCCACATCGTCGACCGACTTGTTAAACCATCGTTTTGCAGTCTTAATGAGAATGGGCATTTCTTCCTTTCGCAAGCCGAACTTTCCTGCAATTGAAATTACATTACCAATGCTTTTCGTAACATTTCCTCCCCCCTGGCCCATGGTGGTAACTTCATCAGCGCTTGCTTTTCCTGCCTTTTGGGCTTCTTTATACAGATCATCTTCCTTCGACAGGAAGAAAGCCTCAGAAAGCCATGGCAACGGAAAAGACCCACGGAGGTAACCGGCTTTTCTCATAGCCAGCAATTCACCAGGCATGATGCCCGGCGTCAGATGAGAGAAAGCAGTTTTCAATGCTTCAGCTCTTCTGATAACCGGAACCTCTCCTTCCAGTTCTTCCCACCGGCGGGTATACCAGTAAGGAAATTCAACTGATGCCGACGATTTGGCCTCCAGGTAAGTCTGGCGTGCCTTTCCCGCACGCGGTGTCGGAGCTTTCTTCAGTTCCCTCTCCGCGATACCTTCCCCGGGTATCGGACCGTAGTAATTTAGACTGTCATCAGTTTGTACTGAAATATCCTGATCTTTTCTCATAACACAGAAATTCGTGGTCACATTTAAAAACCATTGACTGTTCGACACTTAATCAGTTTCCCCTGCGGAGTGCATAATATTCTTCCGATAGAGGCCCCTACCCCATGAAAAAAATGTTAAGGTCAATTATCCCAATAAATGTATGGAAAATTTTCAAGATTTCTGCTAACCCGACAGTTAAACGGGGGGATCTCTTCATGAGAAACTAAACCATCGCTACCGGAATACAGGAACACATATTATTTTAGCTCTGTCATTTAAGGCTCATTTTTGTTAAATAACCGATCATTTTTTATCTGTTATTATCATAATAATTGATATCTTAGATGCGGGGGGAATTAATGGCACTATTGAGAACCTTATTTAAATATATAACACATGACAGACGATCTTAATACAACAGCCAATGAAATACTTGACAGGGCGCAGCTTGCCGCAGCCGAGTTTCATCAGTTTAACCAGGAACAAACTGATCTGATTGTAAAGGCTGTTTTCGAAGCCGGTTTCAACAATCGCGTGAAACTGGCAAAGATGGCTCAGGAAGAAACTGGTATGGGAGTTTGGGAACATAAGGTTATTAAAAATGTTCTTGGCACCCAGCTTGTTTATGAAAGCATAAAGAATGAAAAGACGGTAGGTGTTATTTCGCAGGATCCTCTGACCGGAATTACGGAAATTGCACAACCGCTTGGTCCCATCCTTGCTGTAATTCCTGTAACAAATCCTACATCGACCGCGATGTTCAAGATCCTGATCTGCCTTAAATCGCGAAACCCTATCATAATCAGTTCACACAGAGGCGCTGCCAAATCGTGTGCCGAAGCAGTACGGATTTGCTACGAGGCTGCGCTTTCAGCGGGGGCACCTGAAGATTGTATTCAGATGATATCTTCCGGAAGCAGGGAATTCACCCAGATAATGATGGCAAGCCCTAAAGTTGCATTGATTCTTGCGACCGGCGGTACGGGACTGGTTAAAGCAGCCTACAGCTCAGGCAACCCTGCCATTGGTGTAGGTCCGGGCAACGTTCCGGTTTTCATTGACGAAAGTGCTGACATTCCATTTGCCGTCAGCAGCATCATCTCATCGAAGACTTTCGATAACGGAACAATTTGTGCCAGTGAACAGGCAATTGTAATGGAAGAAGCAATTGCCGCGAAAGTCAGGGAGGAATTTGAACGTCAGGGCTGCTATTTTCTAAGTCAGGAAGAAATTACTAAAGTCGAAAAGTTCGCCATTGTTCCTGAAACAAGCAGCATGAGCCCTGCAGTTGTTGGTCAGTCAGTATCGGTAATCGCTGAGAAATCCGGCATTAAAGTACCTGAAGGGACTAAAATTCTTATTGCCAGGCTCGATGGCATAGGGAAAGCTTATCCGCTTTCAGTGGAAGTACTGGCTCCCATCCTTGCCTTTTATATTGCAAAGGACTACAATTCAGCAGTTAATTACTGTATTGATCTCAATTACCTTGGGGGAATAGGACACAGTGCAGGAATTTATGCAAATGATGAGAGGAGGATAATGGAGTATTCACAATTGCTTAATGCAGGAAGGATACTTGTAAACACACCTACTTCACAGGGAGCCGTAGGCTATTTCTTCAACAACTTACCACCCTCGCTTACTCTTGGTTGCGGAACAGGCGGCAAGAACATTACCACTGAAAATATTTCTGCAAAGAATCTCATTAACATTCAAAGGGTTAGCAGGAGAAGAAACAACGAACTCTGGTTCGGGTTTGACCAGTCAGCCTATTACAATGAGTCACTTACAGCAGATCAGATAACAGAAACATATTATAAAAACCATTAATAACGACCAACATGATATCATTCTACTATAATGACGATGAAGGAATTACGACGCTCTCATTTAAAGGCCGGATGGATACTCTTGCCGTAGCAAAGGTAACAGAGTTGATTCAGGCTGAACCAGGACTTCAGAATCCTGAGAAAGAAAACAACCTGGTCTTTGATCTTAAGGATGTGGACTATGTTGCCTCATCATTTATAAGGATCTGTTTAACCCATGCAAAAAAAGAGGGAGCCGGCAGGTTTTCTATAATCAATTGTCAGCCTTTTGTGAAAAAAACTTTTAAGATTTCGGGA
Organism: uncultured Bacteroidota bacterium; assembly: GCA_903844815.1. Taxonomy (GTDB): domain Bacteria; phylum Bacteroidota; class Bacteroidia; order Bacteroidales; family VadinHA17; genus LD21. The sequence goes on along the minus strand of CAIMVD010000019.1, from coordinate 50,394 downwards.
CTGGATGAAATACTTAATATCTCCTGAATAATATTTTTTCCCGTCACATTTCCGAACTTATGTTCGGTTTTTTTGAATACATAATTAAATACTCCGGGCACCCGCCTTGATATCAACCGTGCACAAAAGAAATTAAGCACAGATACACAGTTTATTGCATATTTGGAATAACTGTTTTATCTTAATCGCATATTTCTGGCACACAATTTGGTTTACAGATACGGGAGTGATAGAAACCATTGCAAAATAAATGCCGGATCATATTATTAATGAACGGGGAATCGTAATTAGGCACGTAGATAACCCGGGCTTAATATTTTATTTATTTTGCTAATATTCAGATGTTTTTATATTTTTATGTTCTTAATATTTAGGGGGAATTCAAGATATAAGATATTTAGATTTACAGATGGATTTAGAAATATCTCTCTTCATAGGTTATTTGGATTTCAGGAAGTCGTGATTAAGAATTTGTCCTTGAATCTGGTCTTATTTTTGAAGAGTAATGACTTAAAAAATAAATATTTGCCGATGAAATCATTAGTCTCTAATTTGAAATCAGGGAGATCATATACTCTTTTGGTGTTTATAATTAATTGTGTTCTCACTGTTAATGTCTTTGGCTCCAATAATTCAATATCCGTCATTTTCCATTCATTAATATTTAATAATCAACAATTTACCACCCTTGAAGCCAGCACCGATACAACAAGGCCTCCATTCTCTTTAAAATCAATAATTGCAGATGTAACATTTACGGAGATGGCCTCAATTTCGTTGACAGGCGTTTCTTCGGGTTCTGTTGATCTGGGTGATTATGACAATGACGGCGATCTGGATATTTTGCTTACAGGGATAATTGCAGGAGATCTTCCGCCTGTTTCGAAGATTTACAGGAATGATGGAAATGACACTTTTACTGAAGTGGCAGCCATTGCCCTGACAGGTGTTGGGTACAGTTCTGTTCAATGGGGAGATTATGATAACGACGGAGACCTTGACATTCTTCTCTCGGGGCTGACCACCTCAGGACCAGTATGTAAAATATACTTGAACAACGGAAACAGCACTTTTACAGAGCAAAGCAGCATTTCATTGACGGGTGTCGGACTCAGTTCCGTTCGATGGGGTGATTACGACAATGACGGTGACCTTGATATTTTAATCACAGGTAACAGCAATTCAGGTGCATTTTCTAAAATTTACCGGAACGACCGAAACAACACTTTTACTGAGCAGAATAGCATAATCATTTATGGAGTTTCGCTTTGTTCAGCTGACTGGGGCGATTATGACAATGACGGGGATCTCGATATTTTACTCGCAGGCAACAGCAATTCGGGACGAGTATCCAAGGTGTACAGGAATGAAGGGAATAATACGTTTTCGGAGCAAACGGGCATTTCGTTGACCAGTGTAAGTAGCAGTACTTCTCAATGGGGGGATTATGATGGGGATGGTGATTTGGACATATTGCTTAGCGGAGACACTAATTCTGGTAAAACTTCAAAAATCTACCGTAACGACGGGAACAATATATTTACTGATCAAACAGGGATTTCTTTAACAGCCGTAGGACCTGGCTCTGCAGGATGGGGCGACTATGATAATGATGGGGATTTGGACTTAATGCTAACCGGCGCAACAGGAGGAATACCTTCCGCCATATCCAAGATCTACAGAAACGATGGCAGTAACACTCTTACCGAACAAAACAATATTGTATTAACAGGCGTGAGCAGCAGTTCAGTAAAGTGGGGAGACTATGATAATGATGGCGATCTTGACATTATTTTGACTGGTGATGGCATTTCAAAAATATTCAGGAATAATAGCATTATTGCCAATACTACTCCGAATGCGCCAATTGGGTTAACTGTCATCAAAAATGGCACGAACGTAACTCTCACATGGACTTCGCAGGGTGATGCTGAAACTACAATTCAATCATTAACCTACAATGTTCGTGTCGGTACAACTCCCGGCGGTACAGGCATTGTCAGCCCGCATGCCCTTGGCAATGGAAAACTTACAGCCCCTGCAATGGGGAATGCGCAGATGGGAACTTCATTTAATCTGCTGAATTTAAAAATGGGAACGTATTACTGGAGCGTTCAGGCAGTAGATAATGGCTATAAGGGTAGCTCCTTTGCCACCGAAGGAACCTTTACACTGGTTAACGCAGTTCCAACAGCTGAAGTAAATTCAGCCGCAAATATAACTTTATCAGGTGCCATCTTAAGCGGGATTGTTACAGCTAATAACGCAACTACGACCCCTGCTTTTGAGTATGGCACAATTGCAGGCGACTATGCCAACTGGAAAAGCATAGCTGTTAATCCGGGCACAGTTTCTGGCAACAGCGGTGTGGCTGTGTCTTCATCAATAACCGGGTTAAGCAGCTCAACCACTTACTATTTCAGATTAAAGGCAACTAACTCAGTCGGGACTACTTACAGCTCCGAAATTAGTTTTTCAACTCCGCCTCAATTCACCGAATTGGGTAGCCTGTCAATGCCTGCTTCTTCTTCAGGCTCTTCTGCATGGGGCGACTATGATAATGACGGGGATTTGGACATATTGATTACGGGAGTAATAACTTACGACCTGCCGCCATTCACCAAACTTTATCGCAACGATGGGAACAATGTTTTTACCGAGCAAACCCAAATATTATTTACCGGTATTCAAAGCGGGTCAGCAGCATGGGGAGATTATGATAAGGACGGTTTCATAGACATACTATTGTCTGGGCTTGCCTCTTCAGGTCCTGTTTGTAAGATATATAGAAATGGCGGCAATAATACATTTATTGAACAGAGCAGCATGGGTTTGCCTGGCATCAGTCAAAGTTGTTCTGCATGGGGCGACTATGACAATGACGGTGATCTGGATATTTTGCTTACCGGGAATAGTACTGCCGGTGTAATTTCGAAAATTTACCGAAACAATGGCAGTAATACCTTTACCGATCTGAGCAATAATCAATTAATAGGAGTTTCAGGAGGTTCGGAAGGTTTTGTACAATGGGGTGATTATGACAATGACGGCGATCTGGATATTTTGCTTACCGGAAGCAGTAATTCTGGTGCAGTATCAAAAATTTACAGAAATGATGGAGATAATGGTTTCAATGAGCAAACCAGTATAATTCTGACAGGTGTTCATAATGGATCTGTTCAATGGGGAGATTACGACAGCGACGGGGATCTGGATATCCTCCTTTCAGGTACTTCATCTTCAGGGGCTGTTTGCAAAATATACAGAAACGAAGGCAATAATACTTTTACAGAACAAGTTAATATTTCACTAATTGGCATTGCTGAAGGAACTGTCGTATTTGGCGACTATGACAATGACGGTGATCTGGATATACTGCTCACTGGATACTGCAATTCATATCCTGTATCCAGGGTATACCGTAATGACGGGAATAATGCATTTACCTATCAGAGTACAATTTTATTGCCACAAGTATCCTGGAGTTCGGTACAATGGGGAGACTGTGACAACGATGGAGACCTTGATTTCTTCCTGTCTGGTTATGGGAATGCCAAAATCTTTATTAACAACAACTTAGTTGCCAATTCAGTTCCAAATATTCCGTCAGCCTTAACTGCAACTCAGAATGGAAAAAATGTAACACTTTCGTGGACCTCACAGGGCGATAATGAAACTTCCTCGCAGGCCTTGACCTACAATGTACGAGTAGGAACAACCCCCGGAGGATCGGAAATAGTAAGACCAAATGCCCTGAGCAACGGGAAACTCACGGTACCCTCAATGGGAAATGCACAGCTGGGAACTTCCTTCGTTCTTAAGAATATAGTTATGGGTACCTATTACTGGAGCGTCCAGGCAGTTGATAACGGTTACAAGGGCAGCTCCTACTCTGCCGAAGGAACTTTCACTTTGGTTAATGCGGAACCAACAGTAACTATTAATAATGCAACCGGCGTTACTTTGTCAGGAGCTGCACTGAGCGGCTTAGTCAATGCCAATAATGCCACAACGACTGTCACTTTTGAATATGGAACAACTTCAGGTGTCTATGATAGCTGGCAAAGTGTAGCATCTTCACCGGCAAGCCTGACTGGTACAACCGCTGTACCAGTCAGCGCCACTCTTAATGGATTAACTACTGGTACAACATATTATTACAGGCTAAAAGCAGTAAACTCTCTTGGCACGACGTACAGTTCCGATATGAGTTTTTCAACAATTCCGCAGTATTCAGAAGTTACAGGACTTTCACTTACAGGCATTTCAAATGGTGCTATTGCCTGGGGCGACTATGATAATGATGGCGATATGGATATTCTGCTAACCGGTCTGGTTGGTAGTTCAGCAATATCAAAAATATACAGGAATGAAGGAAATGATATTTTTGTTGAGCAAACATCAATTTCCCTGACAGGTGTTGGTAGTAGTTCAGTCCAATGGGGTGACTATGATAATGACGGAGATCTGGATATACTTATCACAGGAATTAACAATTCTGCATATATAACAAAGATTTACAGGAATAACGGGAATAACACTTTTACAGAACAGAGCAACATTCTCCTTGCAAATGTTGGTTACAGTTCAGCAGCATGGGGTGACTATGATAACGACGGGGATCTGGATATACTGCTTACGGGCAGCAATATATCAGGCTATGTTTCAAGAATCTTTCGCAATGATGGGAATAATATTTTTGTTGAACGTTCCGGAATTTCAATTTTAGATGTCGGTGGAGGATCGGTTCAATGGGGCGATTATGACAATGACGGTGATCTGGATATTTTGCTTACCGGGAACAGCAATCAGGGGCAGTCAGCAAAAATCTACAGGAATGATGGTAATGAGACATTTACCGAAATGAGCAGTATTTCATTAACAGGTGTATACAGCAGTTCTGCTCAATGGGGCGACTTTGACAGCGACGGAGATTTGGATATTTTACTCACGGGAGAAAATAACGGAGTCCCATTGTCGAAAATTTACCGCAATGAAGGTAATAATGGATTTGCAGAACAGGTTGACATATTACTTACAGGTGTTAGCAATAGTTCTGTCAGATGGGGTGATTATGACAATGACGGAGATCTTGATATTCTTATTGCAGGTTGGAGACCAGGTAATTCAGGAGGTATATCTAAAATATACCGAAACGAAGGAAATAGTTCTTTTACGGAACAGCCCAACATTGTTTTAACCACCGTTGCATCGTGCTCTGTTCAGTGGTGTGATTATGATAATGACGGAGATCTTGATATTCTTCTAACAGGTTCTGGCAATGCAAAGATCTATCGCAACAATAGCTTAATTGTTAACACTGCTCCAAATGTACCTACCGGCCTGAGTGTGGCTCAAAAAGGTAAAAATGTAGTTTTATCATGGACTTCACAGGGTGATAATGAAACGGCACTGACAGCTTTAACATATAATGTAAAGGTTGGTACCACGCCCGGCGGGTCGGAAATAGTAAGTCCTCATGCTCTTAAGAACGGACGGCTTACAGTTCCTGAGATGGGCAACGCTCAGCTTGGATCCGCTTTTAACCTTAACAACCTTCCTTTTAATACCTATTACTGGAGTGTACAGGCGGTGGATAACGGTTATAAAGGGAGCCCGTTTTCAACTGAGGCAACATTCAAAATAGGTCCCGAGGTCACAACCGGCCATACACAGATTTTAACGGAGAGTTCTGTAACTCTCAATGGAACCGTAAATCCGAAAGGGTTCACCTTAGATGCTTATTTTAAATATGGTCTTTCGCCGAACGCCATGAATTCAACGGCATCAGCTGCTTCAAAGATAACTGCCAAAGACAGTGTTATAAATGTCAGTGCAACAATAACCGGTATAAGCCCTGTTACTTACTATTATTGTTTGTATGCAGGCGATGGTTCAACGGTATCATCTGGTTCAGTAAGCGCTTTTAATATGAACAGTCCGCGTATAGTATCCTCTGGGGCCGTTAATGTCACAACAAACTCAGCCAGTTTAGTTGCAACTGTGAATCCAATGGGATCTTCGACAACAGTAGTTTTTGAATATGGCAGCACTACTGATCTTGGTGGTAGTATCGGAGCAGCTCCTTCCGGAATTTTGGGAAATACCGATCTTCAAACTTCGGCAACAATATTTTCCCTGAATAAAAACACAATTTACTATTACAGGGCGAAAGCTACAAGCAGCAATGGAACTAATTACTCTTCGATCAAACAGTTTGTAACCCAGTGTGATGACAATATAATTGTAAATAAGCCCGGGGGAAGCAGTTCAATTTGCCAGGGAACACTTTCATCGGATTATACAACAAATTCCATGGCTGCGAAATCGTACATCTGGGAAATTGCCCCTGCTTCCGCAGGAGCAATTACAGGAACCGGATCAGCTATCAGTGTCGTATGGAATAAGGACTTTGCCGGAATTGTCATGCTACGGGTCAGAGGTGAGAATGGCACCTGCCAGAGTATCTGGTCGGATCAATTGGCCGTCAGCATAAAACAAGGTCCGTCATCAGTCGAAATATCCGGAATTGAATGGGTTTGCAAGGGACAGCAGGACAGCAAATACAGCGTTACTCTCAAGAGCGGGATCAACTACACCTGGGATGTTTCAGGTGGTGCTATTGTTGAGGGTCAGGGAACCGGGAAAATCTCAGTACTTTGGAACAATACCTCAAATGAAGGCAGCGTTAACCTTACACAGGAACTTCTATCTACAGGTTGCTCCATTACGGATACTAAATCAGTAAATGTTACTGAGGATACACCTCCCGCTGTACCAGAGATTAAAAAGAAAGGCCGCATTAACCTTCTCATATGCCTTATTCACGATATGAATGAATATCAGTGGTATTTAAATAATAATCCTATTGAGGGTGCAACCGGCCAATATTTTGAAGCCCGCGCGGTATACGGTAATTATGTTGTCAGGATAACAGACTCAAGAGGATGTTTTACACGGTCAGGTCCTGTATCAGTAGGTCCGGTAGCCGGCCTGGTAGTGTATCCTAATCCAAGTCACGGGGAAATTAATTTCGAGATGGCCTGCCCTGAAACAGGCATTATGATAATCAGGGTAATCGATTCATTCGGGGTTATCAGGTATGTTGAAAGTGACCTCAAAACTGAAGAGAAGCTTAAAAAATCCATTTCCCTGAAAAATCTTGCAAAAGGAGCATATCTTCTTGATATTGAAATAAAAGGAGAGAAAATCACGAGTAATAAAATCCTAATTCTTTAACTTTTGGATATGATCATGCAAAATTCAAAAAGAGAATATATAGTTGCAGCAGGATTAATTCTTATCAGCTTACTATCCTGTTCTGCCATATCAGCACAAGATCCGGGCGGAAGTCATGATAATAAAATAATATCAAACCTCAGGGAATTAATTGGGAAGTATCAGAAATATGGCCAGTTCACTACTGATGGCGTCAGATTAGATGAAGCCTATATCACAGAATTTTACACTTTATTTGACAAAAACATTTTTAACGGGATTTACAACGACCTTAACATCGAAAAAAGGAATAGTTTTAGTTCACCTGAAGAATATGTCTCCTATATAAGGTCATTCTATCCTCAGGGTATTGACCTGTCGCTTGAAACAGGAAGTATTAGCTTAGTTGATTCACTGACTAAAAAGGGGCTATGCAGGATGGTCGTAAAAGCAAGGAAGCATCTTACGGGCCTCTACGGTGGTAAAGAAATACATAATTACGACGGAGACATCTACTTTTTTGTGAAAGTACCCTCTTCCGGTTTGAAGGATCTTTCCATGTACAAGATAACAGGCATTCACCAGGAAGACAGATTTCTAAGATATATGGCTGACCGGAAATCCAAAGGATTATATCTGGGATTGACGGGAGGGTTCAGTCTGACGCGGATATATTATGCCCCTGCCTTCTCTGGAAAAATCTGGTCTTCATCACCGGGTTCCTCTTTCAGCCCCACGCTTGACATTACTTTTATGATTACAAACGGCATTGGAGCAGGGATCGGATTCAGGTCTTCGGTTTATGAAACGGGTTATTCAATAAAGGAATACAATCAGACATCTGAAGCTACAGTTAAGGATATTGATGGAGATAATTATAACCCTGTTTTGAAAATTTCAGATCTTCAGGAAGTAAATACAATCAGGTGCAACGAGATCCCCTTACTGGTTAAAACACGCATTGGAACAGGAAATACCAAGGCTTATATCAATTTCGGTGTAGTTTATTCTATTATAAGTAAATCATACTTTACTCTTGAAGGATCCTCTGTCGTCAAGGGCTATTATCCACAGTATGATGTGACACTTCAGAATATTCCGGAGTATGGTTTTGGCACTTATAATTACAGCAGATCCTTAAGAAATGACATGACACTTACCAGTAAGCTCATTTTTGTAACCAGTGAGTTTGGGGCTTCTTATAACATCGGCAGATCATTTGTAATTAAAGCCGGAGCCAGAATTAATTACGGTCTGACTGATATTGGTTTCAATAAAATCCGTCACCCAAATGATTTTAACAACATTTTGAAAGATCCTGTTATAAATGCATTTCTGCAATCCGCGGCAATAGAAATAGGCCTTTCATATAAAATCCTGTAAATGTCTGATCTATTATGAATAGAAATGTTTTCACTTATTTAATCTGCATCCTGATCTTCATTTCATCTGTTGATGAATGCTTTTCACAATCGCAGCTGCTCTCCACCGGTCCCGGCAAGAATTGCAGGATTGATATGGCATCAGGACCCATTAAGAACAATCTTTTTGACATTACCCTCAAGGCTACATGGGTTACAGCTCAGCTTACCGTTACCTATGATACTGTTTCCCTTGTGTGTATCGACAGGGACCAGTTGATTAAAAGCCTTCCCGTTCCAATCAGGCTTGTAAGCCCTTCTTCAACAGCTATTGTTGCTTTTAACTCTACGGTGGTCTATACCTTTGAGATAGACGAAATGTACAAGGGAGGTAAAATTGGCATTAATTTCCCATTTGCGTATTCTCCCGGAAGGACGGCATCAAGCGATACTTTGACAAGACAGGAGTTTCTTTTTAAGCGGCCAAAGATCAACTTCTGTTCAATAAATATAGACTCGCTGTTTATTATTCATAAAATAGGCCCTGATATAGTAGTAATTACCCCTGAAGGAATTGAAGAGGGCATGAAACCAATTGTCGACACTACAATTATTAATGTTCAGATCTACGCCAAAGATGTTGCCGGAATAGAGAGGGTTTCAATAAATAACACTCCGGCAGTGCAAATAAACGATTCTGCCTTCAGTGCTGAAGTCCGTTTAAAAGTCGGATTTGAGAATCCAATCACTATTGTCGCAGTCGATAAAAAAGGGTTAACCGCTAAAAGGACATTTTCTGTTGAATGCAGGAAACCCGAGGCAACGAACGTTGCCCAGTCAGGAGTTCCTGAATCACATGTCAGGAAACCTTCGGATGTTGACGTAGGAATTCCCGAAACAGCTACCCCTGACCCCAACAGGTTTGCACTGATCATTGGAAATGAAGATTATTCATCGTTCCAGCCTTCATTAAAAACAGAATCAAACGTCGACTATGCTATTCATGATGCAGAAGTATTCAGGGAATATGCACTCAAAATAGTCGGGATTCCCAATGAAAACATTATCCTGGTTTTAAATGGAAAGGCAATGGAGATGCATCAGGCAATTGGCCAGATTAACAGTATTGCAAAAAACATGCAGGGGAAAGCTGAAATCTATGTTTTTTATGCCGGACATGGTTTCCCGGATGAAAAAACAAAGGAACCATACCTCATGCCAGTCGATGTAACAGGCACAAGTCTCCAATTTGCCATAAAACAGTCCGATTTGTTTAAAAAGATAACAGAATATCCTACAAAACGCATTGTTGTTTTTCTGGATGCCTGTTTCAGCGGAGGTGGTCGAAATCAAGGCCTTCTGGCTTCACGTGGTGTTATGATTAAACCAAAGGATAACCTCCTGAAAGGGAATATTGTTGTTTTCAGCTCAAGTTCAGGAGAACAGTCTTCGTTGCCATATGCGGAGAAACAGCATGGGATATTTACATATTTCCTTCTGAAGAAGTTAAAAGATACTCAGGGGTCGCTTAATTTAAAGGAGTTGTCCGACTATCTGAGTTCAGAGGTCGGGATCCGTTCCGTAATGGTTAACAACAAGGAACAGAATCCGCAGACGCGTGTAAGCTATGAGCTTGGAGACAGCTGGAAAAACTGGACCCTGAAGTAATTAATCTGATCAAAATAAATCTCCATTGCATACATCATTGAGATAAAAAATAAAAACCCGGCAGATTACAAATGAATTCAGCTTCTGACAAATATTAATAATTTAAAACCAAGATTCATGAAGAAATTACTCAGTATCATTCTAAGTTGCCTTATTTCAGTGGTTGTTTTGTCGCAACAGACTACAAAGGATCTTCAAAAGGAGTTAAAGGATAAAGCCATGAGGGAAGCCCGTAAAGAGGCGAAGAAATATGAAAAAGCAGGCTGGTCTGTTGCTCCGGGATCAATTCCCCTGGCAAAAGTCCTTGAGAATACCTGGATGAAACAGGTTATGTCTGATGACAAAGGCAATGTTATCTATATTTCCGGTGATGGCAATGCTGTAGGAGAGACAAAATCAGCAGCTGAACTTCAGGCCGTTGAGCTTGGAAAACTCCAGCTCGCAGGATTAATTCAGACAAATATGAGTTCTCTCATCTCGGCAAATATCGGGAATGCTCAGTTAACAACTCAGGAAGCGGCGTCAGTTACTGAAATTGTCCAGTCGGCAAAGAATATTATTGCCATGGAATTGGGCTACGTTGACCCGTCTTTTAAACTTTTCAGGAATATTGGCAATGATAAAATAGAGGTTCAGGTTCGGCTTATGTACGATACAAGGCAATCACTTGAAATAGCCAAAAAAGTTGTCCGGCAGGAGCTTAAGGACAAACTCAAACTTAATGAAGGTAAACTTGAAAAACTTATGGGTATCTGAACTTGATTATCAAAGCGCTCACCTGAATTCAGGAACTGTCTTAGCAGCCTGCCAGCCAATAAGTTAAAATCTGTTATTTATGAAGACAGCATTGACCTTCTTCTTGTTAATTTCAAGCATAATTGTTACTGCACAGAATAACATTTCGGAATATCTTTTGAAGAATGGTTCTGCCGGAGCGAATACTTACGCCATAATTATTGCTAACGAAGATTATCAATCGGCAGCAAGCTCATATGTCGGGAATGATGAACGTGCAATTTTCCAGGCGGAAAGATTTCAGCAAATGCTGATAAAAACGCTTGGAATACCATCGGGTAATATTCTTTTTTATCCCGATGCATTAAACACCAGCATCAAACTGGCCATTGCCAGACTGCAGAAAATAATTCCTGAAAACTCAAACTTCATTTTTTATTACCGCGGAAAAACATTTACCGATTCCGGATCAGGTAAACTATATCTGGTCCCGGTTGATGTATCGGATAATGAGACTTTTTATATGTTTGGGCTCGAGGATCTGTTAAAAAGACTCAGCAATATTAATAAAAATGGCATCACTGTTTTAATCGATTCGTCTCCCGGCGAGAGTTCCGGTTCATCCTGTATTATGGATAACAGGTTTGAAGTGGAAAATATTTCTTCCGCTGATGGCAAATACGCATCCCTGATAAGACTTAAATCACTTCCGGCTGTTTCGGTAACAGCCGATCCGATTATCAGCGAAAAGCCTGAATTAATAATTACGGATCCTTCAATAAAAGGCAGACAGACAGCTGAATCATCAATAGTAATAACAGGAAAGGTCAGATCTGATTGCCCTGTTGAGATAATTTCAGTTAACGGGCAAGAGGCACCCTCGCTTAACGACGGATCATTTCTCGCAAGAATACCCCTGAATTCAGGAGATAACAATATTGTCATAGAAGCTAAAAACTGCGCCGGATGGACAAAGTGTCTTATTGTAGTCACAAGGCTTGCTCTCCCATCTGATAACAAAATAGTTTCTGATTCTTTGAACTTTCTAAAGGAAGGAAAAATTACAGAATCAGGCAGAAACTTTGCCGTTATAATTGGCGTCAGCAAGTATCTTGATGCAAAAATGCCCGATCTTTATTATCCTGTTTTTGATGCAAGAAAAGTAAGAAATGTTCTAATTGAGAATTATACTTTTGACCAAAGGGATGTTTTTCTTCTTATAAATCCGGTTAAGGAAGAAATTACAGGAAAACTTGATTCACTCAATAATGTTATAAAAAGTGTGGATAACCTTTTGGTTTTTTATGCAGGACACGGTTCCTGGGATGAAAAAAACAGCATGGGATACTGGCTGCCTTCAGATGCTTTGGCAAAAGCAGTCGACAGCTGGATAATGAACAGTATAATAACAGGTTATGCCGGAAAGTGTAATGCAAGGCATACTCTCATAATAGCAGATGCCTGCTTCGCTGGCGGCATATTCAGAACCAGGGCTTTCATAACCGAAGAAGATAAAACTATTCCGGAACTATATTTTAAAACCAGTAAAAAGGCGATGACCAGCGGAGATCTGACCGAGGTTCCGGATGAAAGTGTTTTTGTAAAGAATTTTATTCTCTCATTATCAGAAAATAAAGAAAAATATCTGCCTTCGGAACAGCTTTTTTTCGGAATTAAGCCAAAAGTGCTTTCAAATAATATTATACCTCAATTCGGTATCCTGAAAAATGCAGGCGATCAGGGAGGTGATTTTATATTTTTCCGGAAGCCCGACAGAGCGGAGGAAATAAAAAAATAAAACTACTATCTCGTAATAGTAATGTCGGTTATTAATACCTGAACATTATCCTTTCCTGTGCTGCGATATTCATTGAGCCATCGTTGAAAATCTTCCGAAGACAATGATTTTGGCATACGGTAACCTTTTTCATATAGCTCTTTATTCAGTTTTGCCTCAGAAACATTATCTAAAGCAGGTTTATTCAGGATTTTTTTCGAAAAAATGATAAATATCCTGTTCATGTCCTGCAGACTGTTAGCATAGAGTTCATAAGTATCTGGCAGAACTTTTCCCTGGTAATAGTCAAATTCCGGATTCTGTGAAAAAAGGATGTATTTTTTATCTGCCTCGACAGGAACTCCTCCCTCATACTCATCCGACATGGTACTAAACGGATAGAGACACTGCGTTTCTGACTTTTCGTCGAGGTAAACCGTTAAATACCCGCTTTCAGGGGAGCTGAAAAACAGATAAAAACTATCCCTGTTTTTAAAAACGGAAGTCCTGCATTTCTCATCGGGACAGGCAAGCGGGAAACAGGTAAAAGTGACTTTCGGAGTTTCAACTTTACGAGCCATTATTTCAATATCACATCTGATTTCAAGGACCTTTTCCTTCTTGCCATTAACCGTTTTAACACCTTCCACATCAGAATAACTTGTGCTGATTTCACTTTGAACCTCCCCCATTACAGAGGTGTTTGCAATAGTATTGAAAACAGTATTTGTCTCAACTTCCCGGCCAGTCTGAAGGTTTGTGATATAGGTCGAATTTCCCTGGATAATTACTCTTCCGAAAGCTTTTTCGAGGGCATTAATTTTCGCAAGCTGAAGCAATTCATTTTTCAATTCCGAACGTGACTTGTCATCGGTAAGTTCCAGCTGAGCGGTTCCAGTGGTTCTTACAAGATCCTGAGAATAAATTATTCCGGATACTGAAATAAGGATGAGAACAAGTAATTTTTCTCTGAATAAATTATTCATAATAAAAAAGCAGATAGTTAAAATCTAAAAAATGAAGTATAGAATAATAGTTCCGGTTTAGATTTGAATTTAAGCTTCAACCTTTTTTGTAAGGATTAAAAAGTTCTTGTTTTGGAACCTTTTGTATTCAACGGTATCCATAATCTTCCTGATGAGAAAAATGCCCAGCCCTCCTATTGGTCTCTCTTCGGCTGATAAAGTTATATCCGGAGCTGCTTTAAGTGTAGGATCCCACTCGTGACCGTCATCGCAGATCTCGATAGCCAGTATTCCTGAATCGAGACTGAAACCGAACTCAACAATGTGAATATCACTGTCATCAAATCCGTAATTTACAATATTTGTAAATGCCTCCTCAAGAACCAGGTTAAGAGAAAGGACCAGCGAAGGATTAAGCTCCCAGTCGTCACCAAGCTCTTCGAGAAAGGTTTCTATTGCGGCTAATTCTTCAATCCGGTTTTCAACATGTAAATTTCCAGCTCTCTTCTCCACATCTATTTATTAACAGTACAGGGATTTTTCTACTCACTCAAAAATAACCATTTTCTTTCCTATTCAATTAAATTTCACAACTATTTATTTTAGCTCTATTTGACAAAACCATAAAAAGCGATCGAAATAATTGCTATATTTGATACAATACGGGGAAAATACACATTATGAGACGATACTTATGCCTTCTTGCCCTTTCTATTTTGATAGTCAGCGGTTGCGGTAAAAAAGAAACCAATATTACTTCTCTTGCAATGCTAAAGGGTGGTAAGACCTTTGCTGTTCCCACGGGAACGGTGGCTGATCAGTTTGTTCTAAAAAAATTCCCTGACGCCAAAATAAAGTATTTCAACAGCGTTCTTGACTGCGCTATGGCTGTTAAAAACGGAAATGCCGACGTTGCAGCTTATGACAAACCCATACTTCAGAATATTGCAGGGAAGAATGAAGGACTGACTGTTTTGTCAGAACTTCTTGTCGATGATCAGTACGGCTTTGCTGTTCAGCTTCAGAATGAAGATCTTAAGAAAGCTATTGATGAAGTATTGGCCGGGATAAAAGCTGACGGCACCTATGATGATATGATGAAACGGTGGTTTCCTTTGAAAGGAGAACCTGCCCCCATGCCGGAAATAGAACTCAAGGGCCTGAACGGGACCTTGAAATTCGGAACTGCAGCAGTAACGGAACCTATGTCGTTCATGGCTGCCAACAGAAAGATAGTGGGATTTGATGTTGAGTTTGCCTGCCGTGTTGCGAATAGCCTTGGAAAGCAGCTTGAGATCGTCGACATGGAATTCGCAGCCATGCTTCCTGCGCTCATTGCCGGGAAGGTTGACATGATAGGAGCCGGCATTTCGATAACTGAGGAGAGGGCAAAAAAAGTGCTCTTTTCGCAATGCTATTATCCCAGTGGAATAGCGGCAGTTGTCAGAACTGTAAAAACGGATCAGCCTGCTTCATCTCTCAGGTTCAGAACTGAAGAAGATATAAAAGATAAAAGAATCGGTGTTTTAATGGGATCAATGCACGACGCTTATGCAACCAAAAACTACCCAAATGCCAGGATAATGCAGTATCAGAACGTCCCCGACATGCTTATGGCCCTGAATCTGGAAAAGGTTGATGCAGTCTTTTATGATCAGGTTTCTCTGGCAGATGTTTTTAAAACTAATGATGAGTTGGGCTTATTAGCCAAAAATGTCTTCTCTATTCCGATTGCTGCCGGTATTAACAAGCAGAATGAACAGCTCAGGAATCAGTTTAATGCATTTTTAAAGGAAATAAAAACAAACGGTGTTTATGATGACATGGTTGACAGATGGATGACGAAGGGCCTGTCGCAGATGCCTGAAATACCGAAGGGTAAAGTCGAGGGAGTACTCAGAGTTGGCGTTGTCAGCGATCTGGGAATGCCTTTTACTATCATGAAGGATGGCAGTCTGACAGGCTTTGACATTGAACTCTCGAGTCGTTTTGCCGCTTACACAGGAAAGGAGTTTATGCCTGTAAATCTTCAGTTCGGCAGTATGTTAGCTTCGCTTATAATCGATAAAATCGATCTCATCACCTGCTCTCTGATGGTCACTGAGGAGAGAGAAAAACAGATCAGTTTTTCCGATCCGTACTTTGAGTCGGGTGTCAGCATTATAGCAAAAAAGAAATACATGGAGCCGACATCTTCAGGCAGGATGTCAAAAGCAGAAGACCTGGCGGATAAAAAAATAGGCATCTTCACAGGCACGGTTTATGACGGGTATATTTCCAAAAAGTATCCCAATGCTCAAATCTTCCGGTTCGAAGGTACTGCCGACCTTATCCTTTCAGTTTCGTCGGGGAAAATTGATGCTGCTATGTTTGATTTAATCACCGCCCGGATTATTTTAAAGAAGATTCCCGAGCTGGGACTGTTGACCGATGATGTGCTCACGTTGCCGTTAGGAGTTGGGTTCAATAAGAAGGAATCAGCCCTGAGGGATGAATTTAATGACTTCCTTAAAGAGATCCGGAAAGATGGCACATATGATCTCATGCACAAAAGATGGCTTATTGATGATCCTGAAGCAGCCATAATGCCACCTTTCAAAAATCCAACCGAGGGCAAAAAGCTTACAGTCGCGGTTTCTGTTGACGACCTTCCTTATGTTGCCTTTATGAATGGAGAGTATGTTGGTCTGGATATCGAGATGATACGATACTTTGCAGAGAGGAAAAACTACAATCTCGAATTCGTAACGATGGATTTTGCATCGCTGGTGGCCGCACTCTCTGCCGGAAAGGCTCAAATGATATCGGATGGGATTGCCATCACCAAAGAGCGCGGTAATCAGATTGATTTTTCCGACACCTATGCCAACTTTAGCACAGGGGTGGTTGCTCTTAAAACGAACATTGATAAATATTCCGGTGAAGAAACCAAAATTGTCAAATTGTCTTTGTGGACAAAAATCTCAAACAGCTTTTCAAGCAACATTATTCGTGAGAAAAGGTATTTACTTATTCTTAAAGGATTATCGCTTACGGTGATAATCTCCGTTTTTTCAGCTCTTGTGGGTACTTTACTCGGGGGGCTGGTCTGTTTTATGCGTATGTCAAAACGGAAAGTTCTTTCTTCCGGGGCTAAAATATACGTTTCACTATTGCGAGGAACACCTGTTCTCGTTTTATTAATGATAATATATTACATCGTCTTCGCCTCGATTAACATTAATCCTGCATTCGTGGCGGTGTTGGCATTTGGTCTTAATTTTGCGGCTTATGTCTCCGAAATGTTCAGGACATCTATTGAGAGTATTGATGTCGGACAAAAGGAAGCCGGGATAGCAGGAGGATTCACAAAAATCCAGACATTTATTTATATTATAATGCCTCAGGCTTTGCGCCGGGTATTTCCCGTTTATAAAGGAGAGTTTATTTCTCTTGTGAAAATGACCTCTGTTGTAGGATATATCGCAGTTCAGGATCTCACCAAAGCCAGCGATATTATCCGCAGCCGTACTTTCGATGCTTTCTTTCCGCTTATTATGGCAGCATTAGTCTATTTATTAGTATCCTGGATACTGACCTGGGCATTAGGATATATTGAGGTTTCGGTTGATCCAAAAAGAAAACGCGTTAAAAGAGTAGTGGAGACAAAATAATGATTACAATAAGAAATCTTTCCAAACATTTTGGTGAACTGGTAGTTCTGAAAGATGTAAATGCTGACATCCAAAAAGGTGAAGTTATCTCAATAATTGGTCCTTCCGGAACAGGGAAAAGTACTTTTCTTCGCTGTCTGAACCTGTTGGAAGCTCCAACCGGAGGCTCAATTTATATTGATGGAGTTTCCCTGCTGGATAAAAAAACAAATGTTCCCAAAATCCGCCAGAAAATGGGAATGGTATTTCAATCGTTTAATCTGTATTCTCACCTTACCATTCTGGAAAACCTTACAATTGGCCCTGTAAAATTACTCGGGAAGAAGAAAACGGAAACGAATACTAAAGCATTTGAATATCTTAAGCTTGTCGGGCTCGCTGAAAAAGCTTACAACTTTCCCGATGAACTTTCGGGCGGACAAAAGCAGAGGGTCGCAATAGCACGATGCCTGGTAATGGAACCCGAAGTAATGCTTTTCGATGAACCAACCTCGGCTCTTGATCCGACTATGGTAAGCGAAGTACTTGCTGTTATCCGCCGCCTCGTGAGAGAAGGTATGACAATGATTATTGTTACCCACGAAATGGAATTTGCCCGGAATATCTCGAGCCGTGTATTTTATATGGATGAAGGAATTATTTATGAAGATGGGACACCCGAACAGATCTTTGAAAGCCCTCAAAGGGAAAAAACCAGGGCATTCATTCACAGGATACGAAGCTTAGAGTTCAGGATAACAGGAAGGGATTATGACTTGTACGCCCTGCAGGCAGAGATGGAAATGTTTTGCGAAAAACATGTGATAGCGAAAGACGTGAGTGCAAATGTTCAGCTTCTTGCCGAGGAGGTCATACTTCTTCAGACTGACTATTCCGATATAACAATAGCTCTCTCCTATTCGGAAAAAGAGGGCGATGTGGAACTGGTTTGCGAGAGTGCCGGCACTCCTGTGAATCCGCTCACTCCGGGTGCTATGGAGGATGAAATAGGAATATTGCTTATAAAAGACCGGTGCAAGAGTGTTGAATACAATTATGAGAACGGAAAAAATAATCTCCGTTTAAAGGTGAAGGTGAAATAACCGAACTAACTAATGATCTAGTTTTACATATCCTTCCCGTCCTTCGTGGTTTCGGATTTCTTTTTTACCACGAAGGTCGCGAAGGATTACTCAAAGGTCACAAAGTAGTTATAGGAGCTGCTAAATCGATTTTAATGCGAAATCCCTGTCAGGCAGAATAGTAAGGATTACCGAGAACCCTGCAATATCGAAGATCTCCCTTATTGCCGGCTGAAGGCCGAATAGCCTGAACTGGCCGTTTACAAGCTTCATCTTTTTCTGGATAACAAGAAAAACCCTTAAACCTGAACTGCTGATATAATTCAGCGCGGTGCAGTCGAGAATCAGCCTGGTGCAACCGCCGTTAAGTATCTCTGTCATTTGCTGTTCGAATTCACCTGCATTTGTAGTGTCCAGACGTCCCTGTACTACAACTATTTTAACATCATTTACTGATTCAATCTCTAAATTCATAATTATTGTATTTTAAATATTTTAACTTTCACAATATCAGGTTCAACCTTATTAACCATTATACTTTATGGCAAGCACTGTTATATCGTCCGACTGTGGTGCGCCTTCAGCGAATTCGGTTACCAGGCGGAAAGATTCCTTTACAAGCATATCAATCGAATCCGGGGGATGACCTTCAAGGTAACTAACCAAACGTTCATCACTAAACTGTTCATCGTTTACATTAAAGGCTTCGGTAACGCCATCGGTATAAAGGAATAGCTGATCACCAGGGTTTAAGGTAATTTTCTTCGACCCGAATTCAAAATCATCCATGCACCCTAAAATGATGCCACTTGTCATATCGAGCTTTATCACATTTTTTCCCGAAAGGATATAGGGAGGATTATGACCGGCATTAACATATTCAATCTCTCCCGTAAGGATATTAAGTATGCCGTAGAAAACAGTTACAAACATGCACGACACACTTTCGTTGCAAAGCAGACTGTTCACATAACTCATGCATTCACTCGCAGAGATTCCTTTTAACCCGGTCGCCCGTATTAATGTCCTGCTTACAGCCATAAAAATAGCTGCCGGAACACCTTTTCCCGATACATCACCAATCACAAAACCAAGCCGTTCGTTATCGATAAGAAAGAAGTCAAAGAAATCGCCTCCCACCTCTTTGGCAGCAATCATCGATCCGAAAATGGAAAACTCATTACGACCCGGGAAAGGAGGAAAAGTCTTTGGAAGAATAGCCTGTTGAATCTCCCTTGCGATTTGCAAATCCTGCTGAATCGATACCAGCTGATCGTGCTCCTGCATGCTCTGCCATATCATTCTGATCTCATCGAGAGTTTTATTGAAGGTAATCTCGAGGTCATCAAAGCTTATGGGCTTCGTAAGGAAATCAAAGGCGCCCCTGTTCATGGCAGTACGTATATTCTCCATATCACCGTAAGCCGAAACTATTACAGTCTTAAGCCAGGGATTTTTCAGCTCTTTCAGCCTGGTAAGCAAGGTAAGTCCGTCCATTTCGGGCATATTGATATCGGACATAATAAGCCGGATATCAGGCTGCTCAATCAGCATAGAAAGCGCTTCCAGACCGTTATGTGCAAAGACAAAATCATAAACACCATCCCTTATCTGTCTCCGGAATTTTTGTCTGATCAGCGGCTCAAGGTCTACCTCATCATCCACGACCATTATCTTTACATTCATTATCAATTCTTTATTCATAGTACAAGTATATCTTGTGATATTAGGTTAAAGGTAATGTTATTATAAATTCAGCATATTCACCCTCTTCCGACAAAACTTTCAGCTCACCATGATGTGCCTGAACTATAATATCATAGCTTATCGAAAGTCCAAGACCCGTACCTGAGCCCGCAGGTTTGGTTGTAAAAAAGGGATTAAATACCCGTTCCAGGATGCTTTTGGGTATCCCTTTGCCATTATCCCATATCCTTATTGTAACATGCCTCTCTGATTTTTGAGTGGCTACCCTGAGTATTGGGAAATAGGCTTCCTTAAGTTCTTTCTTCTTCTGAGCCGTTGAATAGCAGGCATTATTTATGATGTTCAGGAAAACCCTGCTGAGATCCTGCGGCACAACTTTTACCAATCCCAGACCCTTGTCGTAGTCTGATTCTATTTTGATATTGAAGGTATTGTCGGTAGCTCGTAGTCCATGATATCCCAGGGCTACATATTCGGCCAGAAGGACGTTCAGGTCAGTTGGCTGCATTTCGCCCGCCTTCCCCCGGGAATGAAGTAACATGCCCCTGATAATACTGTCGGCACGTTTGCCGTGTTCATTGATCTTTTTCACATTGCCTTCAATGTCCTGAAGTATTCCTTTCACATATTCAATATCCTTAGCAGGAACAACATTTGAAAATTTATCAACTTCCTCAATTACTTCTCCGGTAAGTTCAACGGAGAGCTCGGAGAAATTATTTACAAAATTCAGGGGGTTCTTAATTTCATGGGCGATACCTGCCGTAAGCTGTCCCAGCGAAGCCATCTTTTCCGACTGGACCAGCTGAGCCTGAGCTGCCTTTAGTTCGTTGTTTGCCCTGTTGATCTTTTCATACGCGAATGCATTATCGAATGCAATTGCAACAAAGTTTGCAAGGTTCGACAGCATATCGAACTGGTATTGATTGTAGGCATTCTTTTGGAAACTCTGAGCCGAGATTACACCAACAATCCGATTCTCAATCATCATTGGCAGGTAGATTATCGAAGACACCGTTTCTCCTGCCTTTGGTTTTGCCCTGAAGGGAACATACCTGCTGTATTCCAGATCGATGTCGTTCATAAACACGGGGCTTGCATGTTCAACACACCATACTGCAAAACGGTTCTTTTCAGTCATTGGGATCTCAAAAGGAGGAAGTTTTTCCCCTTTCTCAATTGAAAGCTTGCATTCCAGTTTCTTTTCCGCATCGTTGTAGAGCATAATAAGAAAACTGCCAGCATCCATCAGGGAGTTAACATGTTCATATACAATTTCCTGGATCGATTCGATATTCAGGGTGGAAGTTATTTTTTTCCCTATTTCATTAAGAGTCCTGATATTGACGAATGCGGCATCAAGTTCCTTGTTCTTATTACTGAGTTCAGCCGTCCGTAATTCAACCTTATCCTCGAGTGATCGGCTGTATTCCTCAAGTTTTTCGTTCGACTTCTGAAGCTGAACAGACGTATCCTGCAGATCGCTGATTGTAGCAATCAGTTTCCCCTGCATAAAATGAAATGCTGAATTTAACCTGCCAATCTCATCATTGGAATTTATATCGGGAAGTTCAATATCAAATCCGCCGCCGGCAAAGGTTTCCGCAGCAATTGTAAGCCTGCGCAATGGCTTTGTGATGGAACGCGCTATCAGTACGGTGATCAGAATCAGGATGAAGGCACCGCCAAAACCAAGAGCAATTAATATGGTTCGAAGCCTGTAAGCCTCAGCCATAAATTCATCAACCGGAAAAACAATGCCAAGTGACCATCCGTTCAATTTAACAGGTGCATAGGATATCCAGCTGAGCTTCCCTGTTTTAATATTACGGTATTCGAGCTCCGCAAAGCTGCTCTGCCCGTTAATCATGTTTCGCCCGATCTTATAAAGTTCCCCTGATTTTTGCATATCGGCTATGCTGAACATGGTCTCATTCATTATAAAATCCTTTATCGGGTGGGTAACCATCACACCCGTTTTGGAAATCATAAACCCGTATCCGGTTTTATAGACCTCAATATCGTTCACATTTTTCTGGAGCCAGTCGAGTGATACATCAATTGTAAGAATCCCGGCAAACTCTTTCTCCCCTTCATTTGTAAGGTAAACAGGTACCGAATAGGTAGTAAGCAACATATTTGCTCCACCGGTGTCAAAATAGGGCTCGCTCCAGATTGATTTACCAAGCTCTTTTGGGAGCTGGTACCAGTCCATATAATAGTAATCGTATTTATCGTTCCCGAGATTAAGGAAGTCGATCCTGTTGTTATTCCGGTAATAATACAAAGAATAAAATTTCTCAGTCGGACTATGATAGTAAGGTCTGAATGCAATACATGCCCCTATGATTTCGCTGTTATTCTCAACCATCATCTTCACAAGCTGTTTCATTTCTGACTCTTCCATCTTTTTTTCCTGAAAGATGGCAACAAAATTATCAGGAACACGCTGGATTGCGCCAAGCTCTTTTTCAATTTTCGAAACAGTATTCAGTGTGAGGTATTCTGCATTTTTCTTCAGGTTTTCAACGACTATTGTCCTGGTAATCTTTAAAGTAAAGTGGAAAATAAGAGTAAATATTATCATTATCCCGATAAGGACAAACATAATCATCTTAAGTGCCAGACCCATTCGTAACTTAAACTGAAGTTTTTTTACCATATACTTTTTCATTCAGCGGGATCAGCGGTTTACGTTCGATCCGAGACAGGGTTTATAAATTGAATCATAAGGGATATACAGTGTTAAGAGCCTGCTATCGATCATTAACTGCTGAGTGGTTTCATAGTCATTTCTGGTTAGTTGGGTATTAATTGAATCTTTCCCGTCAGGAATATATAATGCTTTATAAGCTTTGAGCATCCAGCTCTGATGGGATTTATTAACCGGCTGATTATGGGCTTTCGCATATTTAATCACAATTTCAATGGCCTCATCCTCATGACTAAAGGCATAGTTCCAGCTTTCGATTACAGCCTCAACGAAATTTCGGCATAGTTGTGGATCATCGCGCATCTTTTGATTAAGACAATACAAACCATCTTCAAGAAAGTTAAATCCGTAATCGGCAAGAAAGAATTTATTAAGTTCATCCTCAGCAATACCGTTATTCAAAATCGAATGATACTCATCAAACCAATTGGCATTAATGATATCTACTCCATCCTGAAGAAAAAGACTATTCGAACTGCCAATGGGAATCATCTCCACATTGAGTTTATACTTGCCAAAAAGCAGACGTGGCTGTTGTTCGAATCCAATCCAGATGGCTGCCTTTTTTCCATTCATATCTTCAATTTTAGAGATGCCGCTGCTTTTTTTTGTAATAAGCATGAGAGAAGACCTTGACGAAAACTGGCAAATATTTACAATTCCAACCCCCTTTTCCCTGACTTCCATTGCGTTTACCAGCCAGAGAAGGGCAAAATCAGGTTTTTTATCCTTTATTGCTGAAGCAGAAGACAATTGAGGGTCAAAGGGAAGGATCTCAAGAGAAATTCCATGCTTTTCAAAGATGCCCTTTTCTACTCCTACATAATAACCCGCGAACTGGGCAGAGGGAACCCAATATGGAAGCAGCCTTACCGATAACAGTTTTTTGACGGTATCGGGCTGAACCATCTTGTCCGCGTCACCCTCGTTGATTGTTGACGGCGGGTTATTCCTGCATGAAAAAAGAAGCATAAACGCAATGATGATGCTTATCAATGGGAAAGCACTGCATGAAAAGCGATTTGAACGGGATGTTTCCAATATCAATAAAGTATTAACGGTAGTATTTGATTTTCAAATGGTATTTCCTTTGTGTCCTTTGCGCCATCCTTTGTGCCCTTTGTGGTTTCAGATTTATTTTTTTACCACAAAGGGAACAAAGGGTTTCACTAAGGGCTCTAAGGATTTAAGTATTATTGATTATTCAGGTTAATAAAACATACACTAATGTAACTATTATGGTTGTTAATTTAAGAGTTTATTTCTTCCGGATGATGGAGTCGGTTTTGGCTGCCAGATCATCGGGAAGAAGCCAGTTTTCCTTTACGATATTACGGATTGAGTCATTGATAAAAAGCCGTTCCGGAACAACATTTTTAATTTCTATCTTACTGGTGGAGAGTCCGTTAATCAGTGCAATTGCCATATCGCCAGCCTGCCTGCCCACTTCGAAGTAGTTTGCTCCCAGGTTTGCCATAGCTCCTTTAAAAGCGTCCTTCGGATTGTTTGTAAATACGGGTATTCCGCTTTTGCTGGCAGCCCCTATATACATTTCAATTGCGGATTCTATTACGTTATCGCCGCCAATCCAGAGCGCCTCCACCCCTTTTGAACTAACAGCAAGTGCAGCTTCATAGACCTGCGAAACATTTTCTACGCTCATTTCAACAAGCTCAATACCAAGCTCTTTACATATAAGACGAGCTTTTTTAACGCAAGCTTCCGAACAGGTTTCACTCGTACACCATACTACTCCTACTTTCTTAAGATCAGGCTTCATAATGCGGGCAATTCTAAAAATTCCTTCAACCGGCTGAAAGGTACCTATCCCAACCAGGTGAGCCGGGTGCTGATCTGTTTGAGTACCGGTTATCCCAACACCTGCGGCAACAGGAGAAGTAACGGCACAGAAAACATGCAGCACCTCTCCGTGTTTGTTGGCGTTGGCCATGATCTGAAGTGCCGGAGTGCTGATTGATATCACTATATCGAATTTTTCACTGACAATATTTGTGGCAATTGTATTTGCAGTTGGCATATCGCCTTCAGCACAATACCTTTGTATTTCAATGAGACCTTTTTTATAGGCTTCAGAATTACTTATCGCATTCAATACACCATTTTCAGTCTCTTCAAGGATCTTATTGGAATTAATCTTGAATACTGCAATCCTGGTTTTTTCCGTGTTCCGAATCTTCCCATTCCTGTTATGCAGATCAGACAGGAGTAATATTGCACTAACGGCAACTAAAAACAGGACGGGGCGTAGAAATTGCTTCATAACTTCATTTCTAAAATACTATACATAATTTTCAAGAAGCAATTCAGCGACGGTTCCGTCGATCTGGTCCTTCCTTCGGAGATCGTCAAAGAGAGCGAGCAGATCAGGTACCTTAAGCCTTTTTTTATCATTGCCTCTGAAATCATATTTAATACGGCCCTGATGCATCATTATAATTCTGTCGCCAAGATTAACGGCTTGTTGCATTGAATGGGTCACCATCAGAGTAGTCAGCTTACCTTCAGTGACAATCTTTTCGGTAAGTTCTATGACTTTGGCAGCTGTTTTTGGATCGAGAGCAGCAGTATGTTCATCAAGAAGAAGCAGTTCAGGCCGTATCCAGCTAGACATTAGCAGTGTAAGGGCCTGTCGCTGGCCTCCGGAAAGCTTCCCGATAGGTGAATCAAGCCGGTCTTCAAGCCCCATGTTCAAAGCTTTTATCCGAGTTTGCAATTCTCCTCTTACGGAAACCGGCAGTCCCCATCCCAGACCTCGTTTTTTACCTCGTTTGGCGGCAAGAGAGAGGTTTTCGGCTATCGACATGGCCGGAGCTGTACCGCTGAAGGGATTTTGAAATACCCGTCCAATATAACAGGCCCGCTTGTGCTCGGGCCATTTGGTAATTTCCCGCCCATTCAATGAAATAGTACCGGCATCAGTTAAAAATGTGCCTGCAACTGCATTCAGGAGAGTCGATTTCCCCGAACCATTTGTACCCAGTACGCAAACAAAGCTACCCTCCTCGATTGTGAGATTCACTTCCTGCAACGACATTACCTCATTTATAGTTCCGGCATTGAAGGTCTTGCAGAGGTTTTTTATTTCCAGCATATTCATTGTCTGTTTAATTTAATCTTTTTAGTCCTCTTCATAAACCCCGGCAAAACCAGGGCAATAAAAACAAATGCCGCTGTGATAAGCTTAAGATCGTTAGGATTCATTCCCCAACGAAGCGCAATTGCAACAAGGAGCCTGAAAAGGACTGCACCGATAACTGCGCCGGCAATCACCTGACCAAGACTGTTTTCGCTTATAAGTGCCTCTCCGATGATGACGCTCGCAAGACCCCACACCATCATTCCAATACCCATCTGCACATCGGCAAATCCCTGGAACTGTGCCAGCATCGAGCCCGACAATGCTATAAATCCGTTTGATAATGCCACCCCGAAAATTATCATTCCCTTAGTATTTACCCCCAGCGCCCTGATCATCTGATCATTATCCCCTGTGGCACGCATTGCAGTTCCTAAATTGGTACGGAAAAACCACAGCAGTATCAGACTAAAGACAACTATAATAAGCAGGCAGAACAATAAGGTCCAGATATCTTTGGCAGGAACATTCCATCCGATAATATTAAAAACTGCATCCTTACCCGAAACCTGAATTGAAAAATTCTCAAACCAGGTGAAAAGGGTTTTCTCTGAAAGAAGCGGAACATTGCTCTTTCCCATTACATGCAGGTTAACAGAATAGAGCGCGGTCATTACAAGTATTCCCGACAGGAGAGGATTTACCTTGAACTTCGTATGGATAATGCCTGTTGAAGTGCCCGCGAGAAGTCCTCCGGCAAAAGCAGCAAGCGTAGCAATAACAGGATTGAATCCGGCGATAATCATTGAAGCAGTTATTGAGGCACCAAAGGTAAAGGAACCCTCGGCCGTTATATCGGGGAAATCAAAGATCCTGAAACTGATAAAGATCCCCAGGGCCAGAAGCGCAAGTATAAGGCCGATTGTGACTGATCCGATCAATAGTGTCATTATATATATATTTTTGATTAATTTAATTTGCCTATCCAGGCAACACCCTGCCTGAATGTACTTTCGCCCAGACCGGCAATGTCACGTGAATCGTAAATAAGATGCATTACATCCTGAACTATGCTGCTTTCAAACAGGTGCATAACGAGTTTACTGGCAGAGGTCTCATTTTTCGGCAATGCCTGGAAGGGAAAAACTGCGGAATGAGTATGAATGAAGGCAGATGATCCCGGGCTGACAGGACGAAGGAAAGGAGCTATTGCCTTCTCCGGCTCTTCAACATAAAACCCAAGAGAAACGGTCAGCATCCTGGGCCATGCTGGTTCGGTAGTAAAATTGATATTTTCACGTATTCCCGGAAAATCAAACAGATTCATTCCCGTGGCTGGCGAAGAACTAAGGCTTACGCCTACCAATCCGCCGCTTTCGGCGATTACAAGAAACATAAATCGTTTCTGACCCGAAATCTCAGCAAAACCTGAGACCATATCCCCCAGCGAAAGAGATGTATCAGGCTCTTTAGATTCAAAGGTAACCTGATTCGAGAAAGCGCCTTCAGCCTGAAGGGAGCAGAGCGAGTTTATCTCAGGCTCAAGTCTGCCCGTTTTCAGGGCATAATCGGGCAATTTCGACCCGTCCGAAGGTTTATAAACCAGGGCCTCACCTATGCCCATAAATTCGCCATAACGGTTTTTACAGTCTTCAAATCCGTCGCCAATTGCCCCTATGCCGATACCATACTTACCGGTACCGAACCTTACTTTCAGATTATCGGAGGCGATGAAACCTGAATTCAGTGAAAGTTCAGGACGCCCGGAAACACTAAAGGTCATGGGTTTGTCGGATAATACTTTATTAACAAACCTATAGCCCTTTTTATCGACGGAAAGGGCCTCCTCCTTTTCAACCGGTAAGGTTTCAGAAACAACCTGTGTAAGGATGTTTATCATTCCCACCATACTTAGTACCTCCGATACGGCAGGCGATAATGACTCAAGTACAAAGAGGCCTCCAAGCTTTTTGATGTTCTTATACTGGTTGACCAGGATCCTTATCCCTGCAGAACTCAGGTACTGAACTCCCGACATATTCAGTTTAAAACGATATGAACCTTCCCGGACAAGATTGTTCAGGTAATCATCGAGATGCCCCGCCCAATTGGCATCAAGCCTGCCTTCAAGAAAGATTAACTGTTCGGTTCCGGAAACGTCTCTGCGTATATCCAGTTTGTTATCCATTTAATATGATGTTATTTATTAAGCTTATCAATAATTTCTACATCAGGAATAATTTGAGACAGGTTTTCAGGTATCGTTAAACCGAAAAATAATGCCGCTTCGCGGTTTACTCTATAATGGGTCATTGTCACGTACCTGAATGGTATCTGTCCCGGGCTTTTTCCTGCCAGCACCTCGATACCCATTTGTCCTGCTTCATATCCTGCCTGTATGTAGTCGCGGGCGCAGACAGCCATCGCTCCAAGGTTGAACTGGCTTGCAACAAATCCAAAGCATGGAATTTTATTATCGTTTGAAACTTTTATTATAGAAGATCCGCTGCTGCCGACCAGGTTATCGGAGATCTGACAGAATGCTTCGATATTACGCGACACAAGCGAATTAGCAGCATCCATGACTTCGGTTGCAGAATTTGCCGGTGCGGCAATTACTTCAATACCTGCTTTCTTTGCAGCCCTGACCAGGTAATCTTTATAGGCCACGGAATTTATTTCGGAAGGAGTATAAACAGTACCTGCCAGTTTCAATCCGGGCATGAGAATAGCTGAAAGTTTTATCAGGCCATCGAAATCGCTCATAGTCGAAACTCCTGTAACATTCGGCAAGTGATCATCGAACGACTTTCCCAGGCCAGCAATTACAGGATCAGCTACATTTGTAAATATAATTTTTTGTTCAGGAAGTTTTTTAGTCAATAATTGAACCGATGGCGTTGAAATAGCAAATACCAGGTCCCACTTTTCGCTTCCAATACTTTGGGAAATACTGTTAAGTGTAGATACATCACCCTGGGCGTTGTATACTTTAATTGTATAATCCTCATCCTCTTGCAGATTGTTCTCCGTCAGGGCATTACGAATTCCTTTTTCACAATCCTCAGAATTAGGGCTGTCGACATAATGAACAAGAGCAAGTTTAACCTTTCCGGAAACGATGCGTTTCAGGGAGTCACTGCCTTTCCTGCCGAAAGTTCTGCCTCTGTTCTGAAGATCCGACAGAAGAAGAATAGCTGATACAAGGATGAGGGCAATTATCCCCCGGTAAAGTGATTTCATTGCACCGGATTAATTAATAGACGATTTTGCACGATTTGCAACCTTTTCGGGTACCTGAAGACCCTGATCATTGCATGCTTTTCTGTTAATGATGAGATCATAATTCACTATTGGCTCAATACGGTTTATTACGGGAGGCCTGCCTTTGAGGATTTCGACAGCCTTTAAACCCGCCTGATATCCCCACTGTTCATAGTTAACGCCAAATCCAACTGCAGCCCCCTTTTGAGCCTGAAGAGGATCGGCAACAAACAAAGGGATTTTTTGCTCCGACGCCAGTTTCGCCAGTACCGGCAAACCAAGATATACAGTATTGTCAGCGGCAACGACAAAAGCTTCAATTTCTTGTCCTGCAAGATATTGCCCTGCCTGAAGAATATCATTTGGACTTGTCACTGCAGCAGTTAAAAGCGTGATGCCCCGTGAGGAAAACTCCCCGCTCAGAACTTTTACCGAATATTCAGCATTTGGCTCGGCATTATTATATGGGATGCCTATGCGTTTCAACCCGGGAATACATTCCTGGATCAAATCGACAAACTCGCCGGCTTTCAGGGGATCATAAATCCCGAACAGGTTTACGGGAACTGTTTTCATTCCGATCTGTTCAGGACCGAAAGCAACAGTAAAAACAACAGGGATGGTCCTAACTGTCTGTGCGGCAGCAGCCATACAGGGAGTGCTGTTTGTTATGATAAGGTCAACGTTTTGCGAAATCTGTGACTGAAGAATTGTGTTTATCATCGACAAATCACCCTGCGCATTGTTATCAAGAACCTTAATGTTTATTCCATCGACAAATCCCGAATCACTCAGAGCCCTGAAAACACCAGATTTTGCGGCGTCAAGAACCGGATCCTGTGTTATCTGAACATAGCCTATAGTTACTTTTTCCGGACCAGACTGACATCCGGCCATGCAGTAAATTACCAAAATACTTATAACAAAATTTAAACGACCCATCTTAAAACTGTTAATCAAAATATCTTCTAAATTTCAATATTAAGAAGCATAAGTCATGTAGGAAAAAGGCTAAATATTTGTAGGATAATTCCTACAAAACAGATGTAAGAAAACTGAAGACTAGTTATCATGGCTTTGTCCGGTTTTCTTCACTATATTTCGGACGGAACATTAGCTGCCTTCGCCTGGATTATGAAAATATTATCTAACAGTAACAAACTTATAAATATATGATTGGGAACTACAAAATCATCACGCTTTGCGGGAGTACAAGATTCAGGGATGAATTCATTGCCGGGCAGAAAAGGTTAACCCTTGAAGGCAATATTGTTATAAGTGTTGGTCTTTTCGGCCATTCAGGCGACGAAGAGGTCTGGCTTGAAAAAACCAAGCTTATGCTCGACGATATGCACAAGCGCAAGATTGACCTTTCAGATGAAATCTTTGTTATAAATGTCGGAGGTTACATAGGCTCATCAACAAGAAGCGAAATTGAATATGCGTTAATGACAAACAAGGCGGTCAGATACCTGGAACCTGTTCATTAGCTATTATTTGACTAATCTGCAGCAAAAAGACATCCCCCTTGCTCCATTCAAAGGGGGAATCCTCCGGCTGGCGCGTTCTTGTAATCCGTGACGGAACAAAACGCAAGCTGGCGCGGTAGATTTATTTTCCCTTGCGTCGTGCGTCGTGCTTCGTGGGCCCATTGTTAAAACCCGGCTTCTTATACCAGAAGAAGAACTCCTTCTGCCTTTTCTTATCCTCGCTGCTTCTTGCAGTATAGACCTTCTTTCCGGAGAATGGATCGAAACCCGTATAGTACATGGTTGTTGAAAGCGTCATGGGTGTCGGCGTAAAATCCTGGACCTGTTCCGGCTTAATTCCCAGGGTTTTGACTTCCGCCACGAGATCTTTCATGTCGGAATCGGTGCAGCCCGGGTGAGATGAGATAAAATATGGCACAATTTCATAATTCAGGTTATGCTTATCCTTAATTGCATCAAATCGCTTTTTTAGCTTTTTAAAAAGATCAAAAGGAGCCTTCCTCATATACAACAATACATCAGTAGCAGTATGTTCAGGAGCTACCTTAAGCCTTCCTGAAACATGCTTAGTAACCAGTTCTTCAAGATATTCCGATTCATCCCTTCCTGCATCTTTATTCCATTCGGGGAACAAAAGATCGTAACGAACCCCGCTTCCAATAAATGATTTTTTAATTCCTTCTATCCTGTCGGCTTTCCTGTAAAGGTCAGTAAGCTGTTTATGGCTTGTATTCAGATTCTTGCATATTACCGGCCATATACATGAAGGCCTGGGGCAGGTTTGACAGAGTTTCATATCCTTTCCCTTCATCCCGTACATGTTGGCCGAAGGACCGCCCAGATCAGAAAGGTACCCCTTGAATTCGGGATGATGCGTTATCTTTTCTATCTCGGTCAGAATTGATTTTTCCGACCTGCTGATGATCTGTTTCCCCTGATGTGCAGCAATAGCGCAGAAGCTGCATCCGCCAAAACACCCCCGGTGAATGTTGACAGAGAATTTAATCATCTCATAGGCAGGAATTTCGCCTTTCTTATTATAGCGAGGGTGAGGAAGATACATGTAAGGCAGATCAAATGTACTATCTGCCTCCTCTTCCGTCATTGGCAAAAAAGGAGGATTGACGACAACCTTTTTGTCTCCGGAGGGTTCCGCAAGTCTGGCAGCTATAATTTTATTTGATTCCTTTTCAAACTTAACGAAGTTTTCAGCGAACAGTTTCTTGTCTTTCAGGGAACTTTCGTACGAATGAAGAATAATGTTCTTCCAGCTGCTTTGAACCGGCAATTGTTCTTCAATTCCTATAGTGATGGCTGTCTGAGGTATTGTTTTAAGCGAAGAGAAAGGAATACCTTTCGAAAGCAGCCTCATGATCTCTCTAACCGGCTGCTCTCCCATTCCGTAAACAAGCATATCGGCACCGCTTGAAAGTAGTATTGAAGGTTCCAGTTTATCCTTCCAGTAGTCATAGTGTGCAAGCCGGCGCATCGAAGCTTCTATTCCGCCAATGAGCACAGGGACATCGGGATAAAGCTGCTTTAGGATATTGGTATACACAATTGTAGGGTAATCGGGTCTGAATCCTGCTTTTCCTCCAGGGGTATAAGCATCGTCGGATCTAAGCCTTCTGGCAGCTGTATAATGGTTTACCATCGAATCCATGTTGCCTGCTGTCACACCGAAAAAGTATTTTGGACGACCCAGTTTCCGGAAATCGCGCAAATCATCCTGCCAGTTGGGCTGTGGTACAATAGCAACCCTGAATCCCTCATCTTCTATAATACGGCCGATAACTGCCGGCCCGAACGAAGGATGGTCAACATAGGCATCGCCGCTGAAGATAATAACATCTAAAGAATCCCATCCAAGAGCCTCCACTTCCTTATTTGTTGTAGGAAGCCATCCTTCCCTGAAAACAGTTTGATTTTTCACGCTGCTAATTTACTTAAAATTACTATCTTGCAATTAGATATGGTGCTAATATCAGTTTATTTATAAAGCCCGAAATGAAACCTCATTTTCATATGTTTCCGGCTTACTGCAAAACAACTTATTTTTTGTTAGTTTCAGTAATCACTGTTTTGTTAAGCATTAAAGTCTCGGGACAGGAGCCCGCAAAAAGACCTTCAGTGGGCCTGGTGCTGAGTGGAGGTGGCGCTCACGGGATAGCACATCTCGGAGTTTTAAAAGTTATGGAGGAAGCCGGCCTGCGCCCTGATTATATTACAGGGGTAAGCATGGGCAGCATAGTAGGTGGAATGTATTCCATCGGCTATTCTGCCGACAGCCTGTACAATCTTTTCCTGAAAACTGACTGGGATGCACTGCTATCGAACAGGATTCCTGAGAACAGGGTGATATTTCACGAAAAGAATAATCTGTATAACAGTATCATTTCAGTACCTGTAACCTCTAAAAAGGTTTTGCTTCCTTCAGGCCTCATAAATGGTCAGCTTATCGAAAACTCACTAAGTTTCTATGCATGGCCGGCTGCAGACATAAATGATTTTTCTAAACTACCTATCCCTTTCATGTGCCTGGGTACAGATATCATAAACTACAGAAAAATAGAACTGAAGAAAGGCTACCTCCCCGATGCAATCAGGGCTAGCGCATCGGTTCCATCAATATTTACACCTTTGATGATAGATTCCCTTCTTTTGCTCGATGGTGGACTTGTTAGAAACTTTGCGGCGTCAGAGGCACGCGAAATGGGCGCTGACATTCTTATCGGCTCTTATGTGGGGTTTCAGGCAAACGGAGAAGAAGAATTACAGTCAGTATCCGGAATCCTGAAACAGATTGCATTGTACAGGAGCCTTGAAGATTTCCGGCAGGAAAAGAAACTTATTGATCTTCTCATCACTCCTGATGTAAAAGAATATCCCATCGCCGGATTCGGAAACGTTGAGAAACTGGTACAGAAAGGTTACGAAGCTGCCCTTCCATACAAGGCATATTTCGGAAAGCTGGCTGATTCACTAAACAGAATAGAACCTCAGAAGCCAATAAAGAATATTCTTGATAAAAAAGGATATTCTTTTGACAGAATCGAGATAAACGGAAATAAGAGCTATTCCGATCAGCAGATACTTGGACTGCTTGACATTAGTCCGGGGGAAACAGTAGATAAATACATGCTTACCGACAGGATCGAGTTACTTTACGGGGAGTTCCTGTTCGACAAGGTTAAATACCGGGTAGTTCCCCGTAACGATAGCCTGATTCTTGCAATAGACTGTATAGAGAAACCTCAGGCAATGCTTTATGGCTCGGTTCATTACGACAACGCCATCCGTTCCGGACTCAAAATGGGATTTTCAGTAAAAAATCTTTTGACCGAAAGGTCATCAATAAACTTGAATACATACTTAGGCCAGTATTTCAAGGTTGACTTCAGAGCCATCCAGTATGCGGGAAGAAATCAGAAATTCGGGTTTTCCTTAAATTTCATGGCCGAGAATACATTAATTCCTATGCTCACCCTTTACCGGCAAAACGGTGCTGTGATAAGCAGGAATTTCATACAGGGTCTTTCGGCCGGACAAAGAATTGGCCTGAACAATATGATGAATCTTTATATAAATTATGAAAACCTTAACCTTCTGACAAGATACGATTCTGACAATAATCTTAATAAGCTTAACTATAACTACATAACAGGTGGTTGTGTCTATCAGGCTAACACATTAAATTCAAAGCACTTCCCCGATAAAGGCCTTATTTTCAACACCTTACTGTCATCATCAAGGTTATATTCAGGAACCATCGGAAAAAATTCCGAACTTCATGTAAACAGGATTAACAATCATGGCGAATTCCTGTTTGACAGATTCTATACG
Organism: uncultured Bacteroidota bacterium; assembly: GCA_903844815.1. GTDB lineage: Bacteria > Bacteroidota > Bacteroidia > Bacteroidales > VadinHA17 > LD21. The sequence continues at coordinate 15,842 of CAIMVD010000019.1, read as the reverse complement.
TTCTCGGCTCATATAAAGAATTATTTTTCGCTTTCAGAAAAAGTTACATTTGATATTGGCGGCGATCTTCTATTCATTTCCAGAACTGATTCTGTATCAGCCAGGAACAACTTTTATCTGCTTGGAGGTATAAACCAGTCTTATAGTCGCTCAATACCGGCAATTGGTTATCAGGATAATGAAATACCTGTTAAAACAGTTGCCGGCATAAATGGAGGCTTTGATTTCGAGTTTTATGAGGACATTCACCTGGAAATGATTGCTAATGTATTTGCGCTGCAAGAAGCTGATAGAGAAAAGGGATTTTCAGTAATGGCAGGCTTTGGAGGAGGATTGGGATACATGTCTGCAATTGGTCCAATCAGGTTTGGGATAATGTATGGAGGTTATAGCAACCCCAGGTTTTTTAACAAAATAAAAGGCTATTTAAGCATCGGGTTTAATTTCTGATGTTAAACGGCCTGATTGTTGCATATATGATTCAGGAACTTATGAATGATATTTTGTCAGATATCATTCTTAAATAAGAAAAGATGGATTCAACAAAAATTATTCAGCAACATAAAAGGCTCGGCAACCTGGTATCCGAGAAGAAAATAAAACAAAGCCTTGACATTCTTGCCGATATGCTTTCATCCGTTTCATCAGGCGATCTTCGCGACGAATATGAAAACATAGTCATGACCTATAGAAACATGGTTACTTATACAATAGAAGGGATTGAAGATCCGAAGCGGAACAAAATATATCTCAAGCTTATACAATCGATTCTAAACCTTTCCGACAGGGCAAGGCAGGACATATTGTCACATTATTCCGGATGGCATACCTACTGGGTTAAACAGCAGGCTGAAAAAGAGATGAAGCTGACAGGCAAAACTATTGTCGAAACTGTTGATGACCTGATGTTCAAATCGGAGCTGGACGAGTGGCTTAAACTGACTAATGAAATTAATCCCAACCCTGCATCTGAGATAGCGATCAAGCATAAACACCTGATAAGAAACATTTTCAACCACCTCTGGCTTACTGATTATTATGGAGAAGCTGAAACCAGCCTTCTAAACATTATAATGACCTCGGGCAAGTTCAGGTGGCATGAATCAAGTATTTTCACTTCGGCCATTACCCTGAGCTCTCTGAGAACCTGGCAGCCCGAGAAACTCCACCACCTGTTAGACATTTATGAATCGCATCAGCAACAGGTGATGGAAAGAGCCCTGTCAGGATTAATTCTAAACCTGCATTATTATAATTCAAGACTAAAGCTATATCCTGACCTTACCGGGAGGATCACGAATCTTAGCAGCGACGGCAGTTTCAGGGAACATTGCAGGATCATTGTACTTCAAACCATCAGGTCGAGGGAGACAGAATCGCTTAGCAAAAAACTTCATGATGAAATACTTCCCCAGGTCGAAAAACTGAGGCCCAGGATTGAAGAAAAACTGGATCTCGAGAATATTCTTCCAAAGGATAAAAATGATGAAAAGAATCCCGACTGGTCTGAGATGTTCAGTGATTCGGAAGCAATATTCAAAACAATGGAAGAACTCACAAAGCTTCAGATGGAAGGCGCTGACGTTTATATGTCAGCCTTTTCAAATCTGAAGCATTTTGATTTTTTTAAGGATTTCCAGAACTGGTTTGTGCCTTTTTATCCCGATCATGATACGGTTAACGAAATCTATCTTGATGAGATACTGGGTCCTGCCACAAATGATCTTGCCGAAGCACTTTATAAAACACCGTTTATCTGCAACTCCGACAAATACTCGCTTCTGCTTAATCTGAAATATCTCCCGTCAACACAGAAGAGCATGATGCTTAAGGTCTTCCGGATGGAGCTGGAAGGATTACAGCAACTGGAAGAGGATTCAATACTGACCGACCCGTACAAGTCATTCAGGACTAATGTAACACAATATCTTCAGGACATATACAGGTTTTTCAAACTCTCTCCCTATAAGAAAGAATTTGAGGATATCTTTACAGGTAAGCTCGATATATATAACTCGGAGTTTTTCAGGATGTCAACAGATTCTGCAGAGTCGGAAGCCGGGCTTGCGGACTACTTCTTCAGCAAGAATTTCTACGATGATGCTGTTCAGCTCTTCATGAGGCAGGTTAATAACAAACCTGATGATGCACAACTATACGAAAAAATCGCATACTGTCACCAGGAGAACCGGGAATGGGAAGAGGCTCTGAAATATTACAGGAGGGCAGAGATCATTGACAGGAAGGCATGGACAATCAAAAAAATTGGACTTTGTCTGAGACGGACAGGAAAATATGAGGAGGCACTGGAGAATTATCTTCAGGCATCAGGCATGGAACCGGATAATATCCATACTATAATAATGATTGCCCATTGTTATCTTGACCTCAGGGAATATGAAAAGGCTTTAAAATATTATTTCAGGGTCGAATACGGCGACCCGGGGAACCTTAAAGTACTAAGGCCCATTGCCTATTGCTACTTTGCTCTTGGCAGGTTCGATGATTCGGAAAAATATTATGAAAGGCTTTCGGCAAGCAAACTAAATGCTCATGATCACATAAATAATGGCCATCTTGCACTTTGCAGGGGAAAAAAGAAAGAAGCAGTAGATTTCTACCGACAGAGCCTTATGAGCGGAGAACTGACAAAGGAACAGTTCATGTCGGTCTTTTCAGAGGACAGGGCTCTTCTCATTTCCCTTGGAGTAAATCCTGATGATCTTCCGATACTGCTTGACTACCTGCTATTTAATATGGGGTGAACCGGCTGAATCAAATTTATGATATCGCAGTGAGCCGGGAGGAGGCATTGTTGAATCGGAAAAACGGCGTCGTTCATTCCTGAAATTCAGCGAATCACCTTCCCTGTTTTTCATGTTCTGACGAATCATTCCCTGGCGTCGATCGTCCATTTCTCTTAACCTGGTAAGCTGATCTTTTGAAAGGTTTGAATCAACTTCCTTCCTGAATTCCTTCATATTGCCATCCAATTCCTTACGGAAGCTGTTTTGCAGTTCGCTGTTCTTCCTGGCATATTTCTCAAGGATAAGATCTATCTTTTCCTTCTGTTTTTCATCAGGCTGAATAGTCTTGTAAAATCCGTCACGGAACCTCTCTTCCGAAAAATACACCCTCATGGGTTTCAGTTTCTGATATCTTAACTGTGCAGAAGTGAGCATCCCAAGCACGAATCCTATTATCAGTGTGATAACTATTACAATTACAGGTTTTGCTTTCATTGTTAAATTAATTTCCGGTTAGCAGACAAATTGTACTTTCATCATAGCTGTTTCCCAATCCAAGAAAGGAGTTGAATGAGAGTGACCCTTCCATAAGAAAAATAGAAATAAGCATCAGAACTATTGCTGCTACTCCGGTAAGTGCAATACGATAGAACACCCGGGTCATGGATCGGATAAATTCGACCTCCACTATTTCCTCATTTTTGGTGTTGAATACCCGACCGATCACCTTTTCATCAAAGTCGTTGCTGAAATCGAAGGAGATACCGTCTTTTTCCATCTCCTCAAAAATTCCGACGGTATCGATTCCTGCATCGAGGGATCCGATCATCCTGTTTTTTATCTCTGAAGGTTTCATAGTACTATAATTTTTCCAAAATACCCTTTAATTGTTCCTGCGCTCTGGACAGCCTGGAGAGGACAGTTCCCAATGGGAGTTCAAGCATCTCCGCTGTCTCCTTGGTCGAATAACCCTGCAACATCCTCATCGTAATAATTATCCTGAACTTTGGATCCATCTTTTGCAAAGCTTTATGCACAATTTCCGAAGCCTCTCTTTTTTCCTCTGTATCATGATCGGCAACTTCTATCTCATGCATTTCATTATTCCCCTTCTGTGAAAACATTGAGAAGAAACGCTTTCTTCTCTTAATCTCATTTAGGGTGAGGTTAACTGCAATCCTTTGAATATAGGTTGACAGTTTTGACTCGCCCCTGAAATCGGCCAGTGAATAAAAAAGTTTAATAAAAACCTCCTGGCCAACATCTTCTGCAAAAATCGAATCTCCCAGCATGCCCTTGACCGTACGGGCTACCATTTTCCGGTATCGGGCTACTATCACGCCAAAAGCCTGTTTATCGCCTCCGATTGACGCACTTACAAGTTCGTCTTCTTCAGCTTCACTGTACGATCCTTTAATCATACTACAATCTATAGACAATTTGAATTATAAAAATATTCCACTATTGTTAATTTTTATTAACACAAAACTTAACGGCTTCAATATATGCGATTTAAAGGCTAATAGTGGCCATTAACAGGACTCTATTCAATAACAACAACCTCATAATCCTTTGTATATTTAAGCAGAAACTGCTTCTGATTCTCGAATCCGTCACCCGGCTTCTTACGCATAAAGTCAAACTCCGTTTGAAGGAGTACAGGATTGTGAATCGAGGGATTTTTTATAAACTCCTTCCCATACCTGGCCAGACCACTTAAAAAGTAATAAGTAATATCATATCCCTGCCATGCATAGCTCTTCTCAACAGGCTCTGTAAGGAATTTTTGTCTGAAACATGAATTAAACCTGATCACATTCCTGGCAGAATAGTCAATATGAGAAGGGGAATAGAGCATTACGCCAAGATCGAAGAAGAGTTTCGGATCAAGATTATCGAGATCGCCAAGTTCAGAATATCCAATGACCTTAATATCAAATTTCCTTGAAAGCCGTTGCAGATCAACTATTGTTTTGCTTATAACAGGGGAGTCTTCCGTCGCAATTATAACAATGTTCTCTGTTTTATCAGAGAGAGCCTTGGCAAGACGGACGCTGGAGTCATTATCAAACATAGAAAGTCCTGAAAAAAGCATCTCTCTGAACCTGACATCGCTCCTCGGGATTTTATATCCCAGTTCCGTCAGGATCATTTTTTTCAGAAGTATAACATCCTGATCAGTATTGGTTGAGTCGGAATGAATAAAAACCAGATTCTTGTCATAGTACTCACTTACCTTCTTTGCAAGTGCACTCTGGCTTACCTCGAGGGTAGAATTCGGAAGAAACAGCCCTGGATTACCCGAAAGCACAGAATTATTAAGAAGAGAAACGGGTGAAACAACCGGAATATCAAGTTTCCCGGCATAGTCGGCAACTTTCGAAAGATTATGAGAATAGACGGGTCCAATAATAAGATCCATCTTCGAAAGTTTGCCTGAACTAATAAGCCTGTTTAATTCAAAGGAATCGCTTTTTATATCGAAGGGGTACAGATTAAGGTTCAGGCCCAGAGCCCTTAGTGTATCAGCCGCAAGCAGCATTCCTTCATACATCTCAACGAAATCGAGGCTTCTGGGATAGATCCATTCCTCCTCCTTTTTATCAGCTATCGAAAAGGAGTTTCCCTTCGATGACCTTGAGGTATCTACAGGTGCCCTTTCCGAGTTCTCCTGAAGATAAAACGGGAGGAGAAAAGCCACATTTAAAGTTCCCGACAGATTCCTCACTTCTGAATGCCCTAAAGGCAGAATTGTCTCCTTTACAGGTTCAGCAACAACTGGGGCAACAGGCTCTGCCTTTGCAACTTCATCCACTGCCGGTTCAGCTGCCTTTACTCCTGGTATCCTGATGAAATCACCTACAAGCGGTATCTTTACATCCCTGTTTTCTCTCTTGAGTTCCCTCAAAGAAATGCCGTATTTTTCAGCTATCGAGGAGAGTGATTCACCTTCCAGTACTTTATGAAGAAAGTACTTTTCCTGCTCCTCTGCCTGCTTCTTTTTTTCCCTCGTGTTATCTTTTTTCGGAACTGCTATTTCAGCACCTACCGAAAGTTTGCTGATATCAAGACCTGAATTACTTGAAACTATTTCATTTTCAGAGACATTGTAGGTTTTAGACAGAAAATATACAGTCTCTCCCGGCTTAAGAACATGATACAGGTATTTACTGTCATCATGGTTTTGAATTGCTGCGGCCTCCCGTACAGGAACCGATCCTGGAACCTCTCTTACCGGTATCCGGAGCGATTGACCTTCATTAATCGCGGCGGAAGCCTGAGTATTTTCCTTTACCAGTTCCGGAACTGTCAGACCGTAGGCTTTTGAAATTGAGTAAGCGGTCTCACCTTTCTTTACCAGGTGGATGTAGTACTGGGCCCCTGAAATTATTACCTTCTCCTTTGACCTCTCAACAACAACCTGCGCACCAATTGTCAGATTAAGTACAGTGAACAGCAGAAATGCCAGTACAGTCTTTGTAAAACCAGTGAATTTCATTCTTTAAAGTATTAATATCAGAGGGTCAGAGCGATTTAAGAAAATGAATGCAGTTTGCCTCTATCCTTTCCGGAACATTTGAGATATCGGCTTTTATGAATTTTTCACCCGTTATCTTCTCATATAGTTCAATATACCTTTCCGACACCTCATCAACAAAAGCATCAGTCATCTCCGGAACTGACTGTCCATCCTGCCCATTGAATCCGTTTGCCATAAGCCATTCCCTTACAAATTCCTTGGAAAGCTGCTTTTGGGGAAGTCCCTTTTCAAACCGCTCCTGATATTCATCCACATAAAAATACCTCGATGAATCAGGAGTATTGATCTCATCAATCAGATAAATAGTCCCATCTTTTTTCCCGAATTCATATTTTGTATCAACAAGTATCAGGCCGTGTTCAGCAGCTATCTCAGAGCCCCTCAAAAACACCTCCATTGCATATTTCTCCAACAGAAGGTAATCCTCCTCCGAAACTATCCCACTGGTGATAATATCTTCCCTTGAGATATCCTCATCATGACTTCCCTGCTCTGCCTTTGTTGTTGGTGTGATAATTGGTTTTTCAAAACGCTGATGCTCACGCATTCCATTTGGGATACTGATGCCACATATTTCCCTGGTACCTCCCTTGTATGTTCTCCATGAACTTCCTGTAAGGTAAGCCCTTACAATCATTTCCACAGCAAAAGGCTCACACTTATGGCCAAATGTTACAGTAGGATCCGGGGTTGCTATCTTCCAGTTTGGAACAATGTCGCTGGTTGCGTCCAGAAATTTTGAAGCTATCTGATTCAATACCTGACCTTTATAAGGTATTCCTTTTGGAAGGACAACATCGAAGGCTGAGATACGGTCGGAAACGATCATCATAAGATAATCGTCGTTTATGTTATAGACATCTCTTACCTTGCCTTTATAGACGCTTTTCTGACCAGGAAAGGCAAAATCTGAACTCACAAGTGTTTTAATCATATATTAATTATTAATGACTTGAAATAATTCTGTGGCCTGTGGAGGATTTATTTTTCGTCTTTATTTTTAAATGATACTTTCTTTATTCTGTCAACTTCATTTTCTTCATTTTCATAAGCTCTTACTATTCTCTTAACGAGTTTATGCCTTATAATATCGCCTTCATCGAATTTGATAATTGAAATACCCTCTATTTTGCCGAGAATACGAATCGCCTGAAGAAGACCTGAATCGCTCTTCCTGGGAAGGTCGATCTGGGTTGTATCTCCTGTTATAATGAACTTTGAGCTTACTCCCATTCGGGTGAGAAACATCTTTAGCTGGCTGACAGTAGCATTCTGAGCCTCATCAAGGATCACGAAAGCATTTTCGAGAGTTCTTCCCCTCATAAAGGCCAGCGGCGCAATCTGTACTGTTCCTTCCTCAATCCAGGTCTCCAGCTTTTTTAAGGGAATCATGTCATGGAGAGCATCATAAAGAGGCTGAAGGTAGGGATCGAGCTTTTCCTTCATATCACCCGGAAGAAAGCCGAGCCGTTCTCCAGCTTCAACAGCTGGTCTTGTAAGTATTATTTTTTTTACTTCTCTTTCCTTTAATGCTCTTACCGCCAGCGCTATGGAAGTATACGTTTTGCCGGTCCCGGCAGGGCCTTCAGCAATTATAAGATCGTTCGTCCTGAATTCATTTACAAGGAGCAGCTGGTTTACAGTCCTTGCACGTACAGGCTTGCCGCTTATTCCAAATACAAGTACATTCTCAAATTCACCTTTCGACGCCGATTTCATATGATCGGGGTCGAAAAAGTACTTTTCAAGATCCTGCTCATCGAGACGATGATATTTCTGATAATATTCAACGATCTCATTAAACTTCTCTGCAAAAATGGTGATTTCTAGCTCTTCACCCATGCATTTAAGTTCATTGCCCCTTACAAGGATCTTTATTTTAGGAAAGAACCCTCTTATTTTATCGAGAATCGAGTTATTTGTGCCGAAGAAGACAACAGGGTCAATATCCTCCAGAAATATTATTATCTCAGTCATTAAACCTTGTAAATATTTTTGTTCAGGGAAGCCATAAGCTGTTAAAAATGATTATGGTTAAATAGTTTATAAATATATCAGTTGTTCACTGCAAAGTAAGGTTATTTTTTGCTTAGAAGATTATCTTTGTTACAAGTTTTTTCGTATGCCCATTATAACCCTGACAACTGAATGGAAGCCAAATGATATCTATTCCGGGATCATTAAGGGAAAGCTATGTTCCCTTTGCCCGGGGACTTTAATAATTGATAATGCAGGTGGCATACCGGCCTTTAATATTGCACATGCTTCATTTGTCATAAGAAATACCTATGCCAATTACCCGGAGGGTTCAGTCCATATTATTTGTGTTCACTCAGAAGCAGCCAAGGGTCATGATTATCTTGCAGTTAAGGCTAAGGGCCATTTTTTTATCGGAACGGATAATGGAATTTTTAACCTCATCCTCAATTCTGAACCTGATGAAATAATAAAAATTGACACCGGGGGGATTTCGGATGAACTGGAGATATTTGCAAAGGCTGCTGCTGCTATTGTATCGGGGAAAGAACTGTCCCAACTAGGTAACCAGCTGAAAGCTCTCACTGAAATGTATCCTCTCAGGGCAACAATTGAAAAGAATGTAATCATTGGAAGCATAATTTTCATCGATTCATACGGGAATGCCATTTCGAATATCACAAGGGATGTTTTCTTCAGGGTTTTTGAAAACAGGGAGTACCGCATAATGATGCAGAGTACCAGGAACTATACTGATACTCTGTCACTGAATTACAACGACGTATCGAATAATACCTTGCTGGCACGCTTCAACAGGCTCGACCTACTGGAGATCTCAATAAACGGAGCCGATGTCTGTGAAGTACTGAGCATCGAAATAGGTTCGGTTGTTTTGATTGAGAGTAAATTCAAAACCCCGGCAAATAATCAGCTATTTTAAATCCACACTAATGAACGATATCAATAAAAGCCTCACGGAGTTTAACAGGCTTCTCGAAATAATAGATGAACTCAGGGCTAAATGCCCATGGGATATGAAACAGACCTACGATAGTCTCAGAAAACTGACAATTGAAGAGACTCATGAGCTGGCCGATGCCATATTCTCAGGTGATGAAGCGGGCATTAAAAATGAGCTGGGCGACCTGATGCTGCATATAGTATTCTATGCTAAGATCGGTTCGGAAAAAGGAACATTTACAATGGCCGACGTACTCGAAGGTATTAACAAGAAACTTATTTACAGACATCCGCATGTATTCGGAGATGTTTCGGTAACACGTGGCGCCACAGAAGTCGAAGAGAACTGGGAACAACTTAAAATAAAGGAACACAACGGTTATAAAGCGGTTTTATCGGGTGTGCCCTCATCGCTTCCCGCACTTGTAAAAGCCAACAGGATACAGGAAAAAGTAAGGGGCGTTGGGTTCGACTGGGAAAACCGCGAACAAATATTTGATAAAGTTCACGAAGAGATCACTGAACTTCAGGAAGAAATTGCAAACCATGACAGGGATGCAATAGAATCGGAACTTGGCGATGTACTATTCTCAATTATAAACGCTGCCAGACTTTATGAAATCGACCCGGAGGCCGCATTGGAAAGGACGAACCGGAAATTCATAAAGAGATTTAATTTCCTCGAGAATGAAACAATAAGAAAAGGCAAATCACTTCACCAGATGACCCTCGATGAAATGAATGTTATCTGGGAAGAGGCAAAGAAAACCGATAACTGAGTACCTGACAGATCTTATTTACGGCAAGGAATCCGGTTGCCATATCATCCGCAATTACCGGTCCCTTTTTACTACTCCTGAATCTTTTCCTCTGAATCCTCTGATTCCTCTGATTTTACAGAATCCAGAACCTCACCCTCCTCCTTAGGCTCCTCTTTCACAAGCAGCTCAAGTTTATGAAGGATATTATACCAGGCTGCTACTTTACGTATATCGCTGATGTATACCTTATCCCGGGAATAATCGGGAAGTATCTCTTCAAACCATTTCTTAATAGCATTATTATCTTCCCTGATATCTACGGCCGGACCTCCGTTTTCCTTTTCAAAGATCAGGTCAAAAACCTTTCCCAAAGGAACATCTTCAGTAGTTGAGAAGATTGCAATATCTTCAAGCGAGCTGACCTTTGCCGTACCTGAGGCGCTGCTTCTTTTTTTTGTTTCAAGGTGTTCAACAATAATTGCGTTCTTTCCCTGTGCTATAAATCTGAATAGACCGGGTTGACCTGAAATTGCCAGAATATCTTTTAAAATCATCTTTGCTTATTTTTTACTAATTTAGGATTTGTTTCTGTAATGTCAGTTTAAGTCAGTGTTTTTCTGCACATCAAACCATATTTCTTTCCTTTTTTATTTTGTCGTAGGCCTCATTTACCTTCTTGAACTTCTCCTCTGCCGATTTCCTGAAATCCTCCCCAAGATGGCTTACTTTATCGGGATGATACTTAACTGCCATTCTCCTGTATGCTTTCTTGACCTCTTCGTTGGTGGAAGCCGGATCTAATTCAAGGATCTTGTAGGAAGAATCGGTCTCTGGTATGAACATGTTTTTTATGGAGGTATAGTCTACATTAGAGACTCTCATGTAACCAGCTATCTTCTCAATTATCTCCACTTCTGCTGCATGTATTGTCGAATCGGCAAGTGAGACATTAAAGAGAAGGTGCAGGAGCTGAAGTCTTGACGAGTAATCCATATTGCTGCTAATCTGAACGCAGACATCTCTGACCGGAATTTCCTGTTTGAGTATATCCTTAAGCATCAGAATTGCCTCTTTTCCAGACTCCTGTCCGAACTGCCTGACAAAAAACTGTTTCACATAGTCGAGTTCAGATTTGACCACTTTGCCGTCGGCTTTCATGACGGCTGCTACAAGCACAAGCAGGCTCATTCCAAAATCGCCCTGTGACGTCCTTCGGGGCTGAGAAGTATAAGTGGTTGTTTGAACGGTTGTACTGTCGATCATCGATCCGACCAGAAAACCCAGCAGGCCGCCGATTGGTCCGCCCATTGCGAATCCCAGTCCCCCGCCCAGCCATTTTCCAAGGAATCCCATATTCAGTCTCTCATTTTAATATTATACAATATTTCTTCATGAATTTTAAGTACTGCCGGGATTATCATATCATTTTCAGAGTTGAATATTATGTAATCTGACAGTTTAATCCTCGTTTCATCATTCATCTGGTTGCGTATCCTACCTATCACCTGTTCCCGCGTAAGCCTGTTTCTAAGTATGACCCTGTTAATCCGTTCTTCCTCAGGAGCTATAACAGTTACTGTCCTGTCGAGCCGGTTTGCATTTCCGGTTTCAAAGAGAATAGCTGCCTCCATAACAACATAAGGAGAAGCCTGTTCTTCTTTCCATTTTTCAAAATAGTCAAAAACCACCGGATGTACAAGAGAGTTAACCTTTCCCAGAATTTCGGGGTTATTGAAAATAATAGCGGCAAGTGCCGCCCGATCAAGACTTCCACTTGTATAGAGATCCTTTCCAGCGAGGTAATTAATTTCTTTTATTATCGAATGATCATGATCCATTATCTCTTTCGCCCTGATATCAGCTGAAAAAACAGCCACTCCCAGTACCGAAAAGAATTTGCAGACAGAAGTTTTTCCGCTGCCGATTCCACCCGTTACCCCAAGTGAAAATTTACTATGGCTTTCTTTTTCCATTAAACAATCTGTGCCATGATAATCATCTTTTCCAGATGCCAATATCATTCAACGTTTTCGATTGAACCTCACTAGTTACTTTCTTCGTTAAAGTAAAAAACAAAGTATCTGGCTTAACCGAAATAATTTCACAATCGGACCTGAGCTGTGAAGCAAGAGTTCCTGAAAGTCCCGAAGTCAGGATATAGTAGTTCAGATCCCTGCTTCCTGTCACTCGTTTATAGGCCACCTTTGAAAGATCAATAGAAAGGGGATCTGTAGTTCCTCTAACCTTAATTTTTATTATTGAATATCCGGTTCCATAAAGGCTCCGGTAGAGTCTTTATGAACCTTGTGCAAGTAAAGTCCTGTTTGCCGGGACTTTTGCGTACTTTAAAGGATACCCGACAGATGCTTCTGTCTCTTTTCCAGGGAAATTAAGATGCCAGAAAACAAATGAGATAAACAGGAAAAAAGCAAATCCGGCGAGATCCCTGTTTATCGTACCTCTCCATTTAAAATTCGGAGAATCTGTCCGTGTTTCATTTTTTAACGCACCTTTTTTTCAAAGAATTAGCAGTTGCCTATTCTTCAACCGAAGGATCTTTCAGCAAGGCGCTTTTGTCAATCTTCAGTTTTACATCGCCACCGACATCTACAGTAACATAGTTGTCTTTGACTTCATATATCCGTCCATAAATTCCCCCTGTGGTGACTACCTTATCTCCTTTTTTAAGAGAACTCCTGTAATTGGTCATCTCTTTCTGCTTTTTCATCTGCGGCCTGATCATAAAGAAATAAAAGACCACAAATACAAGGATAAGAGGAAGGAAGCTTAAAAGAGCATTGCCCTGACCGGCTGTTCCTGCCGCCGGCTGAGCCATTAAAAACATGTAAGCGAAATTGGTCATTGTGTTAAATATTAATTATTAATTATTAATTATCGGATGCTGAAACAACTTCAGCGGTTATCTGCAATAAAATCAGAGGTTTTGATGAATTTGAAGCTACTGTTACAGTCTTCGTTTGTTTTCCGTTTCTCCCTGAGGTATCGAAAACAACCTCCAGTTTTCCGCCCTCGCCGGGAGGAACAGGTTTGGAATCATATTTCGGAACGGTGCAACCACAACTAGCAGTCGCTGAAGAAATGACGAGATTTCCCTTTCCTTTATTGTCGAACAAGAAAATATAACCAACCTTTTCCCCTTCTGTAACCTTTCCAAAATCATGAGTATATTCCCTGAAAACAAGGTCAGCCAGCGAGCTATCGGATAATTGCGACGCAGCAATACCTCTGTTTCTGTCAGCAGAGCCGGAACAGGAAACAATCACTATTACCAGAATCATCAAAAACCCGGTAAAAATTCTGTTTTTCATCAAAATAAATACATTTAATCTGTAAAGAATTATCAGGTTTATTCAGATATTTGCTCTCCTACCAGTCCTCTTCCAAATTTATTAAACAGCCCCTTTTCCCTGATCTCCTTAACTATGTTGTCGAGAATGCCGTTGACAAATGTACTGCTTTTTGAGGTACAGTAGTATTTGGCTATTTCAATATACTCATTAAGAGTAACCTTGACGGGTATTTCGGGAAATTCAATTATCTCGGTAAGTGCAAGCCTCATGACAAGTATATCCATAAGAGCTATCCTCTCAACCTCCCAGTTAGTGGTGTTTTTATCAATGAGTTCGGAGTATTTGTCCGTATGCAACACGGCCTTCCTGAAGAGCACCCTGACAAACTCTTCATCATCAGTGTTTTTGAACAGAGGCATCAGTGCTACTTTTTCTCCGGGATCTGCCTTGAACTTCTTAAGCGTTTTCTCGAGCATGGCAGTCACATACTCTATGTCATCATTCCAGTAGATGCTCTGTTCCTCAAGGCATGAATTCAGATCTTCGGAATTCATAAAAAGGTCGGTAATAAGCTTAATAACAAATTTCCTGTCGGCAATATAATTATGACATTCCGAATTCATGTATTCCTGATAAACATTCCATGATATCATCTTCGAATACAGAAGGCGTGGAATGTGGGAATAATTCACCCAGGTGAGCTTACTTACCGAAAGGTACTTATTTAGTTCTTCATTTTTCCTTAGCTGTTCAATAACTGCATTATCTACAAACCGTCTCTGAGGACTAAGATCCTCGGGGCTCGGCATTTTTTTCTGTAATCCGAAATCAATTTTTTCCGAAGCTAAATCGGCTATGTCAAGGATGAGCAGCAACAGCTGATGATAAAGATCATAGGTCTTACCAATACTGAACATCAACTCTGTTTCGGCATGGGCAAGATTATCATCTTCCCTGCGGTTAAAAGCATAAAGAGCCATTAATGCCTTTATGCGTAATAATCTTCTGCTTATCATTAATAAAGAACCTCAAATATTTGCTGCAAAAATACTCAATTTCCGATACCCTCAAAACAACTATGAAAAAATTAAGGATAATGTCAGCTGCAATTCAGCTGACAACACTGACTAAAACGCTGAGCTGATACTCCATTACCAACATTACGGATACATGATTTTCTATTTGAATAACCATAAAAAGAGCCGATATTTTGATTTGTTAAAATAATTGTTACATTTGAAGTATTCAAAATAAAACCCTAACATAAACTGACTTAAAAATGGAAGATGATGCCGTAATAAAGGAAGTCATAAGCGGGAATGATGAAAAGGAGTTGAAAGAAGAGATTTTCACAAGGGTTGTAAGAGCAGGAAAAAGAACATATTTTTTTGATGTTAAGGCTACAAGGAACGATGACTATTACCTGACTATAACTGAGAGCAAGAAAAGGCTTGGAAAAGAGGGTAAGGTCTTCTATGAGAAACATAAAATCTTCCTTTATAAAGAGGATTTCGACAAGTTTGCTGAAGGACTTGAAGATACTGTAAATTTTATTGATGGCTGTAAATCCGAATCACTCGGGAGTGTTCAGATAATAACTGGCGACAGGTATGATGAAAAAAATATTCCGGAAGTGGAGGAGTTCACTAATGTCGAATTTGAAGATCTTGGTAAACAATAACTTGGATTTATAATATCAGGATTTAGGAAGGACAATAAATGTCAGATTATATATTTCTTGCTTTTGGTATCTTACTTATGATTTTGGGCATCATTGGATGTCTTGTTCCCATACTGCCTGGACCGCCCTTCAGTTTTATCGGACTTATTCTTCTGCATATCAGCCGTTTCGGTCAGTTTCCAACAAGAATTCTTGTCATCCTTGCAATCATCACCCTTGCAGTTACTATTATGGATTATGTTGTCCCTATTTGGGGCACTAAAAAGTTAGGAGGATCAAAATACGGCACAAGGGGGGCAACGGTAGGCCTTGTAGTAGGATTGTTTTTCGGCCCTCTGGGCATAATAATGGGACCTTTTATCGGCGCAGTTGTTGGAGAACTGATTTTCAGGGATGATTTTTCCTATGCTTTGAAGGCTGGTCTTGGCAGCCTGCTTGGATTTATGGCGGGCATCGGACTTAAACTGGCGGTCTCATTTGTTCTCACCTTTTACTTCGTTAAGGAGTTAACAGGTTAAAAAAACCGTCGTTTTACATCCCCCTGGCCACCTTCGAAGGCATAGCCGTCAAGCTAAGGGGGTCTGAAAACAGGTTGGGATTAGGATAAAGCAAGATTACCGAATAATTAAGACGATATTAAGAGCAATAACTCTCCCCTCCTTCAAAAACTATTCTTTATTCACATTTTACCAGGTATAATACTTCTATAATCTGCTTAGAATTGGGCGATCCCTCATTCTTCCGCTTGACGGATTTCGGTTAAATAATTAATTTTTTTAAGCGAAAGAATTCGGGATGACATGGGTTTTTGGGAGGACAAGGGGGGAAGGAAGCAGCGGCGATTCACCTGAATGCGATTTTCTG
>CAIMVD010000018.1 GCA_903844815.1 uncultured Bacteroidota bacterium | reverse complement strand
TAGAGCCCATAGAAGGTAGTTTTGTCGTTCACCTGAAAAGTGATGAGATTTTGTTTGTTTCCAACTTCTAAGATACTCATTATTAGGTTAATAAACAAGCTGCCTTTTATTTTTTTCAAAAAAATCGATCATTTTAGGTACTAATAAAAGCAGTGACTGGTGCGAGGTGACCATGCCAATCGAAGGCAGCACACATCAGTCATATTTTTATGTCAGCGGTAAGGTTGACGAAAGTGGTGAAAATTGCCAGATCACAATGGTTGACATCACCGCGCAAAAGCAGACAGACAGGGCTCTAAAAGAAAGCGAACAACGATTTTCCCTGTTTATGAACCATTTACCCGCTCTTGTCTTTATTAAAGATAGTGAAACAAAAGTTATCTATGTTAATAAGTCGATAGATGTTGCTCTGGGAGCTTCGAAGTGGTTAGGCCTGAAAGCATCTGAAATTTTCGATTGTGAAACTGCTGAGAGGATTCTCATTGATGATAATAATACATTGAAGACCGGCTATCAAAACATTGAAGAAAGTTTTCCTAATCTTGATGGCAAAGTACACCATTACGAAACACAAAAATTCGTAATCCCCAGGTCGGGTCAGAACCCTCTTATTGGCGGAATAGCAATTGACATTACTGAACGCAAGCAAGCAGAAAGATCTTTACAGGACATCATTGACAATAATCCGATGTCGATTCAAGTTGTAGACTCAAACGGTTTCACACTCAAGGTAAACCAGGCATTTAAGTTACTTTATGGCTCTGTTCCTCCTTCAGATTACTCAATTTTCAATGATATTCAACTAAGGAATAAAGGATTTGGACATTTAATCGACAGTATTAAAAACGGTGAAGTTGTTCATTTTCCCGATACGCAATTCAATCCACATGATTCAGTACCCGAAGTGCAAGATGCCGTAGTATGGATAAGCACGATGGTATTCCCTTTAGTAAACAGCAATGGAATACCAATGAAGTTTGTTTTTATGCATGATAATATCACCGAACGCAGGCAGGCGGAAGAAGACCTGAAGAATAGTATGAATGAATTAACCGATGCCTACAAACAACTCGACCGGTATAATTCAGATAACAAAGAATTGAAACAGTTTGCATATATATCATCACATCAGCTTCAGGAACCCCTTCGTACAATTTCTAATTATATTCAGATAATAGAAGAAGACTTTTCAGGAGTATTAGATAGCAAAGCCCTGAAGTATTTTAATACTATCAAGCAATCCACAGAAAGAATGAATTCGCTGATCTTAGCCATATCCGTCTACAGTCGATTAGGGCTGAATAAAAAACTCCAAAGTATTGATTGTAATAAAATAGTGAATGATGTAATTGCTGACCTTCAATCAGTAATAAACGCTTCAAACGCTTCAATAGAAGTTTCGGCTTTGCCCTGCCTGAAGGTTTATGAGGTTGAATTCCGACAGCTATTCCAAAATCTTCTGGCTAATGCCATTAAATTTCAGAAGAAAGACAGTCACCCTGAAATCAGGATAGGCTCTGAGAAGATAAACGGGGACTGGCTGTTCTCCGTAAGTGACAATGGTATTGGCATTGCATCTGATCAGTATGAAAAGATTTTTAACATGTATCAGCGATTGCACATTAATGAAGAAGAATATGAAGGTAAGGGAATCGGACTCGCTTTCTGTAAAAAAATTATTGAATTGCATCAGGGGAAAATCTGGGTTGAATCTGAATTAGGACAAGGGACAACAGTATATTTCACCATCCCAAACTTAATCTTATGAAACCCTCCGGGGCTGTCTAAAAAGTTGAAATCCATTAACCGCAGAGATCGCGGAGATTTAACGCAAAGGACTTTTTAGACAGCCCCGTAAGGCTAAAATCCGGATGAAAATTAAAACTTTAGGCCTGATTCCAGATAGTCAGTTATTATTAATGCTATATTGGAAGGTGTAAATTTGGATTGATAAATACTATTAAATACTTTTGCCCTTAGTATTTTCTAAATGAAAATACCTAAATTCCATGTTGACCAGATTAAAAATATGGCAGGTGATCTAAATAAAACGGCACAAAACACTTTAAGTTTATTGGACGATATTTTGACGTGGGCAGGAACACAACAAGGTAAAATTCCATTTATCCCTCAGAATCTATGTTTTGAAGATGTTTGTCAGGATGCTATTGAACTCCATAAACCAAATGCCAGTGTAAAAAAAAAGAATGAAACAGATAAATTTTAAAAAATACAATATCATAATTTTGACCCTATGGACTTTGACCATAGCTTTTGCAGTTTATCGTTCTGTTTTAGAAAGTAATCAGCAATTCGAAAAGAATATAAAAATTGTCGCGCGAATTTCTTATCAAAAAGATATCCTCTATAGGAAGTGGGTATCAACTCATGGCGGGGTTTATGTTACTATTAACAAAGACTCCCGGCCTAACCCTTATTTAAGTTTCATAAAAAACCGGGACATTGTTACAACCAATGGCGATAGCCTTACGCTTATAAATCCTGCGTATATGACCCGCCAGATATATGAACTTGGCAAAGATGATTACGGCGCAATGGGTCATCTTTCAAGTTTAAAGCCAATAAATCCCTTTAATGCTCCTGATCATAATGAAAAACAAGCATTGCTTCGTTTCGAGAAAGGTGATACTTTATTTGTAAACAATGATACAATAAAGGGTATTCCCTATTTCGTATATGTCAGACCTTTCATGACTGAATCAAGTTGTTTGAAATGCCATGCCCAGCAAGGCTATAAAATCGGTGATGTAAGGGGAGCCTTGTTTACAGCCGTTCCTACAAGCGAATTCTTAAAAATAAAGAACCATGATATAAAATCATCATTGATGACTTTTCTGTTTGTGTGGGTTATCGGTGTTTCAGTAATCTTATTTGTAATGTATAATCTTCAAAAGCAAATTAAGGCAAGAAACATTGCTGAAGAAACTATAATCCAGACTAATAAGGAATTACATCAGCTAAATGTCGATAAAGACCGATTTATTTCAATTCTTGGACATGACTTGAGAAGTCCTTTTACAGCGCTTATTGGCTTATCAGAATTCCTGAAAGAAAACCTTCAAAAATTCAGCATTAACGAAACTAATAAAATTGCTGATGATATTAATATAGCTGCACAAAACACCTTCAATTTACTGGAAGACATTTTATTGTGGGCAAGAACCCAACAGGGAAAGATTCCTTTCAATCCCCGGAATCTCGATTTGACTGAAATCAGCAACAATGTAATTGATATTCTTAAACCAAGTGCATTAGCAAAAAACATCACAATTTCTTATTCAATAGCAGGCAATTTAACCGTTTTTGCTGATATTGATATGTTAAAAACGGTACTTAGAAATCTTGTTTCAAATGCAATCAAGTTTACACACAACGGAGGAACAATAAATATTGGTGCCGGCCAAACGGATTCATTTACTACAATCTCAGTTTCGGACGATGGAGTGGGAATATCACAGGAAAATATGGCAAAAATATTTGACGTTAGCCAGGTTCCTACAACAATAGGTACGGAAAGGGAAACCGGAACCGGATTAGGCTTATTACTTTGCAAGGATTTTGTTGAAAAACACGGTGGTAAAATCCGGGTAGAGAGTGAAGCAGGAAAAGGGAGTAATTTCAGTTTTACATTACCGTCACCTATTTGAGGTTTCAGAATCTTTCCGCAATTTGAACACTCGTAGAAGAACTGGAAGGTGTCTCTTCGTGTCTTTGCGCCTTAGTGGCAAAAAAAGACTTTTCTAAAGGCATCGCCGGATTAAAATGTTATTAGGCGGATAAAAAAATAAGTACTTCCTTTAACAAGGCAATTCGTGATTTTAAGAATCAATTAAAGAAGCATATGTACAGGAAAAAACTGATATTCTGGTCTGCCTGCGCCGGGATAGTAATGTTTGGTGCCGCCGTGATGACACTTGGAGCTATCCTTCCGGATCTCCGTGACAAGCTTGGGCTGACCGATCTTTCAGCCGGGACGCTCTTCTCGGTACTTCCCATAGGCATGCTGACAGGTGCGCTTTTCTTCGGTCCTGTCGCCGACAGGTACGGCTACAAGGTTTTGCTGGCAGTATCCTGTTTCCTTATGTTTGCCGGCTTCGAAGGTATTGCAACGACCTCATCAAAGGGGCTTATAACCTTTTTCGTCTACCTTTCCGGTTGTGGCGGCGGTGCTATTAACGGCTCCACAAGCGCACTCGTATCAGATATAACCGAAAATGACAAGGGTGCGAAGCTGAGCCTCCTGGGCTTTTTTTTCGGAGTCGGTGCATTGGGAATGCCTCTGATTCTGGGAATTTTAAAACCCTGGCTTAGCTTTGAACAAATTCTTACTATTGTCGGAGGATTTACCCTTGTAACAGGTATTGCGTATCTGTTTATAAAATTCCCGGAGCCTAAACAGCCATTCGGTTTCCCATTGAGTTCCGGGCTTGGCCTTCTTAAAGACAAAGTCCTGCTTGCAATAGCCTTTTTCCTCTTCCTCCAGAGCAGCTTCGAAGGACTTTTTAACAACTGGACGACCAGTTATGCAATCGGCACGTTATCGGCAAGCCAGAGTCATGCCCTTTTTGCCCTTTCATCCTATGCCGGGGGAATGACTCTTATGAGGCTTCTGATTGGTAGTCTATTCGCCAAAACGGCACCAAAAAACCTCCTCTATTCCTCTTTCGCAATGATAGCCGCAGGGTTGATTCTTATCAGGACTGACTCAAATTTTTATCTTGCTCTTTCAGGCTTTGTGCTTACAGGGGCGGGGCTCGCTGCGGGTTTCCCAATTATGCTTGGATTTATCGGAGCCAGGCACCCTTCACTTTCAGGCACTGCATTCAGCATAGCCTTCGCAGTTGCCCTTATTGGAAACATGCTTATTAATTATATTATGGGCATCATTGCGGGCCTTTATGGCATCAGGCATCTCATAACAATTGCTTCTATTGAATTATTGCTCATGATAGTCCTCTCAACTGTGATCTTAAATGGCCTTTTTCGAAAAGGGCAATAACTTATCGCCGACAACCTGAATAACAAACCTGATCCACTCCCGTAACATGCCTAAACTCTTTAAAAGCCTCTATGCCCAGGTAATAATTGCCATCATCGCCGGCATTATCCTCGGAATGTTATACCCTGCATTTGCGGTTAAACTTAAACCCCTTGGAGACGGATTCATCAAACTGGTCAAGATGATGATTGCACCCGTGATATTCTGCACAATAATAAGCGGAATCGCCGGGATGCAGAATGTAAGGAAGGTAGGCCGTGTAGGGCTGAAGGCTATTATCTATTTCGAGGTCATCACCACCATCGCCCTTATAATTGGTATTGTGGTAGTCAACATCCTTCGTCCGGGAGCAGGGATGAATGTCGACCCCTCTACAATCGATGCCGATGCCGTCGCAGCCTATGTGAAACAGGGGAAGGCAACAAATGTCGTGGATTTCCTTCTTCATATCATTCCCGATAACATTATTAATGCACTGTCGAACGGTGACCTTTTACAGATCCTTCTCTTTTCCGTTCTCTTTGGAATAGCCCTTTCGAAAATCGGCGACAAGGCTGCCCCGCTTCTGAGAGGAATCAAGTCGCTTGAAGCAGGTCTCTTCGCAGTAATAAATATAATCATGAAGGCTGCTCCCATCGGAGCCTTTGGTTCAATGGCCTTTACAATAGGAAAGTTCGGCGTTGGAACCCTGGCTTCCCTCGGACAACTGATGCTGGCTTTCTATATTACATGTTTCTTATTCGTCTTCCTGATCCTCGCCACAGTTTTAAAAATAGCCGGATTCAATATGCTGAAACTTCTTTCATTTATTAAGGAGGAAATACTGATAGTTCTGGGCACCTCATCATCCGAAGCTGCCCTTCCCAGCCTTATGGCCAAACTGCAGAAAGGCGGATGCTCCGAATCGGTTGTGGGGCTGGTCGTACCGACAGGCTATTCCTTTAACCTCGACGGTACTTCCATCTATCTTACGATGGCTGCCGTTTTCCTTGCTCAGGCCACAAATACCCCGCTGCCAATAGGCAACCAGATAACAATGCTTCTGGTTCTCCTGCTTGTCTCAAAAGGGGCGGCCGGGGTTACAGGCAGCGGCTTTATCACCCTGGCAGCTCTTCTCCCGGTAACAGGAGGAATACCTGTTGCCTCACTTGCACTTATTCTGGGCATCGACCGTTTCATGAGCGAGGCCAGGGCCATAACCAACCTTATAGGCAATTCCGTAGCAACTATTGTTGTTGCCAAATGGGAAAAGGAGATCGATATTGAAACGGCAAACCGGGAAATCAGATAGCAGGATATTTGTTCACCATTCCACTCCGAAGAAGTTTCGTGTGAAGTCTTCTGATTAGGATACATCTTCACCAAACCACTCCGAAGGAGTTTCCTGTAACTCCTTCTGATTCATATACATCTTCACCAAACCACTCCCAAGGAGTTTCGTGTAACGCCATTGGATTAGGATACATCTTCACCAAATCACTCCGAAGAAGTGTTATGTGAATAACCCCCGGCGCCAGCCGGGGGTCGGACATCCCACAAAACCCTTTAGCCCTGAAAGGCAT
>CAIMVD010000017.1 GCA_903844815.1 uncultured Bacteroidota bacterium | reverse complement strand
CCCCCCAACCCCCCAAGGGGGGATTTAAGAACACCCCCCCTGGGGGGCAGGGGGGTAAAATGTGGGAGTAAGAAACTGATTACCCGGGCTTAACTAAACGACATTGATATATTTTGTAATAATTCCAACCCTTATTTTTTAATAAAAAACTTATCGTATAACTTATTGTGCATAATCATGAATGGTATAAAATTGTTACCACGATTTGGTGTTTTTTTTTCGTCCTTAGGTAAAGTTTATTGGAAGAATACAGATTGCGACGCACTACCCACGACCAAAGTAAGCGGAGAGCGGAGAGCAAGAAACTGTCAGCGACCAAGACCTGCATGACCTGCATGGCATGCAATACTTTTTAGATTTCTTTCCAAATCAATATTGCAACCACATCCATCACATTTGTCATCGTCGGACCTGTAATGATATGCCCACCGGCCTTTTTAAAGAAACAGTAAGAATCAAAATCGTAAATGTACTTTTCGGGATCAAGGTCCTTCTGAATTGCTGACCCGATAGTATCCGAATCAACCACAGCGCCTGCTGCATCAGTGGGTCCGTCGGTGCCGTCAGTTCCTGCACAGAGCATCGTTATACCAGAACGACCTTTAAGCATCTTAGCCAGTAAGAGGGCCAGGTGCTGATTCCTACCCCCCTTTCCCCTGCCGGTCATCCTTACAGTCGGCTCTCCTCCAAATAACAGGCAAACAGGCTTTTCCACAGTTGTTTCAGACTGAACCTTCAGTGCCTCGATAAATAATTTTTCGGCAACCCCCTCAATATCACCGAGAATCAGATCATCCGATATGCTGGTTCCTAATTTCAGTTCCGACGCTTTCAGTGCTGCTGCCTCAAGGGCCATCCTGTTATTACCGATCAGAATGTTGTGGGTCCTTTCAAAAACCGGATCTCCCGGCTTTGGCGTTTCAGGCCGTTTCCCTGCAGCGCCTTCATGAAGATATGAGCTAAGCCTGTACGGAACCGATTCTGTCAGTTCATACTTTTCAATAATCAAAATAGCCTCATCAAACGTCGAAGGATCAGGGGTTGCCGGTCCCGAAGCAATAATATCGGGATAATCGCCGGGAACATCCGAAATTATCAGATTGACAAGGGTTGCCGGGTAAACAGCCCTTGCAAGCTGTCCACCCTTCACAAGCGATAGATGTTTTCTAACTGTATTTATCTCACTTATAGAGGCGCCGCAGTTAACAAGGAGGCCATTTAAAACCATAATTTCCTCAGCTGAAGAGCCTGGAGGATAGTCGGGCATTAAGGCTGATCCTCCGCCTGAAAGAAGGCATACTACTAAATCATTGTCCCCTGCTTTTTCAGCGATCCTAAGAATTTCGGAAGTTGCCCGGAAACCATTTTCATCGGGAACAGGATGTCCGCATTCAACTTGTTTAATATACTTTGTCGGACAAGAATGGCCGTATTTGACTGAAATAAGTCCTTCCTTAATCAGCCTTCCCAATATTTTTTCAGTCTCAAGGGCCATCATTCCCGAAGCTTTTCCGGCGCCAATTACATAGATTTTGTTAATTGAATTAAGCGGAATGCTTTGTTCTCCCAATATAAGATTCCGGTCATCCAACTTTATTGCACGCGGAATAAGAACTGATGGCTTCACCGCCTCAACACCCGCATAAAATATCTTTTCTGCGATCGTTCTGTGTTCCTGATGAAGTGATAAATCCATTGATAAGGAAAATTTGTTTTTACAATACAAAAAGCGAAGTTATCCAAACACAGGAAAAGACGACTATACCCATTACAATTGTAGAGGAGGAATATACTTTAAGGGTTGTATCGGGATCAATATCAGAAAAGTTGGAGACAACCCAGAAATATGAATCATTTGCATGTGAAACTATCATCGATCCTGCTCCCATTGAAAGCATTACAAGAAGTTTTCCCCATTCCGTATCGAGGCCCAGCATCGAAAGCATTGGGGCTACAAAGGATGCTGTTGTTATGATTGCCACAGTCGACGATCCCTGTGCGGTTTTCATTATTACTGCAATAACGAAGGGTACAACCAGACCGATACTTGTACCGGCCAGTAGTGTCCCAAGCGACTGACCGGTTCCTGTTGCCTTTATCACCATTCCGAACATTCCCCCTGCAGCCGTGACGATGAGTATTGGACCGGCCTTTTCAATCGCTTCGGAAAACAGGTCATTCATGGCTTCCATTGTCTTTCCCTTCAGAAGGAGAAGAGCCAGTATAACACCAATCGATAAGGCAATTATGGGTTCTCCGGGGAAAAAGAAAATCCTGGCAATTACAGAATGGCCCTCCTTGTCAGCAAGGTTGATAAGCGATCTGATTGTAATTAATAATAGCGGAACAACAACAGGCAGAAATGATTTGAAAGCCGATGGAAGATTTTCCTCTCCGATCTCCTTTCCTGTTTCAATTTCCGCATGATTATAAGCCTTCCCTTTCGTCATCCATTTGCTCCAGTAATATGCTGACAAAGCTCCCGGAATTGCGAAAAGGGTTCCAAGAATTATGAGATAACCTACATTAACCTTTAGTACTCCTGCTGCTGCCAGAGCTCCTGGATGAGGAGGTATAAGACAATGAACCGAATACAGGGAAGTCGCAAGAACTGTTGCCATGAAAGGCATCGCTACCTTCGACCGTGCGCTGAATGACTTCGCAAGTCCGCTTAAAATTATAAAACCCGAATCGCAAAATATTGGCAATCCTGTAATAAAGCCCGTAATTCCCATTGCTTGAGTGCTTCGCTTGTCACCGGTCTTTGAAAGAATGAAACGGGCAATACTAAGCGTTCCTCCGGTCTTGTCGAGGGTTATGCCAATAATTGCACCGAGTATTATCAGGAAACCTATCGAAGCCATTGTAGATCCAAATCCTTCCTTAATAGTGGCAATTACAGTTTCAGGAGGAAGGGTTGAAAAAGCCAGGAAAAGCGATACAAGGAAAAGCGCTATGAACGCCTTCAGTTTAAACTTAGAAGTAAGTACTATAATTCCGAGGATACTTACAAGAACGAGGATGGATTTCAGAAGGATGCTCATGTGACCTGAGGATTTTAATGTTGAGTTTCAGATGGAAAACAGGAAGTTCTATGGTTTTTGTCAGCCGAAGAAAAGGTAGGAAACAAGAATTGCTGCAGTAAAGCCCGCAAGGTCTGCCAGTAGTCCGCATCCGATGGAGTAACGGGTGTTCTTTATCCCAACCGATCCAAAATACACGGCAATGATATAAAAAGTTGTATCGGTAGTTCCCTGCATTGCACAGGCAAGCCTGCCTATAAACGAGTCAGCCCCGTGGGTTGTCATTGCATCGATCATAAGTCCCCTGGCTCCGCTGCCTGAAAGTGGTTTCATAAAGGCAACAGGCAGTGCCTCCGTAAAACGGGTATCAAAACCCAGCCAGGAAAAGAATTTTGTAATCAGTCCTATGATGAAATCCATGGAGCCTGATGCCCTGAAGACACCGATTGCAACAAGAATGGCCACAAGGAAGGGAATTATTGTAATTGCAGTGTTAAATCCCTCCTTCGCTCCTTCAATAAAGGCATCATAAACATTCACCTTCTTTATCATTGCCAGCGTTATGAAGAGAACTATTATCAGCATAAGAATGAAGTTAGCCGAAAATGTGGATATAGAGGTAATCTGTTCTTTTGGAAGACCGCTGAAATAGAAGATTATTCCTGTTATTATTGCAGTCAATCCTCCAAGATAAGCCATAATAACCTTGTCGAAGAGATTAATTTTTTGGATGATCGCGACGCTTATCATCCCAGTAAGCGATGCTGCAAATGTCGAGATGAGTATGGGGATAAATATATCAGCAGGGTTTGCCGCACCAAGCTGTGTGCGGTAAACAATAATGCTGACGGGAATAATTGTCAGTCCGGCTGCATTGAGAACAAGGAACATGATCTGTGCATTTGATGCGCGGTCTTTATCGGGATTTGCATCCTGCATCTCCTTCATGGCTTTCAGCCCGACAGGAGTCGCTGCATTATCGAGCCCGAGCATATTGGCGGAGATATTAAGCATAATTGAACCGTAAGCAGGATGACCCTTCGGAAGGCCCGGAAATAGTTTTTCAAAAAGAGGCCCAATGAGCTTTCCCAAAATTGCGACCACTCCCCCCTTCTCCCCAACTTTCAGCAGCCCCATCCAGAGGGTGAGTGCGCCCGTAAGTCCGAGGGAAACTTCGAAACCTGTTTTAGCACTTGCAAAAACCGACATGACCATATCATTGAAAATCTGGGTATTTCCCGTGAAGATAAGCTGCCCCAGGGCAACAATGAATCCAATGAGAAAGAAACCGATCCAGATGTAATTTAATGCCATATTTGTATAATGAGTTGCTAAGATAACCATATATTGAAGAAGACAAAATATAAACGTAAAAAGGCACAGAAGCGTTAAAGAGTGTAGAAGTTCATGCTGTCGCCTATTTAAAATAGGAGCCATAGCAATTTTATGGCCAGGATTGCAAATCCGCGCCAGTCAGGAACTTTAGACACTCCAGACACTCCAGACACTCCAGGCACTCCAGGCACTCTAGACACTCTAACACTCTAGACACTCTAGACACTCTAGACACTCCAGGCACTCTAGACACTCTAAACTTAATTTGATATCTTTGTCTTTATAAACTCCCTATATGGCACGATATACAAGAACAGAGGTAATAATCAGGATGCACGAGGCTGCAATAATTCCCGTGTTTTACAATAAGGACCCGGAGATCTGCAGGAATGTTATAAAAGCCTGTCACGATGGTGGCATTGATGTCTTTGAGTTCACAAACAGGGGCGACTTTGCTCATGAGTTATTCAGTGAACTTAGTAAATGGGTTGCCAGCGAAATTCCCGAGATGGTTTTGGGTGCCGGATCGGTTGTTGATGCCGGAACTGCCTCGCTCTACATTCAGTTGGGAGCCAACTTCATAGTATCTCCGATACTGAATGCCGATATGGCAAAGGTATGCAACCGAAGGAAGATCCTCTGGGCACCGGGATGCGGAACTTTATCCGAGATAAGTTATGCTGAAGAGCTGGGTGCCGATATTGTGAAGATTTTCCCCGGCTCGTCAGTTGGCGGACCGGAGTTTGTAAAAGCAATTAAAGGACCCTGCCCGTGGACAAGCATAATGCCGACTGGAGGAGTGGAGGCGACTCCGGAAAGCCTTAAAGAATGGTTTGAGGCTGGAGTAAGCTGTGTCGGAATCGGGTCGACACTCATTACAAAAGAGCTTATCGCAAAAAAAGACTGGGAGGGACTTTCTGCAAAAATTACTGAAGCAGTAAAGATCGTTAGTCTATTGCGGAATAAATAAACTTTTGTAGGGAAAATCTTACATAAGAATAGGAATTTTCCTACAAACCTTTCATAGCAATCCTTACAAAGCATGTCCAACTGATTTCATATTATTGCTTAATAACAAAAGAAACAGGTATTAATCAATATTACTAAAATCGAATCCTATGAAAAAATCTAAACTTCTATTCCTCATGCTGGTATTATGCCTGCCCGTAATACAGGCACAACAACAGCTTGAACATGTAAAAAGAACCTATATCGACCCTAACGGGAAAATTTTCGTCAACAAGGTCTTACCTGTATACTTATGGTTAACTACATCGCCCTCGGAAAAGTCTGATGCAATTTTATTAAAAAGCGAAGGACAACCCAAATATTCTAACCCAATGTATTTTGATATTGAAGGAAAAAACAATATCAAACACGAATATGCAGTTGATCAAAACACAAAACAAACAGTAGCTCCCCCGCTGATCGTTGATTTCGATGTTTATGTTGATGGAACTGCCCCTTCAACGACTTCAACTTTTTCACCTGCCCCAAAATATGTTTCAGGGGGTATTAATTTTTATGGCAGAGGACTTATAATCAACCTGAAATCGAATGATGAAATATCGGGTGTGGAAAATATCTATTACTCAATAGATGAAACCGCTTATCAGAAATATTCATCTGCTTTGCCAATGGACGTGGAAAAAGCTTATCTGCTTAAATTTTATGGGTCCGACAATGTCGGGAATGCTGAGACTTCTTCCAGTAACAGCTTTACTGTCGACCTTACGCCACCAAAAACAAATCACGGATTAAGCGGACCGGTCCTGGGGAATATAGTTTCTCCCAAGGCAAACATAACACTTTCATTTTCTGATAATCTGTCGGGAGTTAATAATACTAAATATGATATTGACAACCATAGTCCAAAGATCTATTCATCTCCCTTAACCCTTTCGGAACTCTCCGACGGTGATCATTCCCTTACCTATTTTTCAACGGATAATGTAAAAAATGAAGAGTTGCAGATTACTTACAAATTCTATCTCGATAAAACAGCTCCTATAGTCACTTATGAAATCGTTGGTGATCAATTTCCGGGGACAAAAAAATACATTTCATCCCGTACACTGATAAAACTCTCCGCTACGGATAACAAAGCCGGTGTTGATAAAATATTCTATTCTATTGACGCGGGAAGTCAGGGAACTTACGAGAATGAATTTTCGGTTCCATCTACTGACGGTGTGCACACTATCGCTTATTGGGGAATTGACAAGGTGACCAACCTCGCAGCCAAAGAAAACCTCACACTTTCAATGGACAACACCACTCCAAAAACGACTATCACATACGGAAATCCTCAATTTCTAACCCGCGACACTCTTTTTATCAATAAGTATACTCCAGTTACCCTGACTTCGGTCGATGAAGGCGCAGGAATTCTTAAAACAGAATATTCAATAAATTCAGGCAGTATCAGTAAGTATGCCTCATCTTTCAAGATCGCTGAAGAGGGTCCAAAAATGATAAACTTCTTTTCAACCGACAAAGTTAACAACCAGGAGGCAGCAAAAACAAGCCGATGCGTTATTGACAATACTCCTCCTGTTATTTATTTCAACTTCAGCATTGGATCGATTGATAAGAAAGATGGATTAAATGTTTATCCATACTATTCCAAGTTGTATCTGGCTGCCACTGATGAGCAGGTTGGAACCGACAACATCATGTTTTCATTAAATGGCTCCGCAATGAAGGAGTATGCAAGTCCATTTGCTCTCGATGCATCTGAAAAACGTGATCCTTTAAAAAAGAACCAGAAGCAGACAATCAAGGTAGTATCTAAGGATAAACTGGGTAATCAGTCGGAACAATCTGTTGACTTCTATCTTTCTTACTAAGCGGAAAGTCGATAATACCGATCAAAAGATAAAGTTTAAACAAAGGTGTTTTTAAGATAAGGTCAGGTTTCAATAACCTGGCCTTTTTTTTTGAATGCGTTAATCAACTGCTGGTGCGGATTTGTAATCCGTGCCAGATAATCTACCGTTGGCCCCGATTGCAAATCGGCGCCAGCCAGGAAAATAAACGATGGCGCGGATTTGTAATCCGTGCCAGATACAACACCATGGGCCCCGATTGCAAATCGGCGCCAGCCAGGAAAAAAACGATGGCGCGGATTTGTAATCCGTGCCAGATACAACACCATGGGCCCCGATTGCAAATCGGCGCCAGCCAGGAAAAAAACGAT
>CAIMVD010000016.1 GCA_903844815.1 uncultured Bacteroidota bacterium | reverse complement strand
TTCCTGAGAAGAATGGCAGCCGGATATACAGAAATGAATCAGTAATTTATGGAAAAGAAACCTGTTATTGCCGGCATCTCGCAAGGAGATATAAACGGAATAGGCTATGAAGTGATAATGAAGGCCCTGGCCGATCCTACGATAAATGATATGTGTACACCTATTGTTTACGGATCACCCAAAGTTGCGGCATATCATCGCAAAGCGTTAAATATCAGCAATTTTGTTTTTAATAATATCCGCTCGGCCGAAGAGGCTAATCCCCGGAAGGCAAATATGATCAACTGTCTCGACGACAATACTAGGGTCGAACTTGGCAAATCAACTCCGCATGGAGGAGAGGCTGCCGTTATTTCGCTCGAGAAGGCATTGGCGGATCTGTTAGCAGGAAAAATCGAGGTACTTATAACGGCTCCCATCGACAAGCATAATGTTCAGTCGGACAGGTTCCGTTATAACGGGCATACTGAATACCTGAAGGATAAGGCAGGGCCTCATGAGGCCCTGATGTTCATGATCAGCGAGAGTATGCGGATAGGAGTAGCAACCGGCCATGTACCACTGAGAAAAGTTTCGGAGATGATAACCGTCGATCTCCTTATACGCAAGCTCAGGCTGATGAATCAGTCGCTGATCCTCGATTTCGGGATTCGAAAACCGAGGATTGCCGTTCTGGGACTTAATCCTCATGCCGGCGACAATTCCCTTCTTGGAAATGAAGAAGCTGAAATAATAAAACCGGCAATAGAAAAGGCTCAGAAGGAAGGCATTCTGGCATTCGGACCCTTTCCCTCAGATGGGTTTTTCGGAGCGGGATCATTTACTAAATTTGACGGCATACTTGCTATGTATCACGATCAGGGACTTACTCCCTTTAAGGCATTATCGTTTGATTCAGGTGTTAATTTTACCGCAGGCTTGCCTTTTATCAGAACTTCACCTGTTCACGGAACGGCATTTGCCATTGCCGGTAAAGGAGAAGCAATGGAGAATTCGTTCCGCCAGGCTATCTATCTTGCATGCGACATTTTCAGGAACAGACAACTTTATGCAGAGATTTCAAAGAATCCTTTGAAGCATCAGGATATAGACATACACAGTGACCGTTTTGATGAGCTGCCTCCTGAAATGTTTAATCCGGAACAATAAATATGATTGATTACATCAAAGGTACCATCACGCAGCTTACTCCAACATTCCTTACTATCGAAACCGGAGGGATCGGCTATTTTGTAAATGTTTCGCTTTCTTCATTCTCGAAGCTTGACGGTAAACATGAATTTAAACTGCTTATTCAGGAGTTAATAAGGGAAGACAGCCACCAGCTTTACGGATTTGCCGACAGCGAGGAGCGCGAGATTTTCAGACTTCTGATATCTGTAAGCGGTGTCGGAGCCAATACTGCCAGAATGATGCTTTCATCGCTTACAACTGCCGAAATTGAAACAGCAATAATGGGATCGGATGTAAATGTGCTCAAGGGGGTAAAGGGAATAGGATTAAAGACTGCGCAGCGCATAATAATCGATCTCAAAGACAAACTCGGAAAACACGCTGCAACAGGCGAAATATTTGCTTTTGCAGACAATACAAGACGCGAAGAGGCGTTATCAGCAATGGTGATGCTTGGATTTGCCAAAAGTGCTGTCTCAAAGGTCCTTGATAAAATAGTCAGAGAGGAGAAAAACCTGACTGTTGAGGATATGATCAAGAGAGCCCTTAAAAACATGTAATTTTGAATTTAATCCGTATTGGGATCAGGTATTTCATATAAAAATATTCTGCTGTTATCGTATCTTGTTCTGTCAGCTTCATTTATTTTATTTTCATCTGAAGCCAGCAGCCAGAATGCAGTACAGTCATCTTCCCCGTCGGATACGACCAGGAAATCGGTTCTTAAGCTAAAGGATAATACAGGAATCCCATGGGAATCCTCAAAACAGTCACCTCTTTTTCTAAATAACCCTGCTAACTTTAATTCTTCGGTTGTCTTTGACCCCGCCAGGAATGAGTATATTCTTTATCAGAAAATCGGGTCCATCAATTCCCGCACACCAGTTCATATGTCGCCGGAGGAATTCCGCAGGTACGAATACACCCGGGCTATGCGCGACTACTGGCAGTCGAGGATCTCGGGGCAGGAAGAGGGATTCAGGTCAAACCTGATTCCCCAGATCCAGATCGGGGGAGCGGCCTTCGATAAGATCTTCGGAAGCAATACGATCAACATTGTTCCTCAGGGATCAGCGGAACTTATTTTTGGAATCAATATTTCACGTACTCAAAACCCTACCCTGTCGGAGAAACTTAGGACCATTCCTACCTTCGACTTCAAGGAGAAGA
>CAIMVD010000015.1 GCA_903844815.1 uncultured Bacteroidota bacterium | reverse complement strand
TGAATGAGACCACTACCAACTTGGATTTTAAAAAATTTATCTGCAACACCAAGTTATTTATATAAATATTAAAGTGCTCTGTTTAATTTTTACCATGCTATTTCTA
Source organism: uncultured Bacteroidota bacterium (assembly GCA_903844815.1). Taxonomy (GTDB): domain Bacteria; phylum Bacteroidota; class Bacteroidia; order Bacteroidales; family VadinHA17; genus LD21. The sequence goes on along the minus strand of CAIMVD010000015.1, from coordinate 13,753 downwards.
ACTGTTTTCTTCAGATTAGTTAGCTCTAGCTAAATAATCGAAGGATTATTTGTTACGTGAAATACAAGGGAGGATGGTCTATTATTGTGAATAAAATGCAGAATGAAATTATTTGGAAGGGGATTATTCCAATTTTTACCGGTGCAAGATCGTCAGAATCTCTTGTTCGTGATTATTATATTTGATAAAATCATGATCATCAGTAACAATCTTATACTTACTAAATGCTGATAGTTCGATATAATAACTGTCATTAAAATCAATGATCTGTAAGTGATTTAGAATTCTATTAATTTCAAGTGAGTTAAAATTGTCTGTCCCCTTATTACAGTATTTTAAAATTTCTGTTATGGAGTAGGTTACTAGCTTAACAGTTTCCTTATAACGAGATGTTCCAACATAGTCCTTTTTATAAGTAACCTTATTTGGTCTTTTAGACTCTACCCAAAGATTAAAATCTAATCGTAGGAAAGCGTTGGCAAATTCAGATAATATTAAACTATTGATAAAAATAGTGCTTCTAGAGGTTTTGACACCTTTCAAAAATGAAGAGTAAATCTGTTGCTGAATTTTACGAGTACCACCGAGAGGACAAAATAAGAAAAGCCAGATGTTTGTGTCAAATAAGAAAACATCAGAAGATTTGGGAGAATATTTTGTTATATCTGTTACTTTAGTCCCCATAGATTACATTATTTACAATATCCTCAAAGGATTCAGAATTCTGTTTGTATTCTTTAGACCGTATAATTACATATGAAAGTATTTCCTGATACTCATCCTTTAGGTTTGTAATTTTTAACGAACTGCTGATTACATCATCTGAAAAATGCTCGTAAAGTTGACCTACTGAAGAAGTAAGGAAAGTAGCAGTAATAGATGTAATCTCAGAGAAATCAAGCTCTACTTTACCTTTGAATTTAATCACATTGAATATTTTTTCAAAAAGGATATTCCCATCATCAGATGTGATAGCATCATTTTCTTTGATTATTTCCTTAATTAGTAACAATAAAAGCATGGAATAAAAATAGCACAAAACCTGATATATCCTATTCAAGTCAGTACTTAAATATTTATTAAGTATCAATTTTCATTGTTATGATGAAGAAGTCTTAAAGATTTGCTTACAATTAGGATTTAAGTCTTAAATTTGATAAGATTTCTCTTAAACCTGAATATGAAAACCAGTGAACCCATTATTGTCGATTGTAAGATAGGACCATATCCCAGACCATTGGAAAGTGGAACCTTTGATCCTATGCCACAAGTGAATGTAAAATTCAATAACGGTACTGAAAAGACAATCTTTGAGTCCTATCCTGACGAGATTTCCTTCAAAGAATCTGAGTTTATCGGTCTTACTGAGGAATCTGCTCGGAGATTGAAATTTGAAAAAGATAAAAGGTATATCCAATCTTAATCCTTCCACTTTTTCAAGGTAAAATACAGCATTCCTGAATTCCTAAAATTTTCTGCCAAATTTTTTTCCAAATTTTACCATCCTATTAAATTCCCAAATTCCGGGTGAATTTTTCCCAAAAATTTTGGACGGAGCATTGTACCTAATATCTATATACCTCATAATCAACATATAAGAACGGAAACGAGTAAGGGGGAAGGGAGGGGGATAACTTAGGGACAAGATGAATGTTTCCGGGGAAAAATTCTAAACTCAAACTGCAGAACAATTTTATTCTTTTATGTTCTTTTTGCGATCTCACCCAAGGACCTGAGACCCAAGAAATTCAATTCAAACTGCACAAGATTTTAGCGATCCTTTATACCACAAATAAAATCGCCCATGAATCCTGAGAACCCAATGGATGCAACTCAATCTGCATAACCGATGTGCAGATTGAGTTGTTTTTTCCGGGGACCTGATCGCGCATGGATGGTGAGAATTTACACTATTAGCTGGACATTGCTTTTTATATGAGATGAATGTAAAAATATTATACCATTTTTAACCTTTCCCAATCATTTAAAAACTCAGAATAATCCCATTCCGTACCATCCGCCATTCGACCGGCTAATCCCTTTGACAGAAAGTACCATTCACCTTCAACACTTATATCCGAACAATGATATAGGTTGTTATCAGGCATGAGCCAGAATACCATATCTATTATCCGGTTATCTCTCGAAATCCGACGCATCTTCTTGAGTCTGGCTAATAACTCATTTTTCGTGACAATAATGAATTCAACGCAGTGATTATTTGTATTTTGGAATGCAAGGATTAAGAAATCTTGGTCACTAGATTCTGTTGGCAAGTCTAATTTGAAGTACCCAATACATTGTATAACGTTTCCATTGCGACTACCCAATATCGATTCATCGACTGGTTCTGAACATATCAATTGAGTGTTAAGAATACTGTTGGTGACATTATTCTTATACAAAATGTATAGTCCATCCGTATTACACTTAAAAGAAAACCTATATTCTTTCAACTTTCTTTCAAATTCGGCTTTCATATATAATATAGTATTGTGCGTTTAAAATTAAATTAGCATATATTAGCTCTCATTAAACGTAGTGTGCTCATTCTTAAATCTTTTACAATGGAACCTAGAGAATTCATTACCAAGTACGAATCATACCTCGATGAAATTCGGGCTGTCATAAAACCTGAACTACTTCCTATCATTGATCAACTTAAAAATATCGACCCCCACGATCTTATTACACCAGCGACTTTTTTGATTGATGGAAGTCACGCCAGAGGCTATGTGTGGAGATTGTTCTTACAAAGAGTTAAGAATCAATATTTCTCCAACTAATTTTCTACTTCTGACTCCTTTTTTTGGAATCTCTATCAAAAATCTCATTTTCAGGAGCTGGGTGTACCTATCTATTGATGTGAATCTTCACTTGCTGAAGGTTGAGAATGTTCTTTGAGGTATTCATCTGCTGCCTGCTCATCCTTAACAGGTATCATTCTATTTTCCCCCAACACATACCAACCGTCAATTCGATGTTCCTTCCAAAGAAATCCTGATAAATCAAATTCCTCCCCTTCCAAAAACCTTAATGTTGCCATGGTTCTTATAATCTTATACTGTCGTAAACATCGTGAATTTCCTTCTCACGAATCCCCAGGTATTTTTTTGTGATGGATGGAGAACTATGTCCGAACAACTCCATTAATAGAATTACGGACTCGTTGGAATAATTATTTAATCTGAGAACCCTTGAGCCAAGCGTCTTCCTGAAGGTGTGGGTACTCGGATTGCCTTGAAGTACAATGTTATATCTTTTCAAAAGTTCCTTCAGTTTCACATTGACATAAGATTTATCAATAGGCTTATTACCATACCTGTTAACAAAGATTAATTGGTTAGTGTCAGTTACCACCATTCTGCCTTTGATCCTTTCAACAATCTCTTTCAGGTCAGCATTGATTTTAATCCGTCGTGTCTTTTTGGTCTTCTGCTCCTGTATGGTCAGGATTTCTGAATTTTCAAATTGATTGAATCGTAGTTTTAATAAATCACCGATCCTCAAACCTGTGAAGACTCCAATTGTAATAAGAAGACAGAATTTGTATTCTCCGTCTCTTTCAAGTTTTCCGATTAGGGACTTGAAATCGTCCCAATCCATCGAGGTTGTTGTTGTTCGTTGCCCTAATACGCTCATTTTATGCAAGTTTTGATATAGGCTAACGTACGAAAAAAACTTACACTTATAGCATTATTTAATGAAAATATAAGCTCATTTTCAGCATTTTACATGAGTTTGTTGTAAGGCGTTGATGATCAAATAGCTTAAAAAAAGAACAACTTATACAAAGTACATAAGTATAAGTTGCCCTGTCTTTTTTTTATATAAAATGAATCAATGGTCTTTTCCAATATTGAGTCATGTAAAAGATCCCCGGGTGATCGATCTTGCCAAATTCAATCTGCACTAATTAAATCTATACTTAACCCATATGAATGTGATTTCTTTAAAGAGGTGCAGTTTGAGTTATTCTTCCCCCGGGGAAATTTTTTGTGAATCCATCGGCTTTCTGAACATGGAATATTCTATAACAATAGAAAAAATCAGGAATAAAAAAGTCTGTTTATCCATTGGGCCAATTGAAATCCTGTTGTTTTCTAAATCCTTTATAGGTAAAGTATTCAAAAAGTGCTTGGCAAATTCCATTTTGCTCTGAGTCTCTTCACCCATAAAGGGAATGAGGTTATCTATTTCATTATAAAACATTAAGGCTTTGTTATGGTTTTTCATAATTATGACTTTTTGTTTTTAACTTGTTTTCGTGTCTGCATATCACTACTTCTGCTAGTTTCATCCATATACTGATCAAGGGCAGCTCGAACTATGGTTGATTTGGTTTTTTGCTCAGTTATGATGGTGTCAACCAAACGCTTAAGCTGAGCTTCCGAAATTCTTACGATCACATGTTTAGTCTTCTTCATACTTATAAATATATGCCTGATAGGAAATGCGTATTCCGTTTGGCGGCATTTAATGATAATTTCTATATTTTAGCCTCTTGCATCTCAGAACAAATTCCTCATTACATAACTAATTCTTTTAAAATGCCTTTTTTTAATAATATAGAAATCAGCGATGTCAGGTTGCTAGATGATTCTCAGAGAATATCTGAATTCAGAAAACTGGTTGAATCAATTAATCTCATGAAAGAAGAATCTTATGATTGTACAAAACTTAATGTTTGGTCATACAGGAGTTCAAAAGATGTCCGTCAGAATTTGAATATCAAATTTGGGAACATGTGTAATGGTTTTCCATTTGAGATTGCTACTGGCGTATCGGTTTTCAATAGTGAATGTGCATACATCGCAGGTGCTTATGCAAACGGAGATGATAAGAGTAAAGAGATCCAGAAAGCAATTTTTGAGGAAAGGAACGGCATGAAATGTAAGCGGATATATAGGAATCGTAAGGATATAGTTTGTCACATGAGAGATGACTTCTTTGAATATAATGTTCTGTGGATGTCTTACATTCTATGGGTGAAATCCGTTAGGAACAAGGATTTTGGGAACCTATTAAAGAGCATTCCTCTAGACGCTCATATTGTAGAGAATACGAGTAAACACAAAGGCAAGACATCAATATTTTGGGGAGCAAAGAATCAGGAGTTGATGAACGCAAGGGCTATAGCAGAGGAGAAAGTTAAAAAAAATGGAGTTTTTAAAACTAAGGCAGCTCTTGAGCATTCACAAATGTTGACTTCTAATTCAATTAATAATATAGGGCGATTTGAAGGGGTTAATTGCATGGGAAAGATTATCAAGCTGATGTCGATTAGCCTCATATACGGTCAGGAACCACCCATCGACTATGAAATGTTAAAAAGTAAGCAACTATACATGCTAGGCCGATCTATTGCTTTTTGACAGTAAATCCTTTGAATTTTCAATATCTAATTTATTTAAGGTCGTATCTGACGGAAGGGTCAATTACCACCAACCTATTCAAGTGGAAAATGTGTAATACATTAAGCATTAATTATTTGTGCCAATATATCCAAATTGGTAATTTCTGGTTAATTTCGATATGTTCAATCCTATTTGAAATTATGGCCGCCTTTACGACAAGTCTGTATGATTTTTATACTATATTTAACCAAGAACTGATTTAGTCGGAACTGAATTATTTTCTTTCGCAACCATTTCCTCCATATTGATTATTTGTGAATTAAGGTGATTCCGAACTGTTTTGGGAGAAAGGCCAGATATCTTTGCAATATTCCTCTGGATAGTCTTCTGTCCCTTCCGTTCTAGCTCATACTTTGCATCTTGAATTTTCTTGATTGATTGATTTTTTCGTTTACATCCATTTAAAATGTTAGCTATCCTTGATTTCTCTTTTTTTGGTAGGCTACAGCTCGAATTAAAGTGAACGTATTGAATCTCTTTTTTTACAATGGTTTTCCCAGACTCGTTAATCCCCTTATAAACCATATTAAACAATCGAATTAGTTCCTTCCTCTCCATCTTCGGTCTGGCAAATCTATTGTTAATGTAAAAAAGGTAAGAAAACAGATATTTTTCTTCCAGATCAGGATTTAGATGAACCAGATGGTGTATCATACTGGTAAAAATAATGTGTTTAGTTCCATCATGGATAAACTTAGGGATGAATACCTCCACACATTCTACTGGCTTAAAATCAACAATTGGATTTGATACTTCTACAATAGTCCTGGTAATTATTTTCTGCAAGAGTTCATTGACTGATATAATTGAAATGGGGGAAGTCAGGGTATTATTAAAATCATTATATGGTTTAGACTGTTTTCCCCCTTTTTTATTAGAAGGATTAATGTTATTAGGCAAATCAACTTCAACTTCAACTTCAACTTCATTTTCATCATTGTAAAATAAATCCGGATCATATGATATAAACATAGCACGGCCAATATCCTTGCATTTTTCATCAATTGGCTCACCATCTAATATGGTAGTCCGTAACTTTGTCCATATCTCACCAAAGTTTTCCTTGTTGATTATATTCTTAACCTTAAATAGAACTGAAATTCCCCCTCCGCTTGAAGAAATACAGACCATCGAAGCTAAGTGACCATATCGCTTTATAAAATAATTCTTATACTCCTCTGGATTCAATTTATCAATATCGTAATACAGATATTGAGAAAACTGTATGAAATTCTGATCAAAGTGGTCTGGGTCAAGATTTCTTTGTTTAACCATGCAATTTGGAGTAATATAAGGCAATCCTGATTTCAGTGTCTTGTAATAATCATCTCCATTTTTTCGTAGATTCCGAATCTGTTCAATTTTATTTTTGTTCGGATTGTTGCGTATAATCTGCTTCAGTTCTGGGAAACCTATGAGTATTGAATTTTTTGTGTCCTTTATTCCATCTTTAAAACGACTGAACATAAAAAAATAAGTTCTCCCAAATTTCACTGGAGTAGGCAGTTACTTTGAGGGAGACTTAAAAATATCTTATGAACTACGATCAATACCTACTCTATTGAATATGTTCATTTAAATGATAAAGAAAAAAAAGTTAAAAGTCAAGCCTAGGTGCCAATTTTTGCTACATTTAACCTTTGCATATATCTGCAGAGGTTGTAAATCCAATTATCATGAAAGAGAACAATACTATTATTAAGATTAGCCCAGCTATGCTTATTCCGAATAAGAAAAAGCAAGAAGTTTATCAAGGCAAACCCCAAAATTACGATGAGATCATGAGAAATATTGAAGAACATGGAATCATTGAGCCTTTGTTAGTGAATAAGAAAACTAATGTCATCATATCTGGGAACCTCAGACTTCAAATCGCATTAGAACTTGGACTGACAGAGGTACCTGTAATCTATAAAGAAGTTGAAGAAAATGATATGAACATCAAATCATTATCCACCAATCAACAAAGGATCAAGTCGTATTTGGAAATACTTAAAGAGATTGAATTCTTTGAGGAACATTATAAAATCAAAAAGGGACAAAGAACTGATCTTAATCCCGATATAAAAGAATTAAAAGAAAAAAGAGATTCATTTCTAAGAGAACATTCAAGAACTACTCGTGAAAAGTTAAAAGCTGTTGCATCATTGGCTTCAGAACTATATGGAAAAGAAACTGAAGAATATAAAGGGATTTTCAATGCTCTTGAGAGCCAAAAGACAACGTTAAATAGCCTCTACCACCATTTAATAGATAAAGCTAGACGGAAGCAAAATGCTCAAGTAATACCTGAAAAGTATGAAATTATTAAAGATAACACGAAAATCTACAATCATTCCTCTGAAGACATGCATGAAGTCAAAACTGGTTCTGTACATTCAATAATAACAAGCCCCCCCTATCTTCAAATGAGAGACTATGGCAATGGTGAAAATGAACTTGGGCAAGAAAAAGAAATCGACTATTATTTATTAAATCTTATGAAAATTTTTAGGGAATGTCATAGAGTTTTAAGAGATGATGGTTCCCTATTTGTCAATATCAATGATTGTGTTCTAGGTGGTCAATATCAGGCAGTACCTCATTATTTTGTTATTGAGATGCTTAAAATGGGATGGATAATGAATGATGAGATACTCTGGATAAAAAACAATCCCCAGTACACCCATGGTAAGCGAAGCGTAAGAAGTCACGAACCAGTATTTCATTTTGTAAAATCACCAGATTTTTATTATAATGATGACTGGTTGAAATCCTTTATAGATAAAGAAGATAAAATAAGTTACGGAATTAATAAAGCCAGTCCAAAAGTTAAATCAGGGATGGATTTCAGGGATGGTGTTCTAACTACCAATGCTTCAAATACAAGTGATTTAAGGAAAAGATGCAAAGAAGAAGGATTTCATCTTACTCATTCTGCCACGTTTCCTATTGATGTTCCAGCAATCTGTGGATTACTTACCACAAGAGAGGGAGACACTATTCTTGACTGCTTTACAGGGACCTCAACAGTTGGTTTTTTCGCCCGTTCAAATAATAGAAAATTCGTCGGGTATGATATGAATCCGGAATTCATTAAAGCCTCAGAAGTGAGGATAGGTGGATTACTATATATGCCACCTAATTTGGAGGCTTCAGAAATGAGCAAAATTCTCTCTACACTCACAACTAAGGAGGAGATTTATTCTGCGTTTAGAGATCTGACTGGTAAGATTAAATCTGTTTCTCCTGAACTCAAAAAATCATTTGGTGGCTTTAGCAAAGCTTATAATGATTGTATGAGTGTGGTAAATCAAATGACTTAGAAAGCTACCTTTCTATAAACTGAATTAAGAAAAGCTGTATAAATTTCAACCAGACCATACAAATTTTGGTACGGAGACACTTTCTTAAAAAAGTATGGGGAAATGTCGTCAAAAGATAATCCTTAGTAATGGTTTTTCTTCTATTAAGGAGATAGACTCAAATAGCTTTAAAGGATTTAGATGAATAATATGAATTTTCATTAAAGCTAATTTAAACCCTACTTCTGAAACTGGCATAGGATTCTTGTTTCATCTATGTGATTAACGAAGTGACATGAGTTGAACTACTTGTAATTATATTAAAATCTTCAGTAATCCTTGCGTTTAATCATGCAATGTGCTAAATTTATTTATTTCATTAATATATGACATGCTCCAAGATATTGAATATCCTAGGATTTTAGAATACAGCTCTGATGGGGAATATATTCCTATTGAGTTTTTTCTTTTAACTGTACCGTTTTGTAAACGAATAGACCTAAAACTTGGATATTTCAGTACAAATGCGATAAGGACTTTAGCCTATGGTTTTGCACAATTTATCCATAATGGTGGACAACTTCGGATAATCACCAACCATTTCCTTTCTTATAATGATAAGAAACTTCTATCGGAGGAAGAGGAAGTTCAGAATATTTTGGAGGAGGGTAAGATTAAAAGCATAATTGATAAAGATTTGGAAACGTTAGCTGAAATTCTTAAAAACGGAGATAAACACTTCTTTAACTGTCTGAAATTTCTATTAAAAAGTAAAAGAATTGAACTAATACCAGTAAAACTTAAACCAGATAGACTAGCGCATTATAAACAGGGTATAATGGACGATGGAACAAATCAGGTCTATTTTAACGGGAGCTGCAATTTTACCTATAAAGGACTAGTTGAAAATGGTGAAAGCTTAGGAATTGCGAGATCTTGGGGTGAAGAATCTGAAAAGTTGAAAATTCGTGAGAATATTTTGTCTATAGATCGAATTTGCAAAAAGGAGGATGAATCTTTTGAGTACCTCAATAGCGAACAGATAATAGAGGCAATAAATACTCACGGACAAGATAAGAACTTGGATGAATTAATTGAGGATGAGGTTAATATTTACCAGAAACTTGAGAAACATCCAAGATTGGCCAAATCATTTAAAACATATAGTCAATTATTCAGGCATAATGTTGAACTAGAAAAACAAAAAAACAAGGACGAAATCCAAAAACCAAGATTTCCTTATCCGGAAGGAGCAAGAGAATATCAGAAAATTGCATTTCAAAATTGGAAAAACAACAATCAGATAGGATTGTTTGCAATGGCAACTGGCACAGGAAAGACTATTACTTCATTAAATTGTTTGTTTGAAATATTTAAAAAAACAGGTTATTATAAAGCTTTAATTTTAGTTCCTACACTGACACTTGTTAATCAATGGGATGTAGAATGTAAAAAGTTTAATTTCAATTCAATAGTTAAAATAAGTTCAAGAAGTAATTGGAAAAGCGACTTCGCAGCGATATTGACTCGTGAGCGACTTTTTCCGACTGAACAAATATCCTACATTGTAATTTCCACTTATGCTTCATTTGCAAAACTTTATATTTTCTCTGAATTAAACCAATTACCTTCTAAAACTTTATTGATTGCAGACGAATGTCACAACATGGGTTCAGCAACATTGTTGAAACTCTTGCCGAAAGTAAATTTTAAACGTAGAATTGGACTCTCAGCAACACCTGAACGACAATTTGATGAAGAAGGCAATGTTAAATTATTTACATTTTTTGGAAACGAAAATGGATACACATATGAATTTCCAATGAGTTTAGCAATTAATGGAGATAAGGATAAAAATATCAAACCAGTCTTATGCCGATATTATTACTTTCCCCATTTAGTTAAATTGACTGACTCTGAAATGACTGAATATTTGAAACTGTCAGTCAAAATTGCAAAATATTTCAATCCCCAAAAGGGGGGTTTTGACAAGAATGATACCATTTTAACAGCTCTATTATTAGCCCGGAAACGAATTATTCATAAAGCAGTCAATAAAGTATCGACTTTTAGTGATATAATTTCGGAGCAATACAACAAAAAGGGTAATCTTAAATATACTCTTGTTTATGTTCCTGAAGGAAATGACCCAAATGACTTCTTTGAAACGGATACATTTTCTGAATTAGATGAATCTACTGACGATAATGAGGCAGTGCATTTAATAGATGTTTTTACAAGGACAGTAAAAGATATTGACAACCGATTAACTGTACGCAAATTTATTTCAGGTACAAATGAAAAGGACGAAATTCTAGAAAAGTTCGCTACTGGTGAAATTGATGTGTTAACATCTATGAAATGTCTTGATGAAGGAGTGGATGTTCCTCGTGCGGAATTAGCGATTTTCTGTGCTAGCACAGGTAACCCGAGACAATTTGTTCAGCGCCGGGGTAGAATTTTACGGAAACATCCTAATAAACAATTTGCTTACATCCACGATCTGGTAGTCATCCCAGAAGTGAATCCAAACAGCGATAGCTACGAGATGGAAAGAAGCATCTTAAAAAAAGAATTGGAGCGAGTAAATAATTTCGCCACTTTATCCGAAAATAGCTCTCATACTATTGATGTGCTTTTAGAAACAATGAATCATTATAATTTAAACTTATACCACAATGACTAACGAGGATAAAATGTTACAACTAGTTCTGTCAGACAATGACCTAAGTTCGGTTTACAAATATGATCCTGACGATTTCAAAACGATTAAGGATGCACTTCAAAGTGACAATCCTATCGTTGTGGCTGTGGCTAAAATAATTCGTGGCATTAATGGAAGTACTGAAAAAAGCATCCAGAAAGAGATCTACAATGAAGTGTTTAATTATCTTAATCAAAACATATTATGAAGATTAAAGAAATTACAATAGAAAATTTTCGAAGTTACTACGGTAAGAATATTATCAAATTTAATGATGGGTTAGTGCTTTTTATTGGAGATAATGGGGATGGAAAAACGACCTTCTTTGAAGCTTTGGAGTGGTTATTTGATACTTCTACGCAAAATATGGATTCTCGACTTATTTCAGAAAAGAAAATTTCAGAATTGCCTCAAAACGAAAGTGACACTTTGCGGGTGGCTCTTATTTTTGAACACGATGGTGAAAAGATAGTGGAAAAATCTTTTTCGTTTAAGAAAAATGCAAAGAACGAAGTTAGAACTGAAGATTTTCAATTCAAAGGTTGGATGAATAATGCTAATGAAAGGGTTCAGATACATGGAGGTAAATTGTTGGACCGCTATTTTGAAGCGGCTATTCGGAAGTACTGTTTGTTTAAAGGGGAGGAAAATTTAAATGTTTTTAATAACCCAGAGGCCTTGAGATATCTTATTGAAACATTTTCAAACATTCGGGAATTTGATCCATATTATACAGGTAATGAGGATAATAATATGGGGTTTATTGATTATGCTGAGGATCTATCACGCAAGGCCTATGAAAAAGCAATGAAATCTGATAAACAAAATTCTCAACGTGAAGGCGAAATACGTTCAAACCTTGACAATTTTAGGCTTAAACTAAGCAATGTACGCCAAAGACTAAAGACAAATAGAACAAACGCAAATAACTACTCAACAAAATTGACTGAAATTGAAAATAGCAAAGAAGCCAGCACACTATTAAAAGATATAAATGAAAGGTTGAAATCGTTAGATGAAAAGAAACGTAAAGCTGAAGGTTTTATTAGTGAAGATTATACAACAAAGCTGCTTGATGATATGTGGATTTTGTGTGGCTTCTCTCCAATATTCAAGGAATACCAAGAAAAAGTCAATGCTTTCAGTAAAGAAAAAAGGAAGTTAGAAGATGAAGATAAAAGACAAAAGGGAAAAGAAGAGGCATTTAAAGAAATTTCAAACAGTTTGTCAAATGGAGTAATTCCGCTTTCAATCTATATTCCAGATGAAAATACGATGAAGGAGATGATAAGTGATGAGTTTTGCAAAGTTTGTGGGCGAGAGGCAAAAGAAGGTTCGGATGCATACAATTTCATGGTTGATAAACTCAATGAATTACTTAAAAGTCAACAACCAAAAGAAAGAAAGGAAGAAGTATCTCTGTTTCAAAATAATTATGCCAAAGAACTGGAACAAAAAAGCATAAGTTTGGGATATAATCAAGAAGACATTAATAATTTAATTAACACAATACGTTGTAAAATTGACCTTAATGAAGCCCGCAAAGCAGAAGTAAGAAAAATCCAGGTAAGTATTGACCTTGAAGAAGATAATAAGAAGAAACTTTTATCACAAAACAATACTTTTACTGAAGAACAATTGCAGAATGCATACGAGAATATTAAAAATTGGTTTGATTACCGAAATGAAGCTGAAAAGCAAATAATTATTCTTGAAAGTGAAGAGAAAGAACTGGAAAGCCAACTGAAAATTGAACAAGAAGCATATGATAAGTTAGCTAAATGTTCCGTAGCAAGTACGTATAGTAAAGTTCATAAAGCTTTCAACAAAATCCAAAGTGCATTTAAATATGGCAAAGAAAAAAACACTAGTGATTTTTTAAGATTGTTGGAAGAAAAAGCCAATAAATACTTGGAAAAACTCAACATTGATGGTTTTCATGGTATAATTAGAATTATCTAAACACATGAAGGCCAGGCAAGAATTGTTTTACAGGATAAGAATGATGTATTTGTAACAAATCCTAATCAGGCATTAAAGACCACAATGTATATGTCTGTTTTATTTGCTATTTCTGAGCTTACTACAATAAGAAGGGAAAATGACTATCCACTTATTTTTGATGCTCCCACAAGTTCATTTGCTCCTCAGATAGAGGGTGACTTTTTTAATGTAATATCCGATATTCAAAAACAGTGCATCATATTTTCAAAAAGTTTTTTGACCGATAAAGGGATATTGAATCCAAGTAAAATTGATTCATTGCATTGTACTATTTATCGAATGAAGAAGAAAAAACCATTCGACAGGCACGATTTATCAACCATTCAAACTGAATTAACATTAAT
>CAIMVD010000014.1 GCA_903844815.1 uncultured Bacteroidota bacterium | reverse complement strand
CTTATTGAGGACCTGGCACTCGCCAAGAACAGTTTTGATCGCGATTCAATGCTTTTTAATAAAGATAGTTACTCGCTTTCTGCCAAGGAATTTAATAAATCGAGGCAGGTTTATATACAAAAACTTTACTCGTTCAGTGTATTTAATGCCTCACTCAGAAATAACGAATCCGATTTTCTGAGAATGAAGGAGTCGAAACTTGATCTTCAGGTTCAGTACGATAAAGAAGTAAAACAATATATCTTAAGTATGGAGGAAACATTGCAGCTACTGCGGTCTGCAATTTCTCAATGGGAAGAGAGGTATGTAGTAAAAAGTCCGGTGGCAGGGAGTATTACACTAACCCGTTTCAGGAATGAAAATCAGGTAATTAAGCCGGGTGAAATACTTGCGACAGTAATTCCTTCCAGCCCTGTAAATATTGTTGTAAGAGCAATAATTCCAATTTCCGGTTTCGGAAAGATTGAGATTGGGCAGAAAGTTAATATAAAACTCTCGGGATTTCCATACATGCAGTTTGGCGTATTGAGGGGAAGAATTTATTCAGTATCTCAGGTGCCAGGCGAGGGAGGATTCAGCGCTGATATTGAATTGACCGAAGGAATGACATCTTCTTACAGGGAGAAAATCAGGTTTATTCATGAGATGGACGGGACTGCAGATATAATTACCAGAGATACCAGGCTGATCAATAAGTTTATAAATCCTATAAGAAGTACGATTAAGAATTGAAGATAAATATGTGATAACATTTATTTGAAAGAGAAGGGCAGTAAGCTTTGTCCAGTGTACCTCACCAGCTTACTGCCCGGACCTTTCTCTAAAAGGAAAGGGGGATCAAGTTAAGCTAATAAAAGTACTTACAATCACCATTGTTGCTGCCTGTGAAATGATAAATCAGGACTAATTGAATGTAAAACCATAAAAATATTATTGAAATGCTAAAATTAAAATTACTTAATATAAATCAAGATAGAGTGTTGAATGGGGATGATCTAAGAAACCTTTATGGAGGAGTAAATGGTACAACTTGTGACGTCTATGATGGTGAGTACTATCTTGGGGTAATACCTGCGAGCAATCAGGATACGTGTACTGCATATGTGAAAAGATTTTATCCGGATGGATATTGTGCTAATTGTACATAGGATTTTTAATTAAAGGTGTAACTAAGGAGTTTCTTGTTGGATATAACTGTTTGTGAAAAATAATGCATTAAATATCATTCAGGAAACTCCTTAAATTAAAATGAACCTGCCTATATTGGAAATTTAAGAGTAAAACTCCAGCATAATATATATGTGTCATTCTTAACTTTTTGAATAATCTATAATAAAAAGCCATGCGTAAATTAAAATTTCGTTTAAGATCTTTTCATTTTTTCAGGTTAGTAATTTTTACTTTATTGCCATTAAATGCAATTTTCATATCATGTAATAATATCAAATCAGCAAATAAAATTTTAAAAGAAGAAGATTCTATTTCTCCTAAATATTCTATTGATTTAGAGGCTAATATAAATCACAGTGAATTAGTTCCCCTAAGCTTTTTGACTGATAAAGTGGAATACATTTCCCTGCAGACTAATCAGTATAGTATTCTTGAAAAGTTAGATCAAGTGGCAATAAGTGATTCATTTTTCTTTATAAGTGATACAAAAAAAATAATCCAGTTTGATTCAAGAGGAAGATTCTTAAGACAAATAGGATCTAACGGGAGAGGCCCCGGAGAATATGGATATGTACTTGATTTTTGCATAAACAATAAGTGTAAAGAGGTTTATATTTTGTCCTATCCTGAACTATTGGTTTTTGATTTTAAAGGTTTATTTAAAAGATCAATAAAGATTGTATTCAAGTCTTCTCACTTTAGTATTCTAAATTCGGATAGATTTATATTTTATCAGATAAATTTACCCAGCAGGACTGATGAAAGATTAGTTAGTTGGTACTTGATAGATTCAACTGGCAAAACCCTCAGTACAATTCGCAATTTTTACAAAAGGATTAATTATCCTGGAATGTGGATTGATAAATCGCCAATTTATTTCCATGAAAATAATTTGTATTTTATGGAGTTTGGTGTAGATACCCTTTACAGATTAAACAATCTTAAACCTGAACCATATTCTATAATCAAACTTGGGAAAATGAAAATGGACCATGATTTTGCTTTTTCCCAAGTTAATAGACAGGAAGAGCTAAATTATCTAAATACGAAATTAAGAATTAGTGATGTATTTGAGAGTAAACAATCTATTCTTATTAAATTGAACTGGGGGTTTTCCGATTCCACAAAATTTGGAATTTTTGATAAAATTAAATCTGAAATAATTTTCCTAAGCGGCGCAGGGTTTAAAAATGATTGGGATTCTGGTCCGTCTTTTCTTCCTGAAAGGCAAATCAATGATACATTAATGGTTATGTGGCTGGAATCTAAAATTTTTAAAGCTCAAATTGCATGTCATGAGTTTAGAATTTCAATTCCTAAATACCCTGAAAAGAAAAAGCATCTTGAAAATTTGGCGAATAGTCTTAAGGAAACAGATAATCCGGTTTTGATGATAGTAAGGTTGAAAAAGTAGCGATTAATTTTTTCCAAAAAATAGGATGGGACCAAAGAAAAGGCTAGTAATATTTTTTTGCAGCGTGCTTGGAGCAGATGTAATACAAACCTTATTAATGTACCTACTATAATGAAAACTAGATATATCATTGCCCAGCTCTTATTCTCAGTTATCCTCATTTCTTGCAAACCCAAAAAAGCTGAGAACCTCGAGGAGATGGCGCGCCTTTAAAGACGTAATGGCTAATTTGCAAAGAAAACGAAAATAGAAATTTACGTCTTTTAAGTCATGCAAGTCCAGCAGGTCTTGCAAGTCGCCCAGGTCAAAACAATAATACAGCCTCTGCTGAATTATTAGTTGATTTCAATTCCTGTCTGTTGAATCTCCTGAAGGAACCCGCTGTCATCCTGTCCGTTGATTAACAAAACGGGTTCTATTCTGTTATCAATCTCAAGTCTTAATTTCCAGAGCAGTGGAGAATATGTGAAAAAATCAGTGTCAATAGAATTTACAATAACAGCAACATCAATATCGCTGTCAGTTTTTTGAGTTCCTCTGGCATAAGAGCCAAAGAGAATTACTTTATCAACGTCAAAATGACTTGAAATTAAAAGTTTATACTTCACCAGTTTCTTTATAACCTCTCTTTTACCCATTTATGTAAAACTTTGGTTTTAAGTAATATTTCTTTACAACGATTGTTTGTAAGACCCTTTAAAAGCTGCTGCTTATGTGTCGGATATCTGGCTTCAATATTTAATCTGACAGCTCAATCCAGTATTTAACTTTTTCGTTCAAGAGTATTGTTTCTGCAAATATACAAAATTAGAAGCTTTCAGTAAGCAAATAATCATTTTGATACAGTTATGCACTCTAAAATATTTTGAATTAGCCTCTGAAATGAAACTAAGTAGGTAGCGTAGGATAGTCGTGCAGGCTTTGCCATTCGTGCGGGACTATGTCGGGCGAAGTCCAAAGCGTAAGCGTAGAAGGGTCATGCAAGTCATTAATTATAATACAGTCCATTCAGCTTCTACAGGATCTACAGCCTCTAAAGCCTTTTAATTACTTTCCATCCTTTTGACTCTGAGCTCTATGCTCTGATAGTAACAATTATTTCATACCATATATAAGTTTTTTATGAATACCAGAAAATTTAACCCTAAAACAGGGTAACCTTTTTACATCAATCCAGATTAAACAGTTGTATGAGGTAATTAGAAATTATGCATAAATCATAAACAATTGATTATGTGAACTATGAGACCTTAGACTTTTTTTTAAAATTCAGATTTATAAATCTGGCGTATAGAAAAGAGGATATAGAAAATTGCTAATTGATAAAAAAATTAATGAAATGAAAAAATCAAAATCCAAAGTAAATTCATTTACCGATTCACTATTTTTTAAAACCCATTCGGGATTTATTAAAATCTTAGTAACTAATCAGTACTTAAAGTGAGCTAAAGTTAAAAGTGAATAAAGTT
Source organism: uncultured Bacteroidota bacterium (assembly GCA_903844815.1). GTDB lineage: Bacteria > Bacteroidota > Bacteroidia > Bacteroidales > VadinHA17 > LD21. The sequence goes on along the minus strand of CAIMVD010000014.1, from coordinate 69 downwards.
AAAAAATGTGGTATTATTAACAATTTGCGTGGCGTAATTAACATTTTTAATTTTCATAATTGTGTAATT
>CAIMVD010000013.1 GCA_903844815.1 uncultured Bacteroidota bacterium | reverse complement strand
TTATCCAACGTTACAGGGAATCGGCCCAGTTGTACTACAAAGGTCAACCTGATTTTGAGATCATATTAGCACTGATCAAAGAGAACATTCATAAGTTTTAAAATTATTATCGAATTCCATTATCTCAATCTGGCCTTTCTCTCTGCCAATAATGGGATAAGAATCCTTCTATAATTATCAAGTTTAAATGGTTTCAGATTATTATTTTATAGATATCACTTATTTTATATAAAATAATCAGGATCTGGATTTCCTAGAAATATTGAAATGGGAGGATTACTCCTGTAGAGTAAAAAAATGAATATAAGATAGTAATAACATAAGCCAATTCAATTTTTTGCTTAATTTTAATATGATTTGTGATTGTGATAGTCAGAGAATAAGCAAAGTACGAATCTGTAATTAAGTACATTATATCAAAATGCTTATGTGACTGACGGGGCAGTGCTTTAAGTTGCAGTTGTGAATCAAAATGAAAGAACTATTTAAGGAAGATATTATATAAACAACAAAAGGTAAACAATAACTACTAAGAGAATCAATTATACATACCTATATTACACATATAACAAGTTATGCTTAAGCGCCAGCGACTTACGAGACAGATTCATCCCGGACAAAATGCGCCCAAGCATAACAGCGAAGAGTAGAATTCTTATCGTTTAGACAACTAAAATGGTTTTTGCTCTCTATTTATAAAATGCACCGTGACACGTAAATTGCGTTTTCATTACCGGGACTCATACGTAAGAGAGTTTTACCGTGACCATATAACTTTTGTCCGTTTACCGGGACTGGCAAAAACCAGAGAAAATTCTATGCCTAATTTAAAAAAAATAAACTCGATTATTAATTGGAACATTTTTTGCGGTAGACAACTAACTAAAAGATTGAAAAAAATGAAACAACTATTCTTACTTGTTTGTCTTAGCTATATTATAACCGGCTGTGAAATTCAAAAAGATGATTATGATAAATCAAATCCGATTCTGGTTAAAGCCTACTCAGCGGATTATAAATATCCTGATGGTTTTTACTTTGAATCAATTGATAGTGGTTCAGTCTATTATGTAAATACTGTTAGTGTAAAACCATTAGATCAACGCAAACATGTTTGGATAGACCTGGCGACTAATGATGTTAATGAAGCCAGGAATTGGACAGAATATTCGAATTTATATTCTTCCCAATATCGGAATTTAATTTCCGAAAGGCAGACAGAAAAATTCTTTGAGTTCAAAAGAGTAAGCCCTACTAATAAAAAGGATATAGTTCTTTTTAGAGCCCATAAAAAGGACTATTTCATACCTATTTTGGACAAATTTAAAATAATTGATACAGTTGGGACAATTCCTGAGACAGCTCTTTTAACTGTGAATAAAAAACAATTAATCGAGTATCTATGGAGTGTAGGCGCAATAGAATCCGATTCTAAAGTTATTGAATCAAATATCCAGGACACTATCAATGGTTTTAAACATACCATTAAATCAATATTATTTGTAGGCGGTGATTTTGGACTCAATGACATTATTTATTTATATGAAAATACTTTTATAATAAATGGATTAAATGGAACAATAACGATGAGAAGGAGACTCCTTGACGAAATAGTTGGGAAAATGAATTAACAAATTGCTTCTCATTACAAGTTTAAAATAAGCGCCAAAGCATAAGACGGACGGTTGGGGTAATAACCTTGTCACAATTTTTGCTCGCCACCGTGACTATTTTTCGTGACACTTAACTTTTCATCTGCCAAATCCGTGACTTCGGCTCTGGACAAATCCTGCCCATTTATCGGGACTTTGTAACCGAGACAACTAAATCATTACTTGAAAACAATACTTTCATGATTCATCATAATTTGAAAAACATCTTTTTTTGTTCTATATTTATTAGATTAAAAATATGGACTTTAATTCTTTGCCTTTTTGATTGATCCAATCTATTGACTTATGTTTAAAGGAGCCCAAACTTTCCTATTCTTAATCATGCTTTTGGCAAATTCAGTCATCAAAGGTCAGTCTGTTAAAATAAGCGGTAAACTTCTCGACAAAAACGAAGGAAAACCAATCTCTGGTGGAGTGGTATTTCTAAACCCAGGTGACCAAGTTGTTACGACCGATCGTTACGGGGATTACACATTCAATTCATCCCCGGGCAGAAAACAAATTTCTACGCGTGTACTCGGCTATAGGCCTGCAAATATTAAGTTTGAGGCAAGATCCGATACGGTTATAAATATTCTCGTTCTTGTATCTCCTTTTGAGCTTGGCGAAGTAAAGATCTTAGGGGATTCAATAAAAAATGTAGAAATTACCCAAGTTGGCAGCTTCATCATGACTCCTGCCTCTCTCCGGGAAACTCCCAGATTATTCAGCGAACCAGATCTTTTAAGATCATTTCAATTATTGCCAGGAGTTGTCGCTGGGAAGGATGGCTCCTCAGATATTTATGTCAGAGGTGGTGGTGTGGGCCAAAACATTGTTCTTGCTAATGGATGCTATTTTTTTCTCCCTGGCCATCTTTTGGGTTTCGTTTCCCCCTATGATCTTGATTTTCTCGAAAGTGCTGAATTGTATAAGGATTATTTTCCAGCCGAGCTTGGTGGTGGGGCTTCCTCAATAATAAGCCTCGATTTTAAAAGGCCACATTCAGACTCCCTCAAGGCACAGCTAAGGTTCGGTTTGCTCTCCTCAGGATTTACAGTTGATCTTCCTCTTGATAAACCAAAATGGGATCTCACATTAGGCCTGAAACGTGGCAATTACTCTTTATACGCTCCGCTGTTGAAGAAAATTGCCAGCACCGAAATAAGTGACAATTTGCCTCCAGATGATTACACATTTTATGATGGTTTCCTCAGACTATCACATAGTTCTGAGAAATCTGGTGAAATAAGCTATCTGCTTTTCGGAAATTATGACAAAGGGAAGGATATAGAAACAATAAGTAGCCAGAATTCCGATACAATTATCAATTATGCAAATGGACTTACGAACGGATGGAACAATATGGTGCATGCTTTGCAATGGGAAATGCCCACAGACAGGGTGGTAAGATGGAAGTTCAATCTTAATTATAACAGGATTTCAATGGGCCGCGAAATTTTTATGCAAACCGAGGAATCATTGAACGGTTCCGATCCTTTTGAAACCTCACTGGTTTCATACTCATTTTCTCCAACTATAAGTACCATTGGTTCATCAGCTCTTGCTAACATTGGTGATAACTCATCAAGTTTTACAGCAGGTGTAACGAACAGGCTGAGATTTTATTCCCCAAATAACATTGCTACCAATATTCTGAATGGTAAAAAGGAAACAAAGGTTTTCGGCGAATCGAGCAGGGTAATTGAACCGGCCGTTTTTTTCTCCTATACAGCCCTTCTAGCGGAAAAATTTCAACTTACAAGCGGAGTGAGAGTTTCGGGTGGAATTATAAAAGATGCTGCATTTTATGTTATTGAGCCCCGCTTAAGATTGGCTTATGATCAGAAAGGCTCGTTATCACCTCATATCAATTATGTAAGGCTTAGCCAGTTCGACCATTCTGTAGAAGGATCAAATGCTGGTCTCAGATCAATGCTTTGGCTACCGGTTTCAAAAAATCTTGGTCCTGAAATCTCTGATGTATTCTCAGCAGGTTTTCAAGGGCAGCTTGACAATAATTTTATATGGACAATAGATGGATATTATAAGAAAACTTCCGGGATGGTTGATTTCAAACCGGGTGCAAGTTTCATTTTCGACAACTCTCTTGATGATATGCTGGACAGAATAAATGGGAGGGCATATGGACTTGAGATGGGCCTCATGAAGATGAAGGGAAAGCTCACAGGAAGCATCAGTTATACCTATTCAAGATCAGAAAGAGAATGGTATGCTCCCGAAGGGATAATTTGGATACCATCGAGTGCCGACCGTCCTCATAATTTAAACATAACTGCAAAATATCACTTTAATAACCTAACGAGCTTCGGATTCAACTGGATCTTCACCTCCGGGTCACCTGCTACAATTTATATGCACGACACGTCTTATGGTGAGTTTTTTGAGACAAAGAACAACATTAGGTATTTTGATTACCACAGACTCGATCTTTCCTTCCGTCATGTCATTTACAAAAGAAGATTCACTTTTCTTCTTGATGTTGATATTTACAACGCCTATAACAGAAAAAACACTTTTTATTTTCTGAAGACCTACGACAACAATTCTAAAGTATATTACTATAAAAACATCTCCTTGTTTCCTGTGATGCCTTCATTGACATTGACAATTAAATACTAAAGATCCGAGTTCCACAATCAGAAAACTGAAATCAGCAATGAAAGGCTACCAAAAAATACTAATAATTTCGAAAACGTTTACGATTTGCATTACAATCTGGATTTTATTTGTACTTGCAAGCTGTGAAAAAAAGGAACGATTCTATCGTCCAAATTTCCCTGAACAGCTGTGTAGTGTAGGCATTATTGATGTTGATGATACGATCAAATATGGCTTTTCTTTTCTCAGTATAAAGGATATCCGGAATAGCATGCGTTTTATCACATTTGAAAAGTCGGTTCAGTCGGAATATCCAGAAGTTGATGACGATACTTTAGATGAATTTGAATTTGAAATTTCCTCTGAAAATCGTGAAATATTTAGCTACCGGAGTTCCTCAAAAATTAAAAGTCCCCTGAAATTTGAAATTCCAAATAATATTAAATTCAATTCAGGAGAAAGCTATTTTCTTAAGGCAAATGTGAAAGACCTACCTTTGATTTCATCTGGTACTGTTGTCCCGAATCCTCCTGCCCCCCTTACTCTGATATCAATTAAAAAAGAGGAAGTGCAGATTTCCATGTCAACAAACTGTACTGTTCGTAATACTGCAACTTCGGTTCATTTCGATATTTCATTTAGCAATGAAAATGATAAGAAAAATTATTATGCGATATTATTGATTGGAAGGGGAATGATACATATGCCTTTGCCATATTCAGGTCCGCTAGATTTCTCAGTAAAAGAAACAAATACACCAGGTTTTTTTGCAGAGATACAGGGCTTAAATACACTTCACTGGGTTTGTACAGAGGAAGGACTAGAAACAAATTTATTCCAGGTACTTGGGTTTTTTATTGATGGAAGTGAAATACCGGGAAATAGCTGTAATATTAAACTATCCGTACAATACAATGATGGATATTCACCAATTGAGACTTTTGATAGAGCCCGGATAAAACTTCTTTCAATTCCTGAAGAATTTTACCTGTTCGAAAAAAACCTCCGGAATTATACAATGGTTCAGAAAGATCCTTTCTCGGAACCGGTTTATCTTAAGGGAAATATCATAAATGGGAATGGTGTATTCGCCATATGCAGAAGCAGCAATCTTAACATAGATCTTGTTACAGGCAAGTATGAATAAGTTAATCAAGATTTTAATTATTATTTTAATACCCATATCGATAATACTGGTTTCCCGGTGTGAAAGCAAGGAACGATTCTATCGCCCAAACCTTCCTGAGCAACTTTGCTCAGTCGGAATTATCGATGCAGACGATACCACGAGTTTCGATTATCAAAATCCATATTCACTTCATAATTATTTAAGATATATTTTAATTGAAAGATCATCTCAATTAGAATTCTCTGATCCCATGGATGATTCTTTAAATACTATTTCATTTTCAATTTCTTCGGAGAATGAGGAATTACTTTCAGTATCTATTGATTCAAATATAAAAGATCTTGAATATTATAAATTACCTCCTGATATTGAATTCAAATCAGGCGAAAGATATTTTTTTAAAGCTCAATCAGATGATCTAGATGACATCTCTTCTGAAATACTCGTACCTGAAGCCGCACCATTTTTAAATTTAGTCTCTGTTCATAAAGAAACCGAACCAGGAATTAAACTAAGCAGAATTAATTGTCGGAATTTCCTGAATGATAGTATAAAATATGCAATTTTAGATATTTCTTTTAGCTCACAAGAAGGTCAATACTACGCTATTTTATTAGAAGGAACCGGCATGAATATACATCTGGCACCAGGCATACTAGGCTTTTTGGATTTTTCTGTTAGGAATAATAATGTACAGGGTTTCAATGCCATTTTTTACGGTTTGAAAATGTTCCACCTGAATTGCACAGATAAGGGATCTTCGTTACTACAGACTAGGGTTAAAGCTTTTTTCATCGATGGGAATAATATTCAAGGAAACATATGCGACCTTTCGTTGGTGGCTAAATTTAATGATGGATACTCGCTATTCCATTTCTTTACATCATTCAGAGTTAAGCTTTTATCAATACCAAAAGAACTATATATTTTCGAAAAAAGTCTATATACATACGAAAAAACAATTGAGGATCCATTTGCTGAACCAATCTACCTCAACGGCAATATAAAGAATGGGAATGGGATTTTTGCGATCTGCAGAAGTACTGAAGTGTCTATTACCTTACCATTTCCACCACTATATTAATTAAATCCCCAAACGATCATTAAGTCCCACTTTGAACAAGCTCTTGTTGCTAAAACTTAAATAAGATCTACCGTCCCTGCTGCAAAACACATGCTTATTAGCTGGCCCTGCTTCAGTCATATGGACAACTTTTTCACGCTAATTAAAACCTGACCGTTTATCGGGACTTTGGCATCTCGTGACAACTTTATCATATCATGTCAAATCTTGCACGTTTATCGGGATTATGCCATCTGGAGTCTACTAAATGAAAAGACCTAAAAAAATTACTCAAAATTCGAATAAAAATCTACTTATATTTAACTAACATATTTTTTGCATGTTACGTGTTACCTTAATCTAATATGAAAAGTCTCCTCTCAATTGCATTTTGCTTCTTATTTCTTGAAAATATTGCAATTGGTCAGTCCTATACAATCAGCGGCTATATTCAGGATAAGATATCAGGTGAGTTTTTAACTTCTGCAACGTGTTTTGAAATGACATTAAAAAAGGAGTTATCTCAAATTCATCAGGATATTACAGTATTACTTTGCCTAAAGGTGAGATCTCGATTAAAGTCTCGTATGTAGGATATAATTCTTCAAATATTGTATTTGACCTACAAAGAGATACTTCAATTAATTTTACCCTGACCTCTGTGCAGTTAAGTGAAGTATTAATTACAGGAAAGAGTGAGTCAAATATCAAACAAACTAACACAGGATTAGAAATAATCCCAATAAACACACTTAAAGCTGTTCCCTCATTGATGGGTGTTCCGGATCTGATAAAAGCAATAACTTTTCTACCAGGTGTTTCACCCGGCAGAGATGGTATTTCTGAATTTTTCGTAAGAGGAGGTGACAGAGGGCAAAACCTTATAATGTTGGATGGAGCCAAAATATATAATACAAATCATGTCGGAGGATTTGTCTCTCTTTTCAACTCGGATGCCATAAAATCAGTGGATCTATACAAGGGAGGGTTTCCAGCAAGGTTTGGAGGTCGCGCATCTTCAGTTCTTGACATACATGCTAAAGATGGAAACATAAACAGAAAGCACAGTAAATTTATGCTGGGAGTAATGCAATCAAGTTTACTGTTCGAAGGACCAATCAAAAATCAAAATACATCGTACCTTATTGCAGCCAGAGCATCTTATCTAGACTTATTGACTTTACCAATAAGAATCAAAAACAATATAAGATCCGAAGGTTCCCTGGCTGGATATACCTTTTTCGATATTAACATGAAAATAAATCATAAATTAAATGATCGAAATAAAGTCTTTGCAAATTTTTATTCAGGGTCTGATTTTCAGGGATCTGAAGAAAAAAGTAAAAACGAGTCCTCTGAAGACCATTTACAACTTCATACTAATATTTTAACAATTGGACATACTCTCATTTCCACTAGTAAAATGTTCCTCAAAACAAGTCTTATATACTCCGATTACCGGAATAAAATATCCTCTGCATTTTCAAGTAATTACTATCTCGACAATTATTTTCATAAATCAACAAGCACATCAACTATAAAAGAGTTGAGCCTTAAATCAATTTTTGAGTGGAATCCTGGTAGCAACCACTCAATAAAAACCGGAATCGAAATAAGCAGATATAGTTTTTTACCAGGTCAAGTTCTCATCCAGAATCGTGATTCAATTCTGGCATCACAAGCCGATACAATAATTGGCTCTGCAGGACTCTTAAGATCACTTGAAAATGCTTTCTTCATAGAGGATGATATTAGTATCGGCCCCTCAGTCAGCTTATATACCGGACTTAGGGTAGTTGGATATTTCTATAAAAACCCACTCATGTTCAACTTTGAGCCAAGACTTTCTATGAGGGTTTTGTTGTCCGATAATTTATCAGTTAAGGTAAACTACACCCGTATGGTACAATATAATCATTCATTAGTATCAAACTACCAGGGGTTTGAAAGGGAAGTATGGATTGCTGCTACCGATAGTATACCTCCGCAAAAATCCAACCAGTTCTCAACTGGTCTGTATGGCGAAATACCAGCCTACAAAATAGAGTTCAGTATTGAAGGTTATTACAAACGGATGTATGATTTAATAAATTATCAATCTGCAACCGGAGTATTTAGCGACTTTTCTCATCTTGAAAAGCTAATTGCGAAAGGAGGAAAAGGTTGGTCCTATGGCTTAGAATTCCTGTTACAGAGAAGTGTTGCTCCTGTGTCAGCAACATTAGCGTATACTCTCTCATGGAGTTATCGTCAATTCAATGATCTTAATAATGGATTAAAATTTCCGTTTCGATATGACAGGAGGCATGCTCTCTCTGTATTAACCAGAATAACGCTCAATAAGCAATACTCATTAAACTCCAACTTTGTTTTGTCGACAGGTACCCCTTTTACTCTGCCTGTTTCGTATTCAAAAGATAATAGCTTTTATTACGGATATTTTAATTACTCCGGAATAAATAACATGAAGCTTCCGTTATATCACAGATTGGATGTTGGCATTGAAAAAACTGGAAAAACAAAAAAAGGGAATATAAAAAAACTATCAGTTAACATTTATAATATCTATGCACACCAGAACCCAGTTTATGTTTATTATAATCCCTACAATGGGAAAACCTATCAGAAATCACTGTTTTCAATCATTCCTTCTATAAGTTATTCAATAGAGTTTTAAATGAAACCGCTGGTACTAATTATTCTCGTTATCTCGCTCATGACTTCCTGTGAGCTAGTCAAGCAAATTGATTTCGAGCCTGATTATGACGGAGGTAAGATAATCGCTCATGGTTTTATTAGCCAGAATTATGGAGTTCAGGTTCAGATTTCCAAGTCAGTTCCAAGTAACGATACACATCAAAGCAGCTATGTTCCAGATGTTCATGTAACTTTATATGCTGACAATTTCCCTGTATCCAACTTAAATGAAACTGATAGTTGCTTTTTTATTTCTCCTGACAGCATAATCCTGAAGGAGGGCGTTGCTTATAAAATCATAATTACAACTAAAGACTATGGGACAGCCGAATCAGGGGAACAGTACATCCTTCCATCTATTGATATAGATTCTCTAATCTATAGAAAAGATACTATAAACTGGAAAGGTGAGAAACTTCTTTACTCATTCTATGATCCGGAAAATAATGCCAATTACTATTCTTTTTATTATGATGCATTTCATGATGAGGATCTTATACTCTCATCAAAACCAGATGATAGCTTTATCTTAAGTTATTTTGATGACAGATTGTTCAATGGTCAGAAAACCTGGAGGGAAGAAAGTTTTTATAGCACTTTTTATAAATTCGATACTGTTCATATTGTTGGAAGGCTATTTAATATTTCAAAAGAATTTAAAACTTTCCTTGAAAGTCTTAAAGAATATGAATACACAAAAGAAGATCCTTTTTTTGAATATACCTCGCCGGTATTTTCAAACATAAAAAATGGTTATGGCATTTTTGGAAGTTACACCTTCAGCGAAAAAAAAATAACTCACATTAAACCCAAATAATATGAAAAATATAATTACTACGATTTGTATAATCCTGATATCATCAAACTGTTTTGCACAGAAGAAGTTTTCTGTTGCTGTTTCAGGAGGTGTAAGTAACCTTAGAGAGATAGACAATGACACTGGTATCGAAATTGGTAATCAATATACTTCCATCTCATCCTTCAAAGCAGGTGTAAATTACGATTTATATAAAAGAGATTCCACAAGATTTTTCCCCAATGTTGGTTTTGCTATTACAGCAAAAGGAGCTAGGAATACTTTTCCGGGGGGATATGGAGCTAATGAATCATCATGGGTTGAAAGATTTTATTCTTTTGATTTACCAATTGTTATGAACTTCAAATTTGAAAAGTTTTTAATACTTAGGGGAGGTATTAATTCAAGCTTGTTATTTGCAACATCTAACTTCAAAGGTATGACAGAAAAGAACCCTTTTACATTCGGGTTATTAGGAGGAGGAACTATCAGAGTAAAAAGATATACTTTGAATTTTGAATATATATATGATTTTACTGATATGTTACGACATTCAAATTATGATGTATCGTACAGAAACACATTACTGCATTTTGGTGAAGGATACTATTTTTAACAGGCTTTATTAGTGATTAACCGTCCCTGCCACTCGGCGAGACAGGCGGCTAAAGTAGCAACCATCGTTTCAGCAAGACAAATTAAAAATGCTTTTTTATATAAAATAGTTATTTTCTATAAAATGATCAAGAAATCTTAATAGTATTTGGGGTATTTTATATGCATTTATGAGTATAAACTATAATATACCTGAATTGAAAAACTACATTCTAACTCCTGAAGACTTTCTAAATAGGAAAGAAGGTCACTAGCCTTTCTAACATGGTAAATGGAACTATCAATACTAGAATAATTAACGACAAAAAGTGAATTGTATGTTACTATTCTGTTATTTATTAAAAGAAAAAACCCTGTAATCAATTGAAATACAGGGCTTTAACCGTACCCGGAGCGGGACTTCAGTCTATTTTATTGCATTTTACTTCATTATATTAAAATATCAGATATACAGCATGTTAAATAAGTGTTATTTGCTTATTAGACTTCATTTTATTTCATTTGAGTAATTATTAGCACCTAATCAGCACCTACTTTTAGTATTCACAAGGAGGTATAAAACGCTCAATTCTTTTATAGGACTCCAAAATGGTGATGTAATTTCATTTAAGCGAGAACATATAAACGGAATATTAACGAATATTTGAAAGAAGGCTGTGGAATTATTGCATCAAAACAACCTCCAAAATCAGGATTTATCCGGCTGGTGATAAAAAAAGTGTTATTATCCTTTGTTACTTTTTTTTCTCACAAGCAAAAATCTAAATCTGAATTAACAATTTTGCTACCGGGCATAAATGAATGAAAAGGCAAAATGACTACATTATTTTGTCTTGCCCTGAATAGTTTTGATGTGATGAGCTATTTAAGGACAAGATAGTAGTATAATTGCATGAATATTTCAAAAATATCATGCATTTCTTAATTTATTATTATCTTTGTAACCGGAAATCATGGAATTTTTAAAGCAACATATAAAACCCGGTGTAGTATATCGCCGTTCCGATCTGGAGTTCTATTCTTCTGCGGTTGACAGAGATTTAGGCCGGTT